>SHUI01000080.1 GCA_009697455.1 Bryobacterales bacterium
CTTCGCGCCGAAGACAGCCGATCTCATGCACGGACACCAGTTCGCATTAGAGCGCGGGCAGTCCGAGCCAAACTTCAAGCTGCTCGCGAATCCACTTGTTGTAGGCGACCGGATAGATGCCGCGCGAAATAAACAGCGCCTGAAGAAATTCCTGTAGCGCATGATAGAGCCGGTCGAAACCGTAGAAGTTCAAGTCCCGCTTGACGGCGGCATGGACCCGTTCGATGTTGAGGCGGCAGGCGGCACTCACCATCCGAAGGCGCTCCACCCGCGGAGCCTCGCCGTAATAGGGCAGCCAGCGGCCGCAAAGCTCCTCGAACACGTTGCCGCGTTCCCAAAGCGGAACGGAATGCGCGACGCGGTTCCCGATCTCGATTTCAAAAGCATCCGGGCCACCCCCGTCGTCCCATGGTTCGGGTACCCATCTCCCATCGAAGATGTCGAGGTGCACACCGGCAAAGGGGCTGAGTCCTTCAAGCTCGCGAAAGATCGAGCCGTTTCCGTATCGCTCGCGCCATGCCTGCTCAATCAACCGTCGCTCTCCGGTAGACATCTCCGGATCGATCAAAAGCGCAATGTCGAGATCGCTCTCCGCCGTGGCCGTGCCGCGCGCGCAGGAATTCACCAGCAAGACAGCTTGTACCGGCAGGACCAGGCAGAAATCTACCACTGCTTCCGCGGCCCGCCTGTGCATTGGAGTCGGAAATTCAAGTTTCGCCGTCATGCTTCGGCTGAGATCCTTCAATACCATCGTACACACGGCCACGAAAAAGATGCTGCCGACGATTGACACTTACACTCCGTCCGCTGCCCTCCGCGTCCACGCTATAATTCCCTGCAATGACCTTTCGATTTCCCTTATCGCTCTTCCTCCCCGCGCTGATCGCAACCGCGGCCGGCGCCTACGCGCAAAACGCCACTCAGGCCGGGAAGTTCACCGTCGAACATCCCACGCTTCTGAACCTGGGCTTCGAATGGCCCATTGCCGGCGACGCCAACCGTAACGCCAGCGTCGCCGTCGAGTTTCGCGCGGTGGGTGAAGCCACCTGGAGGCCGGCTCTTCCCCTGCTCCGCATGGGCGGGGAACGCGTTTTTCGAGAGCGCGAGCATCTCGACTACACCGTGCCAGACGGTTTTGCCGGAAGCATCCTCAACCTTCAGCCAGGCACGGAGTACGAGTGCAGGTTCAAGCTCACCGACCCGGATGGCGCGTCCGGCGAGACCACGCACACCGTCAAGGTCAAAACGCGCACGGAACCGCAGCCCTCGAAGGAAGGCCGCACCCTGCATGTCTACGCGCCCCATTATCAGGGCGCGAAACTCGAGCCGAACTTTACGAGCGTACTTCAGGCTTACTATGGCTCGGGACTCGGCGATTGGAGCGTCGTATGGGAGCGGCGCGCGCAACCCGGCGATACGATCCTGGTGCACGCGGGCCTCTATAAGCCCGAACGCTGGAATTACGTCGACCCCATGATGACGCCGTTCGACGGCACTATGTCGCTAACGCTCAAAGGAACTCCGGACAAGCCGATCACGATCAAATCCGCGGGCGATGGCGAGGTTGTCTTCGACGGCGACGGCAACCATCGGCTCTTCGATGTGATGGCCTCGCGGTATCACATTTTCGACGGGATCACGATCCGCAACACGGATGTGGGAATCTTCGCCGGGCAGAAAGAAGTGCTAGGCGCGGTTGGACTGACCGTCAAGAACTGCCGCTTCGAAGACGTCGGCTTCGGTGTTTGGACGGAGTATGCGGGATCGAGCGATTTCTACATCGCCGACAATGTGTTTCTGGGACGCCTCGACCGCGCGCGGCTGATCGGCTGGACCGGGCCGCTTTGGACGAGCGCCGGTCCCTTCGGATCACACGAGATGAGGAGCTACTACGCCGTCAAGGTGTACGGGCCTGGGCACGTGATTGCGCGAAACGCGATCGCGTACTTCCACGACGCGATCGGAATCTCCACCTACGGCACGCCCGAAAAGGACCCGGAGCGGCGGGCATCGTCGATCGACATTTACGGCAACGACATGCACATGCTCGGCGACGACTACGTCGAGACCGACGGCGGCGTCCACAATATCCGCGTTTTCAACAATCGCGGAGTGAACGCGGCGCACGGCGGCTACAGTTCGCAACCCGTGTTCGGCGGACCGGTGTATTTCATCCGCAATATCGTCTATCACGTTCCGAGCGGCGTGGCGTTCAAGTTTTCAGCCAAGCCCGCAGGGCTGCTCGTCTATCACAACACGATCATTGGTGAGCACGTGATTCGGGACCCTTCGTCAAACATGCACTACCGCAACAACCTCTTTCTTGGGCGCGATACGCCAGGCCGGGGCATCATGGCGTGGGCGAACGCGACGGACGCATACAGCTCGGACTACAACGGCTTCCGGCGGAACAGGGGCGTCGCCGATCAATATCTGTGGTTGGGACCGAAGACCGGCGAGCGGATCTACGAACCAAAGCCGGCGGACTGGAAGAGTTTCGGAACGCTGTCGGATTTCCAGAGCGCGACGGGGCAGGAGGCGCATGGGATCGAAGTGGATTTCGATATTTTCGAGAAGATGATTCCTCCTGATCCTTCACAGCGCCATGCCATGTATCACGCGATGGACCTGAATTTCAAGTTGAAGGCGGGGAGCAAGGCGGTGGATGCGGGCGTCGCGATTCCGACTGTGAATGACGGCTTCGTGGGACGCGCACCGGATTTGGGCGCGCTCGAAGTGGGCAAGCCGGAGTTGAAGTACGGGCCAAGCTGGCTCACGTCACAGCCGTTCTACAGGTGAGGTGGCATTGAGCCAGCAGCACCGCAATTGACGGTCTATTGAGGGGCGAGTGAGTCACGGCAAAGCGTTTCGGATACGAGCCTGTTGATGTGAGCCTCTGGCGCGATGCTCAAATACATCAAGGACATAAGCGGGCTGCGATTTGGTTCCTCTAGTGCTATTGTGCAACCTTGGCGGCCCTGCCGGTGGCGGGGTTTTTGGCGGTGCGCTGCTGGTGGTGATCCTGGGCTGGGTGCGGCGCCCTTACCAGACCGGGTACATCCGGCTGGAGCTACACCAGCAGCGCTGCGATCATCAGCCAACTGAAGAGTGACAACGTGACGCACGCAGCGAGGCCGGTAACTAGCGCCTGTTTGCCGACCTTGGACATCGTCCGCAGGTTGACTTCAAGCCCCATGGCGGCCATCACGATGGTGAGCAGGACGTTCCCGCCGTCAACCAGGAGACCGGCCAGCGGGATCTGGAACTCGCGCACGGCCTCCGGCGCCCAGGAAGCCAGCCGAAAACTTAGGGTGGGGACGGCCTGAAGCGTCGTCAGCAGAGCCATGAGAAGGAATCCCCAGAGGAAAGGAGGCACCATCCTCGAGAACTGGATCTTGTAGCGTCCCGCTTCTTTTCCGGCCCGCCGCGCGTAAGCGAACATCAACAGGATCAGGAAAGGCGCAAGCAGCGTGACGCGAACCAGTTTCACAAGTGTGGCGAGAGTCCCTGCGCGCTCGCTGTGAGCGAAGCCTGCCGCTACCACCTGCGGCACGGCATGGATGGAGGTGCCCGCCCACACGCCGAAGTCGTTGCCACGCATATTGAACAGTCCCGCTATCAGGGGAAAGCAGAACAGGAGCAACAGACCCAAAAGGTTGACGGTTCCAACCGACAGCGTGATGTCTTCGTCTTCCGCATCGAGGATGGGCGCGGCGGCAATGATGGCGCTGGTTCCGCAGATGGCGGTGCCGACGCCGATCAGAATGGACGTCTTCGGCAGCGTTCCGATCAGTCGCCCAAACAGCAGCGCGGAGAAAAACGCGATCGCGATGCAGGCGACGATGATGCCGAGAGTCTTCGCTCCAATGGCAGGGATGAGGGCGAGATCGAGCCCCGCTCCCGTAAGTACGATCAGCAGCGGCATGAGCCGTTTGACCAGGCGCTTGCACTGGTCGAGCGACTGCGGCGGCGCCCAACCGAGGCCACGGGCAGCTAGACCCAGAATAATCGCGATAATGGCGGCGCTAACGGGTCTGCGGAATCCCGAATCGGCGGGAATTCGAAACGGGGCGAAGGGCAGATAGTGAGCAGCGTAGGAGAACGCCGTGATGATGCCGGCGATGCTGAATCCGGACAGCGTGCGGGCGGGGGTAGCGGAGGCTGCCGTCGTGGGCGTGAGGATGGGGTGGACGTACAAGCCCTCCATGGAATCGAACGACTGTAAGGCATCCGCGCCCATGGGTGTTGCGGCGGAACGATCAGGAGCAGGACTTCGATAGAACATTTATAGTTTTCAGCTTACAGCCTGCGGGGGTCAGGCGCCGAACGAGAACCCTTCGTAGCCCTTCGCCGCGACACCATCGCAGATCTGCCGGTAGATCCCGACGCCGCCTATGTAGGGCATGAAGACGCGCGGCTTTCCGGGAACGTTCGCCCCCACATACCAGGAATTGGCCAGTGGAAACAGCGTCATGTTCGCGACTTCGTTCACGTGCGCAACCCAACCTGCTTCCGCGTCCGCCGTCGCCTCGATTCGCGCGTGGCCGCGCTCGCCGAGGTAAGCAAGGCAATCGGCAATCCAATCGACGTGCTGCTCAATCGAGACGATCATGTTGCTGAGCACCGATGGACTGCCCGGGCCGGTGATCGTGAACAGGTTCGGAAAGCCGGCGATCATGATGCCCAGGTAAGTGCGCGGGCCTTCCGTCCATTTCTCGCGGAGACTGCCGCCGTCGCGGCCCCGGATATCCATCTTAAGCAAAGCGCCCGTCATCGCGTCGAAACCCGTGGCGAATACGAGGCTATCCAATACGTACTCCGCGCTTACCGTCCGCAATCCCGCGGATGTGACCTCTTCGACGGGCTCGGTTCGGGCGTCAACGAGGGTGACGTTGGGGCGGTTGAAGGTCTCGTAGTAGCCGGTATCGACACACATCCGCTTGGCGCCAAGAGGGTAGCCGTTCGGCAAGAGCGCCTCGGCGACAGCGGGATCGCGAACGATGCCGCGAATCTTAGAACGGACGAACTCAGCCGCCGAATCGTTGGCTTCCTTGCTCAGGAGAAGGTCGGCGAATGCGCTGGGTAGACCAAGACCCCCTCGCTGCCACCGCGCCTCGTAGGCTCGCTGCCTTTCTTCGGGAGAAACTTCGAGGGCGGACTGCTCGCCTCTCGGGACGAGGAGACCGAAAACGGACGAGCGGGCCGTCAGCCGGTACGCCGCGCGGTTCGCCGGCCAATCCCGCGCTGTATCCGCATCGAGGGGCGAGTTCCACGCGGGTACGCTGAAATTAGGCGTGCGCTGAAAGACGAACAAGTGCTCGGCCTGGGCGGCGATGATGGGGATGGACTGAATGCCGGACGATCCCGTGCCGATGATACCGACTCGCTGGCCCATGAAGTCGACGCCATCAGGCGGCCAGTGTCCAGTGGGATACGACTTACCCTTGAAAGTGTCGAGTCCTTCGATCTCCGGCACCTTCGCCGCCGAAAGACCCGGTTGCCATGATGCAGAAGCGCGCCGTTACGGCGCCGCGATTCGTTTCAATGGTCCAACGGTTTTCGGCTTCACAGAAATGAGCGGCGGCGACGCGGGTATCGAACTGGATGTCCCGTCTGAGGTCGAAGCGATCGGCGACGTGATTGAGGTAGCTCAAAATCTCCGTCTGGGCGGAGTAGCGTTCGGACCATTTCCACTCGCGTTCCAGCGCCGTGGAGAATGAGTAGGAGTACTCCAGGCTTTCGACATCGCAACGCGCGCCGGGATAGCGGTTCCAGAACCACGTGCCTCCGACGCCTCCGCCCGCCTCAAACACGCGCGCCGTGAGCCCGAGTCCGCGGACGCGGTGAAGCATGTAGAGACCGGCGAATCCCGCGCCGGCGATGACCACATCGAAGGCCGCGGTCCCCGCAGCGGAACACTGGAGTCTTTCGTTGACGTCACTCATAGCGATCTTGGTCCAGCATGATACGGCGCTGGGATAGCGCAACTCTCTGGCCGCCGGGGCCGCGGAGGAGGGCGAGTGGGCGGATCATTTTACATCAACGTGAACGGATCGACGTCAATTACCAGCGCCGTCGCGTTCCACTTCTCTCTCAGCGCGAACTCGCGGGCGCGTTGCAGAAAGTCCTTGAGCGCCACGCGGCTCGCCGCCTTGATCAGGAACTGATACCGGAACTCGTTCTTGAGCCTCGCGACCGGCGCCTCCGCGGGACCCATGATCTTCAGCTTCGCGGGCGCCGGTTGCAGGAACAGATTCAACTCGGAGGTCATCTTTAGCGCCTGCTCCTGCTTCTCGCTGCGTACGAGGATGTTCGCCATCGCGCTGAAGGGTGGATAGTGCATCAGACGCCGGAAATTCAGTTCCTTTTCGTAAAACGTCTGATAGTCGTGCTTCGCCGCCATCCGCACGGCGTAGTGATCCGGATTGATCGTCTGAATCAGCACGATGCCGGGAAGGTCGCCGCGGCCGGCACGCCCCGCCACTTGCGTGAGCAACTGAAACGTCCGCTCCGCCGCGCGAAAGTCCGGCATGGAAAGCCCGACGTCGGCCGAGACCACTCCAACCAGCGTAACGTTCGGAATGTCGTGCCCCTTCGCGATCATCTGCGTGCCCACCAGGATATCGAAACTACGGTCGCGGAAGCCCTGTAGAATTGTTTCGTACTGCCGTTTGCCGGTCGCCGTATCGCGGTCGAGTCGCGCGATTCGCGCTTTCGGAAACTCCCGATGCAGTTCCTCCTCCACTTTCTCCGACCCCACTCCCAGAAAATAGATATGCTCGCTCTGGCATTTCGGACAGAACTCGGGAACCTTCTCCGCGTAGTTGCAGACGTGGCAAAGCATGCGCCGGTCGCGCCGGTGATAGGTGAGCGTGAGCGCGCAGTTCGCGCACTGTACCCGCTCTCCGCAGGAGCGGCACGCGACGAAACTCGAAAAGCCGCGCCGGTTGAGCAGCACCATGGTCTGCTCGCCATTCTCGAGGCGGAAGCCAATCGCATCGATCAAACGGCGCGAAAACGTGGCCTGCTTTCGCGTTTCGAGAAACTCCTGCCGCATGTCGACCAGTTCCACCTGCGGCATGGGCCGCGCCTCCACCCGCTCGTTCAGTTCGATAAGCGTATACTTCTCGCGTTCCGCGTTGTACCGGGTTTCAAGACTCGGTGTCGCGGAACCGAGGACCACGCAGGCGCCTGCTGCCTGCGCACGAACCAGCGCGACGTCGCGGCCGTTATAGCGCGGCGTTTCCTCCTGCTTATAACTTTGGTCGTGCTCTTCATCGACCACAATCAGACCCAGATCGGGAATGGGCGCGAAGATCCCGGACCGAGTTCCCACGACAACCCCGGCCGCTCCCGCCTGTATCCGACGCCATTGTTCCGCGCGCTCAGTATCCGTGAACGCGCTGTGGAGGATCGCGACATTTGCGCCAAAGCGGCTGAAGAACTGACCGGCGACCGCGGGCGTGAGAGCGATCTCAGGCACCATCAGGAGCGCGCCGCGGCCGATTGACAGGGTCACTTCGATGGCATTCAGGTAGACTTCCGTCTTGCCTGAACCCGTCACTCCGTGAAGCAGAAACGCTGAGAATTGCTTCGAACGGATGGCGGCCGCGATCTTCTCGAAGGCTCCCGATTGCGCGGTGTTGAGAGCGTGGGGCACGCGGAGCGGCCCCGAGGCGTTCGTACCGGCCATGGTCCGCACCGCTGTCACGAATCCCTTGCGCGAGAGCGAGCGGGCGGCGGGGCCGAAGGCGCGTACCGTTCCTTCCAGGTCCCTCAAGTTGTGCGAACCGGGGTGCAGATCGAGAAACGCCAGCAGTTCCCGCTCCGCTTTCGGTAGTTTGAAGCCTTCCACCCGCTTCTCCGACAGTTCGATCTGCAGCCTGTCCGCGGGCGCTTTTAGCGGATCGCGCTCCTCCTGAATCTGTTCCGCGATCACGAAACCACGGCGCTCAAGGGACTTCAACGCTTTGTCCGCAAGCGGCAGCTTCTTTGCGAGATAGGCGGCGGAAAGCGGCCGCATCTCAAGCAGACGCAGCACCTGTACCACGGGATCTTCCGGCGAGGCGTCGAACAACAATTGACGCACCGCGTCGCGGCCCGCATCCGAAATCGAATACGTTTTCCCCGAGCGGATCTCGGCCGCGAGCGGCAGCATCGAACGCAGGACTTCGCCGAGAGGGGCGCAGTAGTAGCCGGCGATCCATTTTCCGAGCGCGAGCAGATCCGGGCCTAGCACGGGAACGCCGTCAATGAGGCGAAGGGCTTCGCGCGTGGCGATATCCGGCGGCGGCTCGTCGTCGTGGCAGCGGAGGACCACGCCGGTCAACTTTCGCGGCCCGAATGGGACCACCACACGGCAGCCCTCTTTTACACGATGACGCAACGTATCTGGAAGCGAGTAAGTGAAAGGCTGATCGAGAGGAACGGGCAGACTGACGTCGCAGAACCTCGGCATCCTCGGGTCTTCTTTCAAGTCTTACGGATTTCGCGATTCAAATCTTCCAACACTTCCTGCTTCCGGTCCCCCTGGATGTCCGCCTCCATCCGGCGCAACGCGACGCCGATCACGTCCCGATGATGCAGAGTGGCGCCGAAACCGCTTTGAGACAGCCCCAGCCAGAGTTCGTGCAACCGGTCCAGATCCTCCGGCCAAAGACGCGGCGGATGCGGACCGAGATTCACGTAGACGGAGGGCCGTCCGGGGCTGATGACTTCAAGCGAAAACGGATGCCGCGGTTCGGGCAAGACCTCCCAAGCCAAACCGATCCTCCGAGCCAGTTCCTCAGATGCCATGCGCGCCGAAACTCCGCTTACCAGGCGCGACGCCTGCAATTTGGCCGCGGTTTGGACCATGGCGTCGAATGGGTCGATGCCCGGTACAACAAGCAGGTCGACGGTCTTCCCCTGCTTTTCCGCCATCGTGACGACCGCGGAGAACAGTTCCCGCTCGTAATCGGAAAATAGTTGGTTTGCGCCGAGTTCATATTCACCGGCTCCGGTTGAGATCGGGCGCACCGTCATCACCACGATGTCGTGACGCCGCAGATTCGTCTTCTCCAGCACATTCTGGAAGTGGGCCATACGGTGATAGTCGCGGACGGCTACCAGAACGCAGCCCGGCCGGGCGTGAATGGTGTCCCCGGTGATCTCCGGCTGCTGGTCGAGGTTGAACTCTTCAAGGCCGGCTGTCATCAGTGTTTTTTTCTTGTTGATGTATTCGGATATCGTGAAGACGAGAAAAAGGACAACAGTGAAACCAACGCCGTACACGGTGGCGATCTTTTTCGAAAACAGATTTGCAATCGCAACCAGGAACAGCACGAGCGTGGTCAGCGCGAGTCCCGCTGGAAATTGGACGCTACCCACTGAGAAGTTGAACGGCGTCTTATACTCCTGGTCGTGCCGTTTGAATCGCAGCACCAGCACGCCAAGCGACTTCATGAAGAAGCTCCACACCACGCCGAAGGCATAGGCTTCACCGAGGAAAATCACGTTACCGCGGCTGAAAGCGATCGTGGCGATCTGCAGGATCACGATCATGTTGATAAGGCGGGAACTGGTTCCGAAGCGGCGGTGGGGCTTGCGGAACCAATCGACCAGTACACGGTCTTCGGCGAGCCGGTTCAAGACGCCATTTGCTCCGATAATGGAAGTGTTCACGGCTCCGGAAAGAATCAACACACCGACGATCACCACGAAGACGTGAAAGCCGATGCGCAGAATCTCGGGCCCCGCGAGGTGCATCGCGAGGCCGCCCAACAGGTTGTCCACGTAGCCCTTCCGCGCGGCGTCCGGAATCACCATTCCAGCGAAGAGCGTTATCACGCCGGTGGAAAGCACCGCGTAGAAGCAAACGATATTGGCGGTGATCTTCAGATTTTTCATCTTCGGATAGCCAATTTCGCGATATACCTGGGCAAGCGTTTCAAATCCGCTCATGGAGAGAAGCGAGTGCCCGAAGGCGATCAGCACCGCCGCGAACGAAATCTGCGGCCAGATCGTTCCCTTGAACCAGCCGAGACCGTCGTCGCTGAATTCGAGATTCGCCGGAATCGGAGCGGGCGGCAACTCGACGTTTCCGCGAATCAGCAAAGTAATGGGGCACCAGATCAGAAACGCCACCACCATCACGGTTGTGATCTGCATGATACGCAGCGCCTTCCCGCTCGACTCGTGAATGCCCTTGACGTTGCTCCACCAGAAATAAATCGTGATGACGATTCCAAAGTAAGAGGAAAAACTGTTCGGTGCGAGCCGGAAATCGATGTGCATCAAACCGCTTAGCTCGTTGATGAGGTGCCCCAGATATTGGCCGGCGGTCACAATACTGATGGGCCCGGTCAGTATGTAATCGAAAATTAACGCGGAGACGGAAAGGCGGGCCGCAAAATGACCCATGGCGTCGCGAACCACGACGTACACGCCGCCGCGCACGAACATGCTGCAGCTCTCCATGTACACGGAACGCACGGCGAAGCTGAAAAACATGACCCCGAGAATAAACCAAGGCGCGCTTTTTCCGATGGCATGCTCGGCGATTCCGCCGGCATAGAAGGCGGACGACGCGAGATCGCTGAGCACGATGGACGCGGCGCGCCAAAAGGAAATGAACGACAGGGCAACCGTGGTCGCGACCACGACCTTCGCGGCCTGCTGCCGTTCCGGGGATGTAGACATAAGAAGTAGATTCCTATTCTACCCGAGTGGAGCCGGGGTCCCAGATTCCTCCACTACGGCCCCCCGAAACCTCGGATACGGTTTGGATTAGGCGCCGATGCCCTTCTTGAACACTTGCCGCGGCCGGAGCTCGGGCCGGCAGCTCGCCACCTTAGAAATGCAGTCGCAACGTGTACTGCACCTCGCGGCCATAGTTCACCTGCGAGTTGACCACGCCGAACTGCGTACTCGTCACCGTCAGGTTCGGGTTACCCGGCATCACGCTGTTCGTAAGGTTATAGGCCTCGAACCGCACCTCGAGTTTGAACCGCTCCGTCACGTTGAAATTCTTCGAGAGCGTGCTGTCCAGGCTCCAATATCTGGGCCCGGTGACTCCCTCGTATTGAAACGGATTCGTGCGCGGCGTGAAGGGCGTCGCTTGTTTGAATACGGCCGTGTTGAACCACTTTCCCCAGTCGCGTGCCGCCGCCCCGGGCTCGCCGGAAACATCCAACTGCCCGAAACGCAAGAATGACCCCGAATTCCACAGGAAGATGCTGCTTGTCGACCAGCCGCCAAAAACGGCGTTCAGAACCGGATTGGCGGTCCGGCCGAAATGGCGGCCGCGGCCGTAGGGAACATCGGTGGTCGTCGCGACCGTCATCCGATGCCGCGGAAGGGCGGCCGGGATCATGGTCAGTTTTTCCGCGTATTGATCTGGCGCATTGAAAAACGCACCCGTTTGTTCGCGATTGTAATTGTAGCCCCACACCACGCTATACCCTGTCGCGAAACGCCTCTGCACGCGAAGCTGGAGCGCCTTGTACCGGTTCTCGATGCCCGGCATGAAGCCTTCCGTCAGGTCCCCATACTGGGGATAGGGCCGTATCAACGTCGAAAGTGGAACGGTGCGCTGTCCGCGAAGCTGTCCCGGCATCAGACTCGCCGGAAGTCCGAAGAACGGATTGTTGACCGGCGCTGTCAGCGTGGATTTGTACGTATAGCCGAGTTGCGGATCAACCAGGTTCAACCCCCGTCCGAATCCGCCATTGCCCCCCTGCCCCTCCGGCACCATGTCGTGGCCGAAGTTCATGAAGAAGGTTCCGTCGAATTTGAAGCCGCGCATGAGATCGCGTTCCAGCGTGAAGTTGAAGCGGTCGTTCATGGGTGTTCGCAGTTTTTGGCGCGACCACGTGGTGGCGTCCGTCGATCCGAGATTTGTATTGCGCCCGCCCGCACGGCCAGCAGGCAGAACCAGCGGATTAGATGCCGGGAATGGATTGCTGAACACGCCCTGCGGGATGCCCTGCAGCGTCACTGGACCGTTGGACTGCGTAGAGTAGCCATCCGTCGAAGGCAAGATCCAGGAGTATCCGAGAATACTCATTACAGGTACCGCGTACCGCGCGTACCCGATTCGCAGAGCCGACCTGTCATTGATTCGGTAAGCCAAGCCCAACCGCGGCAGGAAGTTCGTTCGCGGGGCGCGATAAAGGCCAGGGTTCTTGCCGTCCGTATAGATCCAGGCTCCGTTGTAGACCGGTTTGACCGCCCCCGTTATGGTGCCCACTTGCGGCGGCATGACAGGCGCATTGCTCTGGAACTCAGGAATAGGATTCGTCAAATCGAGGTAACGGGCCAACCTCCCCTGACGCTCAGACGGCGCGGTTTCGTACTCCCACCGCAAGCCGAGATTCAACGTCAGGCGGCGGTTCAACTTGAAGTCATCCTGGAAGAACACGCCGTATTGGTCCTGTTTCGTGTATCGGGGAGAAACATACTTCGCAAGCAGGCCATTGTCGATCGCTCCAAGCAGGAACGTGGCCCATGCGCTTCCGGAATTCAACAGGTTCGGCGCGAGGTAGGTATCGGCCGTCAGATTGGCCGTGAAGGGAAATGTCCCCAGATTCGGCAGTTGCGAATATTCGAACGCATGGCGAAATGCCATGCCGGCTTTCATGTAATGGCGGCCGCGGTCGTGGGCAACGCTTCCCTGATAGGAGTACTTGCGAGGCCGGTAGCTCCACCAACTGGATTTGCCGAACGTCGCGCCACCGATGTTCAGGTTGGGATAGTAGACGGCTGGCGTATCGGCGGTGTATGGCTTGTACCAGGGGTTGCTCGGCCAGTATTTCGCCAAGCCGGCTTCGCCAAGCTTCGCCCATTCGGAATCGTATTCGTCCTCCGAGTAGACAACGCCCATCCGGAAGTTGATCACAGTGCGGGCGTTCAACGAGTATACGGTATCGACCGCGCCGTTGAGCGCATCCATCAGACCGCCGTTATCGGACGTGGTGGCGACGCTGTTGCCGTAGTTGTTGTTATCGAGACGCGTGCGGATCACGCTGTAGCGGGCGAACATCTTCCACTTCGGCGTAATGTTCCAGTCCGTGCGGTTGGACACGTTCCAGTAGTTGATGAACCAGGCGTATCCGGTACGGTAGTTGTTAATGCCGGTCAGGTCGTCGCCTGGATTATTCGGCTTCCAGATGTCGTTCAGGAAGAGCATCGAAGTTGGGTCCATCCGCGCCGCGGGCACGCGGTTGCCGGCGAACGGCTGCCGGGTAACAGCGTTGGTAGCTGCGTTGGTCACGGTTGTGGAAGGATCGAAGATAGGACGCAACGCGCCCGCCTTGTTGAGCGTTCGGGAGAAGTCGCCCGCGCGTTCAAGATCCGTCGGCAGTGTGATCACTTTTGTGTAGGGTTGGCGGTTGTTCCACCTTTCGTACGTGAAGAACGTGAACAGCTTGTTTTTCAGAATCGGGCCGCCAACGGTGCCGCCCTCGACGTGATTGCGCACCACATTGGGGGCGCGCGTGAAGGCGTTCGACACGGCGTTGAATTTCGGATTGCGGCCAAAGTAGTAGGCGCTTCCGTGATATTGGTTCGTACCCGCCTTCATGCCGACATTCAAAACGCCGCCTGCCGAGAAGCCGGATTCGGCGTCAACCGAGTTCTGCTGTACGGTGAACTCCTGCACCGCGTCCATTGGCGGCGCATACGATCCGCGCGATCCGACGCCGATAGGCGAACCGTCAATCTGCACTTCGTTGCGTCCGCTGGTCTGCCCGCCGACATCCACGCCGGTGGTTGAGAGCTGATAGAAGGGGTTGCGCTTCGAAACGTCCGAGTAGCGGTTGACCACCGCCGGATCGAGTAAGGCAAGCGTAAACGGATTCCGCGCGAGCACCGGCAATTCCTTCAGCATGACGCCGTCCACCGTCTGCGAGAGCGTCGTGGTGTTGAATTGAATCTCAACGGCGTTCGCCTCCACCGTCACTGTCTGGCTGACGTCACCGAGCTTCAGCGCCAGATTAACGGTGAGGTCCGACCGCACCAGAACCTGCACGTTCTCGCGCACGAACTTGCCGAAACCGGCGCCTTCTCTAGTCAGCGTATACGTGCCCGGCTCGACGAAGTCGAAAAGGTAACGTCCGTTTTCGTCCGATGTGCGGGCGGTGACAGTTTTCGTAGCGTTGTTCTGAAGCCGCACCGTGGCCTGCGCAATCGCGGCATTCGTGGGGTCGGTGATCACCCCCTGGACCCGGCCTCGGTAGTCCTGCGCCCAGACGGCGCTCGAAAAAAGCAGCAGCAGCCCGCCAACCGTTCGATTCGTCATGAGGTCCCTCCAATCGTCGCAATCATTATAGGTTTACATCCCCACCAGAACAAGCCGTACATCCATCACGTTGGTGTTCGTGGGTCCCGTCTTCAGCAGGTCGTCAAGTGTTTTGAAGAACGGATACGCGTCGTGCCAGGCGAGAGCGTCTTTCGCGGCGCAACCCCTGTCCGCGGCCCGTTTCACGGTGAACCCGTCCGCGAGCGCGCCCGCCGCGTCGGTCGGTCCATCCGTTCCGTCCGTCCCTCCGCTCAGAATCACGACGTTCTCGAGGCCGGCGATGTCGAGCGCCGCCGCGAGCGCAAATTCCTGATTGCGCCCGCCGAGGCCATGACCTTCGCCGAGTGTGACGGTCGTTTCGCCACCTGAAATCAGGCACACGGGCGGCGCGACGGGCTGGCCGAACCGGACCGTCTGTTTCGCAATCGCCGCGTGCATTCGCGCCACATCCCGCGTCTCCCCTTCAATGAAAGTCGAAAGGATCACAGCTTGGTAACCCAATTCACGCGCCTTCGCCGCTGCCGCCTCGACGGCCAGCAGGTTGCTTCCAACCACGAGATTCTCCGTTCGCGCGAGCGAGACATCGCCGGCTTTCGGAGTGTCCGCGATTCCGCCCCCCATACCGCTCTCGATACGCGCGCGCACCGATTCCGGAACGCGTTCCCAAATTCCGAACTTGTTCAACACGTCGCGCGCGGTCTGCCATGTAGAAGCATCGGGCGCGGTGGGGCCGGAACCAATTACGTCAAGATCGTCCCCAATGACGTCGGAAAGCATCAGCGAGATCACCGTCGCCGGAAATGCCAGCCGCGCGAGTTGGCCGCCCTTTACGTCCGAGATATGCTTCCGGACGGCGTTAATCTCGTGAATGGTCGCACCGCATTCAAGCAGCAGGCCCGTGACGCGTTGTTTTTCTTCCAACGTGACCGGCGCGGCGGGCAACGGCAGCAGCGCCGATCCGCCGCCTGAGATGACGCACAGCAGCAGATCGCCCTCATCCGCGTCCCGCGCGATCGCGGCGATCCGCTTCGCACCTTCGACACCCGCCTCATCGGGCACAGGATGCGCGCACTCGTTCAGTTCGACTTTGGCAACTGGCGCGAGGTGGCCGTATTTCACATTGACCAGTCCGCCCTCCACGCGGCCGTTTAGCACCCTTTCGACGGCCTGGGCCATTGTCGCCCCAGCTTTTCCGGCTCCGATCACGCGGATGCGGCGGAAGCGGCTCAGCGGAAACCGGGCCGTACCCGCAATCAGTTCGCCGCCCTCGACGCGCAGGTGGCGCAGTACGGCTTCCACGGGATCGGCGGCCTTCACCGCCGCCGCGAAGATCGCGCGCGCGTGTTCTCTCAACTCTGCTTCCTTACTCACGGTAATGATGCTCCTCGTGCCGCGCGCAGGCAGGCCACAAGAGACGATGGCCTACCCACTGTTCACCACATCCTCACAGCCGCCTTCAATACTCAGGAATACTCAAACGGGGCAGGCGATCGTTTTGTGTCGCCTACCTTCCCTAAGATCGCCACAATTTTTTCAACCGTAGCTTCCGGACTCTCGCCACCGCCGTCGATCCGGTGCCGTGCCTTCCCATACGCTTCACGACGCGCTTGATACAATTCTTCGAACTTCGCCGCATCCTTTGCCAGCGGCCGATGCGAGGCGGGTTCCACCCGTGCCCTCAGCACATCGAGGGGCGCGTCGAGCCAAACCGTTGTCCCGCACGCTTGAAGCAATTCCACGTTTCGCTCCGGCACAAACGCTCCGCCGCCGAGCGCCACCACCAAGCGCTCGCCATCGCGAACGGCCTGGGCGCGCGCCCTTAGCGCCTCGTGCTCGATATCGCGAAACTCCTGCTCGCCTCGCGCGGCGAAGATCCCGGAAACAGTCATGCCGGCCGCCGCTTCGACGTCGTCGTCGAGATCCGCGAAAGTCCAGCCCAGACGCTCCGCGAGCAACTTCCCGACAGTTGTCTTTCCCGATCCCATGAAACCGACGAGAAACACCCCATTCATTTCGCGGCGGACTCCCCGTGATAAATCGCCGCCAACTGCGCGTCGATCAGCGATGGGAACAACCGGTGCAGTGCGATGTAGATCCAACTGTATGCCGGAGTCACCACCGTTCGGGCATCCCGCTCCACGCCGCGCGTGATCGCCTCAGCGCATTGTTCCGGCGTGATCGCAAATTTCCGCCCCCGCAGCAGCCGATCCGGAGGATGCCCGTCGATCACATTCGTCTGAAAGCGCGTTTTCACGTAACCGGGGCACACGACCATCGTCTGAATCCCATCGTCCCGTAGTTCCATCCGCAGTCCGCTTGTGAGCGAGCCAAGCGCGAACTTGGTCGTGGAATACAGAGTGAACCACGGCAGAGTCATCTTTCCCGCGATCGACCCCACGTTGACGATCATGCCACTCCTTTTCGTGCGCATGTGCGGCACCACGAGTTGGATCAGAGCAAGCGGCGCGAAAAAATTGAGTTCGTACATGCGGCGTGTTTCTTCGATCGAGGCGCGCCAGGACGGCGAATACAAGCCGACGCCGGCGTTGTTCACCAGAATGTCGATGGTTCCGTATCGCTCCAATGTGCGCGCTACCGCGGTATCTCGCGTCTCCGGCAGCGTCACGTCGCCGGCCGTGATGACGGCTCCGGCCCCGCCCACCTGCTTCAGCTTCTCTTCGGAGCGCGCCACGAGCGAGAGCCTGGCTCCGCGTCGCCTGAACGATTCCACGCACGCCGCTCCGATTCCTTCCGAAGCGCCCGTAATCAACACTACTTTGCCGTCTATTCTCATTCTGAAATTGCCGCCAGGCTGTCGAAACGCAATAATAGTACCATGCAGTCCGGGCTCCTGCCTCTATTTCCGTTGCCGGTCGTGGTGTTCCCCCGCACACCGCTGCCTCTGCATATCTTTGAAGAGCGGTATAAGGAAATGGTAGGCGAGGCGATTCGCGACAAAACCGAGTTCGGCATGGTCCTTTCCAAAGATGAAGGATTTGCGAGTATCGGCTGCACCGTCGGGGTCGACGATGTCGTCAAGCGCTACGGCGACGGGCAGCTCGACATCCTCGCCTCCGGAAGACGCCGCTTCGAGATCGTCATGCTGAACCAGGAGAAGTCCTTCCTGCGCGCCGAGGTGGAATACTTCGACGACAACGAATCCGCCGAGGTGCCGCGCGAATTGCACACGCTGGCGCTCAGAGAATATGGCCGTCTGCTGAGACTGATTCGCGACAAGCCACGCCCTTTCGACGACCCCAAGCTCGACGATCCGCAGCTTAGCTTCCAGCTTGGACACATGGTGCAGGACCTTGAGTTCCGGCAACTGCTGCTTCAAAGCCGCTCGGAATCCGCCCGGCTTCGGCAACTGGCCGATTATCTTATCGACTACGTGCCGAAGGAAC
>SHUI01000081.1 GCA_009697455.1 Bryobacterales bacterium
CGGCGGGTGTCGATACCGCAAGGTGGAGCATAGCCGCACTGGCGATGCCCATCTCGAGGTTGCTTCCGATGGTACAAGGGATACCTGCCGCTTCAGCGACCGCGGCAATCTGCCGGGCGTTGCCGATGCCGCCGCTCTTCCCGACGTAAATCGAGAACACGTCGGCCGCCCGCGCCTTGATCAACGCCAACGCATCCTGCGGCGTGTAGAGGCTCTCGTCCGCAACCACAGGCACGCGCATCGCGCGCTTCACTTCCGCCATACGGTCCGGATCTCCTGGAGCCACGGGCTGTTCCACAAATGCGATGGCGGGCATCTCCGCGACGCGGGCAATCGCCGTGGGAACGTCCCAACCCCCGTTGGCGTCCACGCCGGGCTTCACGTCGATGGCCTTACAAACAGCTTCCACGCGCCGCACGTCGCCTTCAGCGCCTACCTTCACTTTCATTTCCCGAAAGCCCTGCAGGTAGGCCCACTTCGCGATTTCCGCCGCTTCCTCAGGCGCTACTCCGGATATGGAAAACTTCGTCCGCACGTTCTCGCGCACCGCTCCGCCTAACAGCCGGTACACGGGAAGTCCGCAGGCCTTTCCAAGGATGTCCCAAAGGGCCATCTCAAGCCCTGCTTTGGTGAAGAAGTTGCCCGCCGCGCCCAGGCGCAACTTACGAGATAACGCTTCGACGTTTCGCGGATCTTCACCCACCCACAACGGCTCGAAATACGCATGAATCAGGTGCGCCGCCGTGACTTGATCCTCGCCGCTCCAGCGAGGCGTGCACGAAACCTCGCCAAGCCCCGTTATGCCTTCGCTCGTGTGAACTTTGACAAGAAGAAACGGCGAGACGTCATGCGCCCCGAGGCTCCCGCGAATCATCCGGCGCGGATTAAGAGGCACTCTTACCGGGATGGTTTCTATCCGGAGAATGCGCATTCAGAAGATGAACTTGAGACCGAATTGCATCTGGCGCGCGGAATCCGCGGTTGTGATCTGGCCGGTATTCAACTGCCCGATGGTTGTGCCGGGGTCGCCGAGATTCACGCGGTTCGGCGCGTTGAAGAGTTCCCATCGAAATTGGAAGAAGCGCGTGTCCGTTACATGGAAATCCTTCATCAGCGCGAGGTTCAAATTGTGCTGCGCGGGTCCGTCGATCAATCCGATCCCGGAACTGCCGTAGGCGAATCGAGCCGGCACGGCGAAGGCCGCCGGATTGAACCACGCGTTGACTCCCGGATTCGCCGAGCGAATCTCTCCCACGATATTCGGCCGTGTGTTGAAACCGTTGCCGAGCGTCGCGCCCGGCACCGTGAACGTGAGCGGCGCGCCCGAAACAAAAGTATAGATCCCAGTCACCTGCCATCCGCCCGCAATCAGGCCGGCGGCTCGCGGAATGGCGGTTCCGAAGCGGCGTCCCTTGCCGAACGGCACTTCCCAAATGCCGTTAATGGTCATGATGTGGCGACGTTCAAGCTCGCTCCGGCCACGGTTGTAGCCAGCCGGAGAATACGGAAGCGGGAAGTCCGTGACGGACGCGCCGTTCTCGTCAATGTTGCGTGCGAAAGCGTAGGAGAAGATGTAGCCGAAGCCGCGCTGGAATCGCCGCTCAGCCTTCACTTGGAGGGCGTTGTACCAACTGCGCCCGATGTTCTCATACAGCCTTACGGTTCCCAGGCTCGGGTACGGTTTCGCCGCCTGCAAGTTGGCGTAGGAGCCTGCGCGGACTTCGTTGTAGTCGTTCCGGGTAATCAAGTCGCGCCCGCGGTTGCCCACGTAGGACAGGGTGACGACGGACTTGATCCACGGCGCCATCGCCTCAAGCGCGATGTTCCACTCCCGCACCTTCATCGGCTTCACGTCGTAAGCGGCCGCTGCGATCGAGGAAGCGATGAAAGCCTGCGGATCGGCCGGAAACGAGGTCTCCCACTTCTGTAACGTTGCGCGCGCGAAGGTGACCCTCTCGAAAGTCCAATACGGAGGGCCGATCACCTGCGAACCCGTGATGTTGCCGTTGTAATTGCCCGTGAATACACCGTATCCGGCGCGCAGAACGAGCGAATCGTTGCCGAATACGCGCCACGCCGCGCCCAGCCTGGGCGAGAAATATCCCGACGCCTCGAACAGGCCTCGGGGAATGTTGGCGTCTTTGGCCGAGATCCACAAGTCCCGAGTTGCCGGCCCCAGGAAGCGCGCAGTGGTCTGCGACGAGAGATCGACGTTGCCGTTCGCATCGGTGGACGCGATCGCTTTGCCAAGCCGGGGAATGAACGTTGCGCCCGTGTTGCGGACGAGGCCCTTCTCGTGCCAGTAGTCGTACCGGATGCCAACGTTCAAGCTCAAATTCGAGTGAATCTTCCAGTTATCCTGCGCGTAAAGCGCGGAGTAAGGTGAGTGAGCCATGCCGAAAGTATTCAGCGGATAGTTGCGCTCATTGTTGTTGAGATATCCCAGGAGATAATCGGCGAAGCCGTCGCCGGTGTACTGTGCGTTGAACGCAAACGTGCCGCGCGGCGATGTCGATGAGTGGTAGGCAATCGTGCGCCGCTCATTGAAGTTGTATCCATAGCCGATGGTGTGCCTGCCCAGAATATGGCTCATTCCCGCCTTCGTATCCAAATTCTGCCGCCGGAAACGGCCCGGAACCTGCGACGGAAGAGAGAACCCCGTGTATCCGGTGAAGGTCGCGTTCGGCAGGCCGATGGCGCCTTCGCGGCCCTCCGTGGGAAAGCCCTGAATGCCGGCGCGCTGTGTCAGATTGTCTTTCCCGACGTTGTTGGAATCGACGTGCGTATCGGAGAGGATGAAGCCGCCGGAAATGGTGAGCAGAGTCTTGCTGTTGATAGTCCAGATGTAACCGAGCGCCGCGTTGTGCTGGCCCAGGGTCTGTGTCATGACGACATCGGGCCTGTACCCTGGATTACCCGTGTCGTTCGCGAGCCACACCCAGCGGCCGTAGAGACGATGCGACGCGCTCAGGTTGTAATCGATGCGGGTCAGAAAGTTCGCGGCGTCGTTCGGTACGGGCGCGAGCGCGCGGTAGCGATCCACTCCTGAGTTTGGCTGCAAGATGTAAGGGAAGAAGAAACGCGATGCCGTGGAAAAGCGCGCTACGGGAATGCGGTTGTTCGGAAACTGCGCGTTGCTCGCCAGCGGATCGGTGATGCGGCGCGCGCCGAAGTCTCCCTCGAGCATCTCGGCGCGAATGGTGGGCGAGTTGAAATTGCGCTCCTGCCGGATGCGGGTGCCTTCGTAGCTTGAGAAGTGGAAGAGGCGGTTCTTCAGAGCGGGTCCGCCGAGGCTGTATCCGTACTGATTGCGGATCAGCTTCGGGGTGGTGGCGGCAAACGTATTCCGCGCATCCACTGCCGAGTTGCGATGAAACTGCCACAGCGTTCCGTGCCAGCTATTCGTGCCGGACTTGGTCACCATGCCGACTTGCAACGGATTGCGGCCATTCTCGGCTGTGAAGTTCGCGGTCTGCACGGAGAACTGCGCGATCGTATCGACATTAGGGATCCCGATGCCCTTCTCGGTGCTTGAATCGTTTGCGTCGAGGCCATCGACGCTGAACCCGGTCTGATCCTCACGCTTTCCGCCGCCCTGGGCGGTGGTTTCGCCGGAGAGGCCGGCGCGCCCTAGAAAGCGCATTCCGGGCGCGAGCGTGACCAGTTCAACTGGATTGCGTCCGTTGAGCGGCATGTCGCGGATCTGCTTCTCCTCGATCGCGGTTTCGACCGAAGCCTTTTCGGTCTGCACGGTGGCCGCGTTGGCGACGACTTCGACGGCGTCCTGGACGCTGCCGATCTTCAGGACCGGCGAGACGCGCTTCATCTCGGCGACACCGAGGGCCGTGTTGTTCAACTGCCAGGCGGAGAACCCGCTGGCCGTGATGTGAATCTGATAGCGGCCACGTGGAAGCGCAAGCACTTCGAAGGCGCCGGCGGAGTCGGTAGATGCCAAGCGCGTCATCCCGGTCTCGAGGTTCCTGATTTCGACCGACGCGCTGACGACTACGGCGCCCGCCGGATCTTTCACCACGCCCAGGATGGAACCGTCCGTGCCCGTCTGGCCCCACGCGAGCCACGGCAAGAGCAGACAGATGGACAAGAATGGACCAGTTTGCAGCTTCATTCGGAGATCTCCTGAACTTCCGTCATTATACGCGGACGCCGGTGGGAATTGGGGGCGCGGAGGGAGCCTAACCGGTGTGGGGGAGAGTCCGCGCCGCGTATCGCTTCTTGCAGATTTCCGTGCCCGCCGGAGCGATGTGCCACTTGTTCGAACGCTGTTTGGCGCCGCCCGCAATCGTAACCTGGTAGAAGCCGCGCCTCGCGCAGCGGGAGTCGAAAGCGACTGCCCTCCAAGGCCAGAAGAAAAGGACCCAGGCTCCGCAGAGCCGCGCAAGTGTCGTTTTATCATGCGTTTGGGATTGGGTGACGCAGAAAATTAATTTTGAATTGTTCCTCGTTTGAACGGGTTCCTGGGGGTGTCGTGTTAGGGGGGGAGGACCGTAACGCGAATGGGGAGCCGAAAAGGCGCAGGAAATTCGCGCCGCATCCTTGGTCTGGTTTTTAAGTGGCTGTTTATCATATATTTGGCATGGGGGTGACGCAGAAAACTAAATTTGCGATTATTGCCGTCTGGATCAGCGAGGGCAAGATCACGCGCCCTGATTCGGATTGTACACGACTGCGTTTGTAGTGTTGGGCGCGGGTGGAGTTAAGCCTTTACGAATCAACGTGAAAAATAGTTGTACCGCCGATCCCAGCGACGTAAGACGGCTGCGCAGAAAATCCAGGTGAATACTTACTGACGGAGCCCGCGCTCTTTCCATTTCAAGCTGAACCAACAGATGAGCTTACCGCAGCCCGAACCAGAAGAAGAACGTATAGAGCGCAATTACCACCACCACGAACGCCAGCCACCACACGCGAAAGTCGCGCCATCCGGAGTAGCGTGCAGCCAACTCCGCGGGCAGTTGCGCGTACCTGAAATTCCAGATCATTCCGTCCACGACTTTCGCTTCGGGAGCGCGGGTCACGAGTGAAACCGTCACCATGACGGCGACGCAGAACATCCAGGCGAACAGCGCCCTGTGAAGATAGTTGATCCCCGGCGCAAGCAGGTTCCGCAAGAGGTAACTGAACGGGAGTCCAAGTACCACGCTCGCTAGCGCGCCCGTGGCATTCGCGCGCCGCCACAGAATGCCGGCGGCGAAAATTACGGCAAACGGCGGCGCAATGTACGCAAACACATCCTGAATCAGGATGAACAGGAAGGAATCCTTCAAAGTCGCGTAGTAGAGAGCGATCCCGACGCCGGCCGCCAGCGCGAGCGCGCCGCTCCACTGGCCCACACGTACCTGCTGCCGTTCCGTTGCTTCCGGACGCAACAGCCTGCGGTATAGATCGAGCGTCACTACCGTCGAGGTAGAGTTGATCATCGAAGACAACGTCGACATCAGCGCAGCCGCCATGGCCGCGAGAATCAGCCCGCGCAGGCCCGACGGTATTAAATCCCGAATCAGGACAAGGTACGCGTAGTCTGGCCGTTCGAGACCCGGATGGAGCTTCCACGCGATGATCCCCGGAAGAACGAACAGGAAGGGTACACAGATTTGGAGGAATCCCGCGGCCACCACGCCCATGCGCGCGTGCCACTCGTCGCGCGCGCCGAGACATCGCTGGACAATGTGCTGGCTCGCGCAGTTGTACCACAGCCCGATGCTCAGAAATCCCGTGAACACTCCAGTCGCGGGAAACACCGGATGCGACGGCGGATGGAACAGTACGAATTTTTCCGGGAATTCGCGCATCAGCGGCAGAACTCCGCCGGTCTTGATCAGGCCGAGAATCGGCACCATCAGCCCGCCCGCAAGGATCACGATCATTTGCATGAAATCCGTCCATGCCGCTGACTTCAGCCCGCCGTAGACCGTGTAAGCCCCCGTCAGCAGCGCCAGTCCCCAGATGCCCCAACGGATATCGAGGCCCGTCACGCTTTCGATCGCAAGACCACCCGCGTAGAGAGATCCGGCGATGATGGACGCCACGTAACCGAGCGCGAGCGACACCGCGAACAAATACCGCAGCGCCGGACTATAGCGGCGTTCGAGGAACTCCGGCATGGTGAACACGCCGCTGCGCATGTAGTACGGCAGAAAGATCCACACCAACAGCGTGTAGACGATCCACGCGTTCCAGGTGAACGCCGCCACCACGATGCCTTGCGAGTACGCGGCGCCCACCTGCGCGATGAAGTGCTCCGTGCTCACAACAGTCGCGACCATCGAGGTTCCGACTACGTACCACGGAAGCTGGCGATCGCCAAGAAAGTAGCCTTGCGCCGATTGGCGGCCGTTGCGCGACACCCAGAATCCAAGGCCCACGCTCACGGCCACGTATCCGCAGAAGACGATCAAGTCCCAGACGTTCAGCGAGATCCCGGAATTCATCGCGCCAGTTCCGCGTCCAGCGTGAGAAGGCCCGACGCTTTCGGGACGCGGATCAAACCGGCCGCGGCGTCGAAATCCGAATGGGCCTTGCCGTTTAGACGCACCGAATGGAGCGGCCGGCGAATGTGCACATGCAGACTGGCTGTACGTTGCGGTGGCGTCACGCTGACGCGAATCCGCCCCGGTTCCGCGACGGCGCGAAACGACATCGGTCCAAAGTACGTCGGCGCCTTTTCAAAGCGCACTGTCTTGCCCGGATCAAGCCACGTGCGCGGAACTCCGCGCATCACGTGCACCACTCCGGTCTCCACGTTGTCCTTCAGATCTTCGTACAACAGCATTTGGCGGAGCAGGAAGAGCGTCTCGGAATTTGCGGCGGAATTCGGAAACGAGTATTCGGGGCTCTGGAAGCCGCCCAGCCGCGTGTTGTAGTAGATCAGTGGCGAGCCTTCGGAAGCGGAATAGACGTGACGCGACATGCCATACGCGAGCCGTCCATAAAAACCCGTCAGGAACCGGTCGACGTTTCCGCCGCGGAGACGGAAGTCATAGATCCCCTGGTTGTAGACGTTGTTGATCCACCCGTAGCGCGGCTGCTCGCCATCGCGGCGGCGTGCCCGTGTATTGCCGAGTACGAACGCGCCGCGTTCTTCCAGGTATTTCGCCATCCACTCACCCACATCATCGGAGGGGTTGAAGAAATTGAACTGGTATTGCATCTGGACCCAGTAGGCGTAGTAGGTTCCCTGAAGGCGGCCGTTCGCCAAGTGGTCGTAGGGATCGGGGCCGTAGTCGGGCGTCTCACGAAAGTAGAGGGTCTGCAGGTCCACAAACGGAGGCCGGTCCGCGAGCTTGATGGCCGCGCCCCGCAGGCCCGTCATCAAATCGGCGCGGAACTCCGCGGCTTCTTTCCGGTACCGCTCGCCGCGTTCGCGATCGATGCCCGTCCTGACCAGAAACTCGCCGAGATCCTGCAAACCCTGGCAATTAGTGATGCTGTGCGCGGGCACGTAGACTTTCTGGGTGGATGCTCGCAGGTCCACGCCGGGCTTGTCGGGCGGCAGGAACCCCCAGTGCAAAGGGCGCTCACCGTCTACAAGTTGCATGGTGGAATGGCGGTCGCGGATGATCTCTTCCGCGATGCGATGGATGTCGTCCCGGAAGCGGTGATAGGCGGCGGTGCTCCCGGTGAGCCGGTAATTCTCGAGCAGATGATGCAGCGGCATCGCGCGCCGGTTTTGATACTTGCGCCCCGCCGCATCGGGGGTAACGCTCACTTCAAAGGCGTGCGGCAGAAGGGCGGTGGAATAGTCCCGATGTCCGTAGAGGGCGAACACATGCGCGCCGAAGCCGTTTTCAAAGGGATAGTACGAATCGTTGTAGAGCAACCCCGCGCCATAGGTGAACACGGGTCCGTCGTTGAGCACCATGTTCGTCAGCAACAGCGCTTTCCAGATCTTGTTGACGCGCTCTTCGGGGACTTCAAGCTGCGCGCCGCGCGCGAGAATCGATTCCCAAAAGGCGCGCGTGGCTTCAAGAGCGCTTGAGTATCCCGCAGAGGGAGCCTTCACAAGACCCTGCCGGTCCGGGCGGTACGGAATCTTGAAGTACACATCCGCGCCCGCCCCCGGTTCAAGGGTGAAGCGCCCGGTCACGCGCGAACCCTCGCCGCCGGCTGCTGTGTGGACCATGAGCACCGCGCCCTGCTCATCCACGACGCGCCTAGGTCCGGCCTTCGCGACGCCGCGAACGAGCGCGACGTCGGCATGCACGGCCCCTTCGCGTCTGGTCCGGCCAGGGTTTTCGACGCGGAAATGGACCCACGCAACATCCCAATCTACCTTCGCCCCGTCCTGTCCGCCTTCGGGGCGGATCGCGAACGCACGCTCGGTGTAGCGCAATCCGCCGTGCATGTACGAGGCGGTGAGAACGGGAAGATAGCCTTTCTCAAAGCCGATCCGCGTGAAACGGTCGCCGTCTTTGCCGAACATCTCGGCGTCCGTCCCTACCCGAAACAGGACGTTGGTGTTCGCGGCCAGCACCTGATTCGGCGCGCCGTTCCACGCACCGCGAATCAGATTCGCGGAGATCGCGCCGTTGAACCAGAACATGAACTCGTCCTGATCGCTAGCTGCCGGCTTCGAGGGATCGGACCATGTGCCGAGAACAGTCCGGTCCAGAACCTTGCCCGGATAGTAGGCGCTCATCGACTGGAATGACGGCTCGCCCACAGCCAGGGCCTTCTTCGCCAACGGATCGTCCAGCCCCTCCCACATCAAGTCTTCGTATTGTTTGCCGTCCTCCATCGCCTGTCTCTCGGATTGCGACAGGACGGCTTCCCCCGCCCAACCGCGCGTCATCTTCACGAACTTGTGGCGAAGTTCGTCTTGCGCGAAGCAGGAGGCGGAAAACAGCAGCAATAGGGCGAGGTTCGCGCTCATCGAGCCAAGGATATCCCATCGTGGCAAGGATTGTTCTGAACGGACTAAAGGTATATAGTTAGGGCAGGCACTACTTGAGAGGTCTCGACCACCATGAACATCAAATCTATCCTTCCTATTGTTTGCATTCTAATCATCGTTTCAGGAATCGCCAGCGGCCAGGACTCCCGCGGCACGATTCTCGGCCGCATCACCGACGCGTCTGGCGCAACGTTGCCCAACACGGAGGTTCGCGCCATCAACGCGGCGACCGGCGTCGCCGCCGCCGCCAAGACTAATGCCTCCGGGAACTATTCCTTGCCTTACCTGCCGCCCGGCTTCTACAGTGTCACCTCGGAAGCCGCCGGATTCAGAAAGTTCGTCCGCGATAACGTCCAGGTCCGCGTGAGCGACTCAGTTGAACTGAATATCCAAATGGCCGTCGGCGATGTCGCCGAGCAACTCGAAGTGCGCGCGGAGACTCCTTTGCTCTCCACCGCGGATGCCTCTCTCGGCCAAGTTGTGGATGAGAAACGTATTCTCGAGTTGCCGCTTTTCTCAGGGAACGCCATGGAGTTTGCCTTGCTTGCGCCGGGAGCGACCAACGGCACCGATATGCGCCTGCGCAAGGCCGCGTTCAACAACGCCCCGTCGCAGTTCTCGACCGACGGAAGTGGTCTGTTCAATAACGAATTCACCATCGACGGCGTGACCAACACCTTTTCCGACAGCGCGAACGTTCGAGTTGCGTTCTCGCCGCCCCAGGCTTCTATCAGCGAGTTCAAGGTGCAGACCTCAGCTTTCGACGCTTCGCTCGGCCACACCACGGGATCGGTGGTCAATGTCAGCACGAAGGGCGGCACCAACGACCTCCACGGCAGCGCCTGGTGGTGGCTGCGCCATTCGGCTCTCGACACGCCGGACATTTTCCAGAACCGCTCCGGACAGAAACTTGCGATCTATCAGGACAACCGGTACGGACTTTCGGGCGGCGGTCCGGTGGTCGTCCCAAAGTTGTACAACGGCAAGAACAAGACCTTCTGGTTCTTCACGTGGGAGGCGAACAAATTCGGATCCCCCGCGCCCATCACATCGACCGTCCCGAGGGCGCCGTGGCGCAACGGCGATCTGTCCGATCTGCTTCGCCTCGGCGCAAATTACCAGATTTACGATCCTGGCACCATTCAGACCGCGGCGGGCGGGCGCTTCAGCCGCCAACCGTTCCCCGGCAATATCATTCCCGCGAGCCGCATTGACCCCGTCTCGAAGAAGATTCTCGATTTCTATCCGCTGCCGAACCAGGCGGGCACGACCGACGGACGCAACAACTTCTTCACTTCGGGAAAGGCCCTCGAGGACTACTGGACCACAATTGGCCGCTTCGACCACGCCTTCAGCGAGAAGGACCGCATGTTCATCCGCTTCCATCGCGATTTCTGGGAGGAGGACAAGAACCGCTCCTTCGCGAACGATGTGAACGGCCTCATTCTGAACCGGATCAATCGCGGCATTGCGCTCGACGAAGTCCATGTCTTCAGCCCGAGCTTCCTCCTGAATTTTCGGTACGGTCTCAGCCAGTAGGAGTTTCCGGAGCACCGCGTAAGCCGTGGCTTCGATTTGGCTTCCCTTGGATTGTCGCCTGCGCTCGTTGGCCTTTTTCCGAAAGGCCAGTCCGCGGTTCCCAACATTAGCGCGGGGTCGCTCACGACATTGAGCGGCTCGGAATCGGGCGACGGCGTGGCCGCCTCGCTCAGCCACACTTTTACCGGCAACTTCACCTGGATGAAGGGGAACCACAACGTCCGTTTTGGTCCGGAGTTCAGGGTCTACCGCGTCTTCAGCGACCGGCATTCGGGCGACACGACTCCGATCCTCAACTTCAATAACCTATGGGGCCGGGGGCCCTTCGATAACTCCACTGCGCCTCCCGTTGGCGGCGAACTGACGGCTCTGCTACTGGGGATTCCCGGCGGCAGCGCCACGCGAAGCGCGAGTTTCGCACAGCAGGACAAATACTTCGCGCTTTACGTGCATGACGATTGGAAGCTTACGCGAAAGCTCACCCTCAACGCCGGCTTGCGCGTGGAACACGAGTCGCCTGTCACCGAGAGATATAACCGGTCCGCAACAGCTTTCCTCGGAGATCAGGCGAACCCCATCGGGGCAAGGGCAATCGCAAACTACGCGCGGAGCCCGATTCCTGAGCTTCCAGCAGCAAATTTCAAGGTGAACGGGGGACTGACGTTCGCGGGTGCAGGGGGAAATCCGAGGGAATTCTGGGAAGGACAAGTGTTGGGATGGATGCCGCGCATCGGCTTGGCCTATCAGGTGGCGCCTAAGACCGTTCTTCGCACGGGCTACGGAATCTTCTACAACTCCAATGGGTCGTTCAAGACGGGGTCGAATCTCGCCGGCTTCAGTCAATCGACTCCGATCGAGCCGACCAACGATAACGGCCTCACCTTCAAAGCGACTCTCGCGAACCCGCTTCCCACGGGGCTGCTGGCGCCTCTTGGACCCGCAGGCGGACTTGAAACCAACCTCGGCCAGAACATCTCGTACTTTGCAAGATCGCGAAAGCAAGCCTATTCGCAACGTTGGTCGCTAGGGATTCAGCACGAACTGCGCGGTGGATTCATGGTGGAAACGTCCTACGTGGGCAACCGAGGAACGCGAATCGGGGTAAACCGCAATATCAACGTTCTACCCGCTAAGTATCTGAGCACTTCACCCACGCGCGACCAAGCCACAATCGACTATCTCGGCGCGCAATTTCCCAGCCCGCTATTCGGCCTGAATCCGCAATACACGAGTTCGACGATGTCGCGGCAGGCGTTACTCACCCCGTATCCGCATTTCGGCAACGTCACGTTCAGCGATCCGGTGGGTTACTCCTGGTACCATTCGCTGCAATCCCGCATGGAGAGGCGATTCTCGAAGGGCTTCACGTTGCAAATGTCCCACACGTGGTCGAAGGCGATGGACGCCACGAGCTTCCTGAACGCACAGGATCCGAGGCCCTACGAGTCTTTGGCGGATATTGACCGCACGCACCGCACCACAGCAACCGGCATTTGGGAACTGCCCTTCGGAAAGGGGCGAAAGATCGGTTCGCAGATGCCGAAGGTCATTGAGTTCTTCGCCGGCGGCTGGCAGTTGAGCGGCGCGTGGCAGCGGCAAAGCGGCCAGCCAATCAACTGGGGGCAGATTCTGTTCACGGGCGACTCGAGCAAGGTTGTGTTGCCGTCGAGCGAGCGAAATGCGGATCGCTGGTTCAATACGGACGTCTTTGACAAGAACAGCCGCAATGTACTGGGGTCGAATCTCCGCACGTTTCCGCTTCGGTTCAGCGATATCAGGCTTGATTCGCAACGCCGGTGGGATTTTTCGCTAAACAAGACTTTCCGGATCAACGAGCGGTTCAAAACGCAGTTCCGGGCGGACACGTTTAACGCGCTGAACGAACCGGTGCTGCGTGGACCGACGACTGATCCGACCAACACTGTGTTCGGGCGGATCACGGCGCAGGAGCCGCCGCGGTCCTTCCAATTCTCGCTGAACGTGAAATTCTGATATGGGTCAATGCGGGCCGTTTCTGTTCGCTCCGGGCGTCTTCGGAGGCTACATGAGGAACTTGTGCGTCGATCTCCTGGTTCAGTGAGTTAAGCTGCGGACTTTTCCTCTAGTGGGGATCGCATCCCGTTGGTCCGCCGAGGGGGATCGTACTCCACCTGCTTGTTATCCGCGGCTTCCGTCAAGCCGGCGTCGAAGGCGAATATCTCGTCTGGCACGACACACTGCGTGACGGGCCCATCAAGCACATCCGCGAGCTCGACGCGCTGCGCGAACACGAAGAAGTCGTGCTGTGGTTTGAGCACGACCTCTACGATCAACTCCAATTGGTCCAACTTCTCGCCTGGTTCGCCGAACACGACACGCCTGGGGTCCGGCTGTCCCTGATCCAAAGCCCGACCTATCTGGGAGCACTTGAAGGCGAGGCGCTCGCCAAGCTGTTGCCCACGAGAGCGACCGTTACCGGCGCACAACTGGCGCAAGCCCTTGATGCGTGGAAAGCCTACCGCGCTCCCGAGCCAACGGGCCTCCTCGAGCCGCGGCCCGCGCTTCCTTTCCTCGACGCCGCTTTTCACCGGTTCGCGGAGGAGTACCCATCGGTCCGCGACGGGCTGTCCCGCACCGAGCGTCAACTCCTCCAGGCGGTCGCCGAGGGTAACACGACGCGAGCGGCGATCTACGAAGCGTCGAGCGAAATGGAGGAAGCGGTGTTTATCGGCGACGCTCCTGCTTGGGCGCTTCTTGACGAGCTTGTCTTGGGATCGGCGCCCGCGGTCGTTCAGGCAGGGCACGATCAATATCGCATAAGCGCGCACGGAGAGCGCACTCTCGCAGGGCATTCCGACTGGATCCGCAGCCGCGGGGCAATCGACCGTTGGCTCGGAGGCGTGCATCTGGATGGCGTTGACGCAGCGTCGCGATGGGATTGCCTCCTCTTCATTCCCATGGTCTAGCCGTCACGACGGGCAGGTTGCCAAGCATGTTTACAACTTACAGTTTGCCGCCTGTGGTAAACTTCCTATGGAGCGGCAGTCCGGTGTGGTGAAGCCTGAAACTGATTTCGTCTTCCCGGCGTCTTTTCTAATGCGGGGTGGGACGTGGTTGCGGAAGGGCAGGGAAACGCATGCCTGATTTAATGGAATCGAACTTGGAAACGAGTGGAACCGAACGCAAGGACTTCGAAGCGGATGTCCACCTCCAGCGCCTGCTCGCGCCGAACGTAGAACAGATCTGGTTCAAGTCGCTTTTCAGGAACCTCAAAGAGATAATCAATCCCCCGAAGCTGCCGCCTCTCCAGATCACCTCCAAACCCATTCCGGTGAAGGATATATGGGGGCTGTATGGGCACAAGAAATCTTCCGGCGTCATGTCGGTGGGTGTGCATGTCGTGGTTGTCGCTTTGATACTCGCGCTCGCTTCAAACAAGACGGTGCAGGAGAAAATCAAGGAACACGCCGTTATTTTCATGCCTGATATCGCTCCCTACATTCCGAAAGCGGCGCCGAAGGTTCAGGCGATGGGCGGCGGTGGCGGCGGTGGAGACCGGTCTCTAACACCAGCGACGAAGGGCAAGCTTCCCAAGGTCGCGCCGCGGCAATTCACGCCTCCGATGGCTGTTGTGAATAATCCGAATCCGAAATTGACGATGGACCCGACGCTGGTGATTCCACCGGACGTCAACCTGCCTAACGTGAACATGGCGAACTACGGCGATCCTCTCTCGAAGATTGTCGGTCCACCGTCGAACGGCACGGGATCGGGCGGCGGTATCGGTTCAGGGTCAGGCGGCGGTGTAGGCCCAGGCAGGGGACCGGGGTTTGGGCCTGGCTCCGGCGGCGGCGTTGGCGGCGGCGTGTTTCGCGTGGGTGGCGGCGTAACGTCCCCGGCGATTATCTACAAGATAGAGCCGGAATACTCCGAGGAAGCCCGGAAGGCGAAGTACTCTGGCACAGTGGTGCTGTACGTGGAAGTCGACACGACGGGCAAGGCGCGCAATCTGCGGGTGGTCAAGAGCTTGGGCCTGGGCCTGGACGAGAAGGCGATAGAAGCCGTGAATAAATGGAAGTTCCGTCCTGGGTATAAGGACGGAAAGCCGGTCACAGTCGCGGCCACCATCGAAGTGAACTTCCGGCTCCTGTAGCCGGAAGTTTTCAGCCAGCGAGTTTTCCGTAAGTGTCGGGATCGAATCCGACGATCAACTTGCGTCCTATACGTACGGTCGGGGCGCGCAGGTTGCCGGAAGGACCGAGCATGAGTTGCGCTATTTCTTCCAGATTTGGGGCGCCTTCCAGCGCGAAGCGCAACACCTTTTTTCCCTTGGCGATGTAGACTTCATCGGCGCCTTTCAGCAGTTCAAGCGCGCCCTCAGGACCCAGACGCTGTTTCTTGGCGTCCACCTGTACGCCAACGGCGATCTTGTTTTTCGCAAGAAACTCCTGCGTTCTGACGCAGGTCATTCAACCCTTGCGGTGATAGCTCCAGTCGATTTTGCTCATGGCTTCATCATAGCGGAAGTGGTGCAGCGGAACGAGAGCGGACTGGCGCGAAAATTGAACTGTGTTGCGGAACCAAGACTCCGAGTAGGCAATCAGACGGGAAAGCGACGACGAACGGCAGCGAGTCCGGCCAACGCCAAACCCAGCAGAGTCAGGGTGCCAGGCTCCGGCGTGCTCGCAATCAATGTGACATCGCTCGCCGACGCCTGCCATACGAAGGTTGCTGGTGCTTGTGTCGTAGCGAAAGCATTGCCAGTATCGCGGCCCAAAGGATCACCACCCTGCATGATGTAGTTGTCCAGAAGGACGCCGAACGGGTTGGTGCGAAACACCCCAGAGTGGAGCCCAGAATCCGAGACGGAAGCACCGAACGATTCGCCATCCAAAGTGCCAGTCAAGAAAAACATCAGACCGAAGTCAGGTTGACCAGGAATCTTGTTGAAGCCGCCCTGAGCGGAAGATCTCGGACCCGCACCGAAACCCCAACTTTGTCCAGGCGCCAAGGTCCCGGCAATCTCCTCAACAATTGTTTGGGCAGGCGCAATACCGAAAAGGTAAGCTGAACCGGTGAATGCTGAAGTACCTGTGTTGGTGAGAACCACGAACGCCGTAGCGGGGCTGCCACACGTGCCTTCGGACAGATTGACGGTGGCCAATGGGCCGCAGCCGGTTTGGTAGCTCGCCTTCCCAGTTAAGCTATAACCCAAGGGGCCTGCAACTGCCAAAGTCCCGAAAAACAACATCCCCACAGCCAAAAGAACGTGATTTTTCATATATTCCGCCGTATTCTCCCTGAAGATTTCGCCGTCTTGCCTGCACGCTGTTTAGCGAGTCTTGCTCAAAGGGAAGAATACCACACAATGTTTGTCCTCGCAGCAATCAGGGTACTATTGGTTTTTTCTCTTCCATGTCTCAAGCAAAATGAGCTCGGCGGCAGGGGTTCTTAAGCTCAGTCGAGGTGAGCCCGGTTTCACGGGAGGAGATCTTTGCTGGTGCATCATGCTCGAGAACAAGGCACCCCGGCTTACCTTACCGAGGCTGGCGAATGCCCTACCACAGCGCTCCGCGGCTACCGTTCCGCTTCGAGCGACCCGTACGCCATGATGGTGCCGCCGGCCGCGATCGAGACATACTGCGTACCTTCGAAACTGTAGGACATCGGGGAAGCGGAGATGCGACGCCCCGTGTTGTAGTGCCACAGACTCTTCCCCGTCACGGCATCGAGCGCGGTAAACATGCCCTGATCGTCGCCGGCGAAAAGGAGGCCGCCTTCCGTCGAAAGCACGCCCGCGCCATGGCGCCTTGTTCCGACCTGCTTATATTCCAAACGCAGTTTTCCGGTCGTCAGATCGAGCGCTGTAACGTAGATTTGCCAGGGCTCCCGCGGACTCTCAATATAACCAGTTCCAGTGAATGCAAACCCGCCGGGCCGGAACGTGTCGACGGACTTCGTGTTCACGCCGCATCCCTCAAGCGCCACTACGTAAAACAAATTCGCAATCGAATTGTACGCGGGCGACATCCAGTTCGTGATGCGTGCCGTCGGCGGGCACAAGGGGCCGCAAGCGCTGAGGCGCAGGATATGTCCCCGCCGCTTACCAGAAGGACCATTTTGCGCGCGGGGTTGCGGTCGACTCTCGATCTCTCCGCGCCACCCGGCGGTCTGACCAAACTCAGCGGACAACTCAGGATTTCATCCGGCATGCTGGACTCGACGCTCGTCGTGTGGGGCCGCGAATTCGGACCCACGCCACTCGCCGAAGGGAAGAACGGGAGCGATCATCATCCGTGCGGATTCAGCATGTGGGTGACAAGCGCGGGGATCAAGGGCGGACGGGTTCATGGATCGAGCGACGAGTTCGGTTCGCGCCCGCCGGTATATCCGGCCGATTCGCACGATGGAACACGACGAGATCTTGCGCTTGATGGGACTCGACCACACGAAGCTGACGTATTTCATCTCAGGCAGCGATCGGCGGCTGACGGACGTGCACCGCGGAGGGTAGTCCACGGAGTTTCTGTTGAATGGGTTGCGTCGCGGCAAGACGCCGGCCAGGGCGCGGGGAGACCCTGCCCAGCGATAGGGCGTGGAAGCACTTTCCGCCGGAGCGCTCGGAGGGACGCCATCACGGTCTGATGATCTGGTGATCTGTCCGTGATATACTCCGCTGCATGTTCCAGTTTGCTTCGAAACAAACTCGCCGCCTCTCCTTCTTACTGTACCTGGCGATCGGCCTTGCATCCCTCAATGCGCAGACCTTTGCCGAGATCACCGGGACCATCACCGATTCGACGGGCGCTGTTGTACCCGCGGCCACGGTTTCCGTCATCAACTCCCAAACCAATCAGGAGCGCCGGGTCGAGAGCAACGAATCGGGAAACTACACGGTTCCTTTTCTGGTTCCTGGCGGATATTCGGCCAAGGTCCAGCACAGTGGTTTCAAAGGCTCAGTTCGCAGCGGCATCAGGCTTCAGGTTGGCGATGTGGCGCGCGTCGATTTTGTTCTTGATGTGGGGGGCGTAAACGAAATCATCGAGGTGACCGGCGGCGCCGCCTTGATCGAAACCGACAACTCAGCCGTCGG
>SHUI01000082.1 GCA_009697455.1 Bryobacterales bacterium
GTTCTTGCCTTGGCCCGCTTTAAGAACGGCTCCATTGGAACGTTCGAAGCGACCCGCTACGCGGTCGGATGCCGCAACCGGAACGCTTTCGAGATACATGGATCGCGTGGCATGGCGCGCTTTAATTTCGAAGATATGAACCGTCTGGAATTTCTGGACGCCGGGGATGCGAAGAATCTGCAAGGACCTCGCAACCTGCTGGTTACGGGGCCGGATCACCCATATTCCGGTAACTTCTGGAAGCCGGGGCACATCATTGGATATGAGCATACGTTCATTGCAGCGCTGGCCGATTTCCTGAATGCGCTCGACCGCGGAGAACCGTTTCATCCGGATTTCGAGGACGCGCAAAAAGTGCAGCATGTGCTCGAAGCGATCGCCGCTGCTGCCGCGGGTGGGCGCGCGATTGCCATTGAGTAGTTGACCAAATGAGGAGAGAATCTTAATGTTCACGTGGATCTGTCAGCAGTGCGGACGCGAATGCCAGCCATCCTGGACCGAATGTCCCGATTGCGTGAAGCGGGCAGCCGCGCCGCCGCCCCCACCTCCGCAACCGGCGGAACATCCGCATGCCGCCCCGCAGGCAGCACCGCCACCGCAGTATTCTTACGCCGTGCCCGCGCCGCGGCAAGCAATCCCTGCGTGGCTCATGACGATCGTATTCGCTCTCGCGTTCGGCGGTCTCGTGGGCGGTGTGTACTACGCCATCGAAAAGATGCGCGGGCCGAGGGACGCCCCGGCGGCTGCGGCTCCCCTGGCGAAGGCCCCCGCGGCCGGCGCGGCCACTAAGGGGCCGCATCCACTTTTGAAGCACATCGAAATTGTGGGAATCCGCATCACGGAAGATCCGAAAAAGAAGACCCAGGTGCGTTTCGTGATCGTGAACCATTCCGGCGCCGAGATTACGGATCTGTCGGGCAGCCTCAACCTGATCGCGCGCACGGCGAAAGCGGGAGAGGCTCCGGTAGGCACGCTCGCGCTCAAGACGCCGTCGCTTGGCCCGTACGAATCGAAGGAAGTGACGGCCGCTCTCGATACGAATCTGAGGGCCTACGAGCTACCCGACTGGCAGAACGTCAGCGTGAAGGTGGAGATTACGTCTCCGCAAATGTGAGGCGGCATCGGCTTCACGCGCGAGTTCCGCTCAGGCTGGGGCGCATTTTGATGGTTGCGATTGCCCCTGTGGGCATCGCCAGTACCCGCTCCACCGCCCAGGGCAAGACGGCCATCGCCGTCCCGCGCGCCCGCGCTGGCGATCACTGACGGTCAGGGCCGGGAACTGCCCGCGACCGGCTCCGCCAGCGCCGCGATCGCCTGAAGAACCTGAACGTCCCGCTGCGCTTCCACCTCATCGCCCTTCTCCACACCCAGCGTCTGATTGAAAATCTCCGCTTTCAACCGGTTGCTGATAAAGTCGCGCTCCGTCGACCAGTCGGCCACCCCGGGCCGGATATTGCGCTGTGACAGATAGACCTGAAACTCGTCGAGCACCCCGGAAGTAATTGCGAAATCGTCGCCCGGCGCCGGGTGCGTCTGCGCATAGGCCGTTGCGAAGGACGTAAACGATCCGCTCGCGTCAAGCACCACGCGCAGGCGTGTAGGGGGTTGTGGAAAAACGACCCGGTCCGGGAGTATCCCGCCACCGCCCGTCACGGTGCGCCCTCCGCTCGTCTTGAATTCCAGCCGCTGGCTCGTGCCGGACGTCGCGCCCGCAAGCGCGAATTGGGCCGAGTCGAGCGGCTTCTGAATGGAACGCCCGCTTGGCGTATAGTACAGCGCGGTCGTCAGTGCCAGGCCGGCATTGTCCGAAAGCGGGAAAACCGATTCCACCAGGCCCTTTCCGAAACTTGGTTCGCCTACTATCGCGGCGCGATCATGGTCCTGCAACGCGCCGGCCACAATCTCCGAACAACTGGCGCTCTTACCATTAATGAGCACCGAGACCGGAAATTCGTACGGCTGGTTGTTGGCGGGTACCGACTCTTCCTTTTCCTTCACCGATCGCCCCCGCACCGTCAGCACCCTCAGACCCGGTTTGAGAAACAGCGCCGCCATCTCAAGCGCCGCCAGCACCACCCCGCCCGGATTGTTCCGCAGATCGAGCACAAGGCCCTTCAAGCTGCGCCCGCCGAGTTTCTCGATCGCCTGTTTCACCTCCGCGCCGGTTTTTTCGTCGAAGCTTGCGACGCGAAGATATCCGATGCCGGGCTTGAGCAGAAAAGCCCGCTCGACAGACGGCGACTGCATTTCCTCAGGCGTCAGCACGAAATTCAGGACGCGCGCGTTCCCCGGTCTCCGCACATCGAGCTGCGCCGGCTGTTGCCGCGATTGGCCGAGCAGAGCCACCAGTTGGTCGATGTCCAGCCGGTTGACGCTGTAGCCGTTGATGCCCAGAATCTCGTCGCCTGGCGCCAATCCGGAACGCGCCGACGGCGTTCCCGGAAGTGTTTGAAGAATGATCACACGCCCGGGCAGAACGCTCACGACGCAGCCGAAGCCCTTGCGCGTCGAAGTCTGCATTTGCTTGAGCTGGTCGAATTGGCCGGGGTCGAAAAATACCGAATGCGGGTCCAGGCGGCGAAGCAGTCCCGGAATGGCGCCTTCGTAGAACGCTTTCTCCGAGGTTACGGGTTCGGCGCTCTCGCGCTCGATAAGCGCCCACGCTTCAGTGAAGCGCCTCACCTGAATATCGATTTCCTCCGCGGCAAAAGCCGCGGAGGCGAGGGCGAAAAGGGCGGCTGTGAAGCGTCCTGGCATGTTCTAACGGGTGAACTTCGTGGCTTTCTTCATGGCCTGCCGTGCCAGTGCGAGTTCGATCAGCCGGTCGACCAACCGGCCGAACGGCAACCCGCCGTGCTCCCACATCTTCGGGAACATGCTGATCGATGTAAACCCGGGAATCGTATTGATCTCGTTGATGTACAGCTTGCCGCTGGCAGCCTCCATCAGGAAATCGACGCGCGCCATGCCTTCGCATTCGGCGGCGCGGTATGCTTCGACGGCGCAGCGGCGCAACTCGTTCATCTTGTCCGGCGGAAGATTCGCGGGCATCTCGATCCGAGCCGTGTCTAGAAGATACTTGTCTTCGTAGTCGTAGAATTCGCGTGAAGGAAGCACCTCGCAGGCAAGTGACGCCAACGCGTCGTCGTTGCCAAGGACGGAGCATTCAAACTCGCGGCCGATGATCGCCCGCTCCACAATCACCTTCCGGTCGAACTGCGCGGCGAGCTCGACGGCGGTCCTCAGTTCCGCGGCGTCGCAAACCTTCGAAATGCCGACCGACGACCCGAGGTTCGCCGGCTTCACGAACAGCGGATAGCCGAACTTCGCTGCGGCCGCGCTCGCGTCGAGGTTCGGACGCGTCAGCACGACGCAATCGACGACGGGTAGACCCCGTTCCCGGAACAGCCGCTTTACCACGTCTTTGTCCATCGAGACGGACGAGGCGAGCACGCCCGGCCCCACATAGGCCAGGTCCGCAAGTTCCAGCAGGCCCTGCATGGTTCCGTCTTCGCCGTAAGTGCCGTGGAGGACGGGAAACACGACGTCGATCCCGCCGTTCGCGCCGGGTTCGGGCAGGATGCACGAAGGACTCCACTTGCCGTCCTTGCCGATGAAGTATTCCACGACGTCGTATCGTGCACGGTCCAGGCTATCCAGGATCGATTTCGCCGAACGAATGGAGATTTCGTGTTCGCCACTGCGGCCGCCGTAAACAACGGCTACTTTCGTTCTCATGTTTCTTACGATTGTCCCACGTGCGGGCTCTCACAATTGCCATTCCGGCTCCTTCCCTGCCAATGACTCCTTTGCTACAAGGGCCGATCGGCGGCCAGCCAGGCAACGCTTCCGCTCAGAACAAGATTTTCTCCCAACTTGACCGGTTCCGGCGCTTGCCCCCAGAGTGGCACGAAGACTGCAAGTACTGCCAGATGCCGAATATAAGCAGGCATGCCTCCAGAGTAGGAGGCTTGAGGCACGGTAGCTATAGTATGTTCCTACGAGACGCTATCTCATCAGCGACACGCTGGTCACGGACCACGCGAGGTTCTTCAGTTGATGGACTACGCCGCCCTTTGCGTCGAATTCGACAATGCGCGATCCCATATAATCCGACACAATCAGACCGCCCTCCGGCGTCTGCGTAAACCCTGACGTCCAGGCCATGCGAGCCGTGCTGGATCCCCCGGCGAATGTCGCGACCGTCTTGCCGCTCGCGTCGAGCCGCCTCACTTCACCCGGCGCGGCGAGGCCGATCAGCATGCCGCCATCGGAAAGCGGCTGGGCATACGCCGGCAGCCGCTTAGGAAACTCCAGCTTGCGAATCACGTCTCCAGCGGCGTTTAGTTCCAGGAGAAGCCCGGCGACCTGCACCGCGACCAGCGTCGTGCCGGACGAAGTGCGTCTCGCCCGGCGCATGGCCATACCTTTGTACTCAGGCTTCTCGACGCTCCATACAACCTTGCCCTCGAGTGATACCTCGAAGACTCGCGAAGCCGCGTCGTCCACCAGAAGAGTGTTCCCGTTCTCGAGCCGCTGCGCGCTGGCCAGCGTCACCTTTTCAGTCTTGTACTGCCAAACCACTTTCTGGTCCGGATCGATCTCGGTTACCACGCCCTTCGGGTCTTCTATGTAAAGCACGTTGCCATTCGCGAGCGCCGAAACCTCCGTCGCCCGATGATTCGGCCTTCGCCAAAGAATTCGCCCCGATGGCCAGGCAATCGCCAGAATCTCACCGCCCGGTCCGTGGTCGTTCACGAGCAGCCGCCGTGTCTCGAGCAGGGTTGGCTTCAGCTTGCGGTTGAGGAAATCGAGCGCCCGGGAAAATGCCCGCTCCTCGTCCGCGCCCTTGAAACCGTGCCCGGCTTCAGCCACGGTTTCAAGTTCCGCCTCAACTCCCATTCCCCGCATGCGCTCCACAAGCCAGACCGATTGCTCGAAGGGAACGTTCTGGTCGCGCGTTCCATGGATCGCGAGAATCGGCGCCGAACCCGGCGTCACCCAGTTGAGAGGACTCGCGCGGAAATGCGCGTCGAGCGCGTTCATGCGGTCGCCACCCAGCAGCGGCGGCAGCGCATCCGCCGCGTTGCGGCTTCCTTCGTAGGCGCGGCGCATGTCTGAACGCCCGTAGAAGCTGATGGCGCAATCGACGCTGCTCGACTGCTCCCGATGCGCGCCGTTGCCTTCAAACTGCGGCATGTCGCGTGTCACGGCCAGAAATTGCGACCACGTTGCGCCGGCTGAAACACCGATCGCCGCCATGTGGCCCTTGTCCATGTCGAATTTCTCCGCGTTCGCACGCAGGAAACGCACCGCGGCCTTCACGTCGTGAAGCGGAAGCGGAAATTGAACGATGGGCGTGAGGCGGTAACTTACCGTCGCGGCAACATACCCGTTCTGCGCGAGCCGGATGGCCATCGGCAAATAGCCCTCCCGTGTACCTCCGCTGAAGCCGCCTCCGTGGATCATGACGATGCCAGGATATTTCCCGGGTGCTTTCGGACGGGCGATATCCATCGCGAGTTTTCCGTGCGGGATCGAAGTATATTCGACGCCGCGTTCAACGGCCACGCCAGGCGGCACTTTCAATTCCGCCGCGGCGCAGGAAAGCGCCAGAAAAGTGAGGAGAGACAATCGCATAAGGAGCCTCTGGTGAGGATATCGCGAATCACGCTCCGCCGCACGTTTGTCCGCGCATGTTTTATCATGGGTGCGAATGCAATTTCCAGGACAAGGAAAGCCGCCGGCCGGTGTGATCTTCGATTCGGACATGGGTAACAGAATCGACGCGGCCCTGGCGCTCGCGCTTCTCTACGGGCTTGATGGCAAGAACGAAACCCGCGTCGTCTCGCTCAGCGTCAGCAAATCGAACATCAAGGCCGCCGCTTTCTGCGAGGTGATGGGGCGCTTCTATTCCGGGGCCGTCAGCGGCGCGTTCGGAGCCGTGGGGCGCACCTTGCCGACTGGAATGTCAACCGATGGCCGAGTGCCCGAAGACACGCCGATGATCGCGGTCCCCCTCGCGAAGGTGAACTCCGCCGGTGCGCCCGCCTACAGCCACGGTATCCATCGGGTTCTCGATACCGCCGAAGTTCCCGCGTTGATCCGCAACGCCTTCACCTCTCAGTACGACCAGAATTGCTTGGTCGTCGTAGCGGGACCGGCAACGAACCTGGCAAAGGTGCTCGACTTGCCAGGCGTCGCGGACCTGATTTCGCGGAAGGTGCGTTATCTGGTGATTGCGGGCGGGGCTTTTACAGACGGCCCGGGCGAGTCTAACATCATGGCTGACATCCCAGCCGCGAAACGCCTGTTTGCGGAGTGGCCAACTCCTGTCGTCGCGGTAGGACGGGAGGTTGGAGAGCATGCGCTGTTCCCGGCTTCCAGCATCGAGAAGGATTTCGCGTGGTCCGAAGCGCACCCGCTGGTGGACGCCTATCGCGCCCATAAACCAATGCCGTATGACGCGCCCACCTGGGACATGGCCGCCGTGCTTTACGCCGTCCGGCCACAGGAAAAGTATTTCAAGATGTCCGGCTCGGGACGGATCGACGTGCTTGACGACGGGCGGACGAAGTTCACGCCCTCACCCGATGGAAAGCACCGCTACCTGATTCCGGACGATTCGCAGCGGGAGCGTGTCGTCAACACCTATACGGAGCTCGCGAGCGCGAAACCTGTGATCCGGCAGCCCAGGTTCCGGCAGCAGCCGGTGGACCAGAAGAAGGCGGAGCAGAAGAAGGTCGAAGCCCCGGCCCCCAAACCAGAAGCCGTCAAACAGCCGTAGGCGGCATGCGCTTCGGCCTTAACACACGATAGGCGGCCATAGCGGCGAGAATCGTGGTAGCCGCTATTCCAAAGCCGCGCAGCAAGCCCCCGCCGAACACCACAACCGCATTGAAGAACATGAACGCAAGGAATGTGTGAACGGCGATTTCGATTGACCGCGGACGCAGTTCGTACCCGGCGGGACGGCGCAGCCACCACGCCGCATCGATGGCCCAGATCAAGGCCATCAGGTAGTTAAGATAGATTCCGTTTCCGGAACTCGATCCCGTCAGTCCCGCGGTGCGCCGCGCGGTCTCCTTCAAAGCATCCACGTGACTCCAGCCGTGATGGAAGTGAAACGCAAGAACCACGTGCGTGAGGAAGCACAGACACGCGGCTGCCCAACAGAGACGCGCTATTCGCGGAAAGCCGGGCCTCTCACGATGGAGCCACAGGGCGACGGCGACAACATACAAGGCGCAGCAAACGCGGATTGTCCAAAGCGCCAGTTCCTTACCGGTCATGCTCGATAACGCCTGCGGAGATGGCGGCCCTGAAGTAGTTCTCCGGCCGGACCGGGCTCCCGGCCATGCGTCGAAGGATGGCGATTTGCCCAAAATGCGTCAGTGCGTCGGCGACCGGTCCCTGCAACAGCCTCTCCTCGGAGCAGAGGAGCGGCTCGGTCGAGGCAAGATAGGCGTCGAGCAATTGAATGGCAGCGAAAACGCGCTCGATTTCGTTTAGCCACGGCATCGGCGCGGCCTCTCGCCACTCATGCCTGCCTTGGGCAAGACCGATGGCCCAGTCGAACAGGTCCCCGATGTGAGCCAGAATTTCCGCTGAACTCCGGGTTCCCTCGGCCGGCCGAAAGTCTCCGAAACTCTCGGGTGCGCCGCTTAGAGTCCTGTTGCCGCGATACGCGAGCGTGGCAAGAGCATGGCGAAGGAAATCTCGCTTGGGATTTTCCATAGCTATCAGGCTAACGCTTTTCGTGCGACGTGGCGTGGATGACGGGCATCCACGCGTCATGAGTGAGGGCCGGCCTCGGTGCTAAAATCAGAATAGAGGGTCTACATATGAGGGTTATCGCCCCAGACGCACAGAATCCCCTTTCAGGTCTCGGACAGTGGGACGACGCCGTTCGCGAGCGCTACGTCGCGAACCGCAAGAAAGAAGAATTCCGGCAGCACACCGACGAGGCCCCTTCCGTCGTTCGCGAATTCTATCGTCTTAATCACACCAACCAGACCGTCGATTTCGTGCGCGCGAAGAAGCGCGAGTACGGGCCGCTTCAAAAGCGCCGGATGAGTGTGTGGGAGGCGATGGACTACCTCAACACTCTGGTTGACGACAGCGATCCCGACACGGATCTATCGCAGATCCAGCACTTGATGCAGACGGCGGAAGCAGCGCGCCGGGACGGGCGTCCGCGATGGTTCATCGTCAGCGGCCTCGTTCACGACCTCGGTAAGATCCTTTGCCTGTTTGGGGAACCGCAGTGGGCGGTTGTCGGCGATACGTTCCCGGTAGGCTGCGCCTGGTCGGAGACAATCGTCTATCCGAAGTTCTTCGCCGCGAATCCGGATTCGAACATACCGGAATACCAAACGCGGAACGGCATCTACACCGAAGGCTGCGGCCTGAACAGCGTCGATCTCTCCTGGGGACACGACGAATACATTTACCACGTGTGCAAACCCTACCTGCCGGAGGAGGGGCTGTACATGCTGCGTTATCACTCCTTCTATCCATGCCACCAGGAAGGCGCATACCAGCATCTGATGGACGCTCGCGACCGTGAGATGTTCTACTGGGTGCGCGAGTTCAATAATTACGATTTGTACTCGAAGGGTGAGTCGAAGCCGGATGTGGAAGCTCTTCGCCCCTACTACGAGAACCTGATCGCCGAGTTCTTTCCGCCGCAACTGAGCTGGTAGGCGGCGTTCTCGCGATTCGCCGAACCTCTCAGGATCGCCCGGCGCTCGCCCGCCACGGGCACTCTCCTGCGACTTACTCTTTTACCCCACGCCTCATCCCACTATGGCCCCGCCTTCTCTCGTATGCACCGCCCGCATTGCCGCCCCGATCACCTGCTGCGCACGCAGCCCGTCCCGATGCGTCGCCGGAAATGGCGCGCCAGTGCGGCAGCAATCGACGAAAACCGCCACCTCCGCTTTGTACGCCGGTCCAAAACGATCCACAAACTCGGGCGTTGCAGCGGCTCCGTTCCCGCCCGGAAAAACCTTCCGCGAAATCGGCTCGGTCCGGCCCCGCCGGCCGAAGGCCTCAACAACGATCTCGCGCGGCTTCTGCTCGAAGTGCCCGATCTGAATCTGCCCCTGGTCTCCGTATATCACCGTCTCCACCCGATAGCCCGACACGTGATTCCGCGTTACCTGCACCTGACCCATCAACTCTTCTCCAAACCACATGTAGAGCATGGCGTCGTCGAAGTCCTCCTCGCACGACGCGACGTGTTTGTTGTGCAGCACCGACCCCACCGCCATCGCGCGGTCCGGCATCCTTCCCGCCAGCCACAGGATCTCGTCCACGTTGTGTACCGACATGTCCGGCAGGATGCCGCCGCTCTGATACCCGTCCGGCGGCGGACCCGAGTCCTCGAGCGCCGAATAGACCTTGAACACCCGCCCGATCGCGCCCTGGTGCATCAAGTCGCGTCCGAAGGCGAGCGCCGCGTCATACCTCCGCTGAAGCGCAAGCATCAAGGCGTCCGGATAGTCGCGATCGAGCTCCGCGCAACATGCGATGTCTCCCTCAAGCGTGCCTGTGAGCGGCTTCTCAAGTAACACCCGGTGTCCCGCTCTCACGAGCGACATCGCGAGATGCTGGTGATGTTCGGTGGGAGCGACCACCATCGTCGCCGTGGCGGCATCAGCCGCAAGATACGCGTCGAGCGAGTCGAAGACCGGTCCACCATACCGATTCTCGCTTGCGAATCGCGCCAGCCTCTCCGGGTCGCTGTCCACCACGGCGCGCAGCCGGCAGGAGCCGGTCTCCCGCTCCAACTCCAGCATGTTGCCGGCGTGTACCCACCCCATGCGCCCGATTCCGATGATGCCGATATCCAATGGTTGATTCATGATTCGATGGCTCCCGCCGGCGCGGCCGGCTCCCGAACGATCAATTCGTAAGCGCCGCGATGCGCGTCTCCGAGCTTCTTCCGTCGAGTAACTCGAACAGGGTCGCGGCCGCCCGCCCAGCTTCGCCTTCAGTTCTCGCGCGGTCGTCAACGGCCGCTGTAAGGAGCGGGGCGATCGCCAAATCGTCGAAGCGGCCACGGACGTTACCCGTCGAACGCCGGCGCCTTCCCTGTGCGGTTCCGGCCCCACTCTGATCGCGGCGAGGCCATTGTCGCGGAACGCGCCCGTGGATGTTTTCCGGAACGCGGAATACGGCTAAATTCGGCGCCCTCGCCAACGGCGGCGGATCTTTGACCGATAGAGGCATGCAAGCGTGTTCATGTTATCCTAGCGCAGCTGGCACGCACGCGGGCCGGGCGAGGGCCGTCATGAAACAACTGTTGCAATCGGCAGCCACCGCCACCACAGTTCCGGGTGCGGACGTTAGGTTAGCCGGCGGTCGATGAGACGGTTCAGTCGGGACAAAATAAGGCTGGTGCCCGGGTTGGGCCCAAGCACAAGCCCCGCGGGCGTTGTTACGCCGGCCGCCGGCATCGGAGCGAACCGCGATGAGGTTCACCTCAGCACGATGCGGACGGTTTAGATCCAACCACGGGCAAAATAGTAACCGATCTTGACGGTTTCTTCGACGAGCGTGAGAAAAGCGGTCCACCGTCCTGGCCAGCGGGTCGAACGTTTGATGGCATCTGGGAATGGCCTGGGAACAATCTCCAGTCCTGCCCTCTTGAATGCCCGGCTCGCGCGGAACATGTGAAAATCGCTGGTCAGAAGTACTTTGCGGCGGGGCTCGGCGGCGAGCATGCGGCTCACCGAGACGGCATTCTCCCGTGTGCTGGTTGACAAAGTTTCGAGGCGAATCGCAGAGGCTGGCACACCGCTCGCCACCAGGAAATCGCGCATGAGTGACGCTTCGTTTTCCTTGCCGCCGGGTGCGCCGCCGCTCACCAATACCTGCCGGAATCCATCCTGCTTGTAAGCCCAGACGGCATAAACAGCCCGAAGGTAAGAACTTTCGCCGAGCACGGTTCCATCCATGGAAGATCCGGCAAGCACGACCAGGATATCCCCTTTGGCATCGGTCCACGGCCCGGAGAGCCAGGTCGCCCACCATCGGACGAGAGGTGTCGAACTCACCAGTACAACCAGTAATCCGGCACAAGTCAGCGCCCGCCGCAAACTCCTCACGCTTCACATCGTCGCACGTTTGATTGCAAAGAGCGCTCGCGCGCCGCGTTACAGAGTGGGAAGGAGCCGATAGACCTTTCCAGGGTTGAGCGATGCCTGATAGCCTGTGCTGTCGATGCAGAGAGCGGATGGCTTTCTTGGGGCTTTCACTTGTTTGGCCAGATATTGTTTGATTTTCAAGTCCTTCTTGCAGATCCCGTAGGCTTCATGCCAGTGTGACTCTGCCCGGCGCCGCAGGCCGCGAGTGTCCGTGAATCCGTGACGCGACCTGCTACGTAACTCCTCCCCGCGGCTTCTGCTGCCACTTCACGATCCCCACGCCCGCAAAGATCACCAACATCGCCACGGCCTCGCGCTGTCCGAACGGTTCCCGGTAAAAGATCCACCCGAGCGCCACCGCCACCACGGCGTTCACGTACGGATAAACCGACAGCACCGCGACCGGCAGTTTGTCGAGCGCATACGCGTACGAGCTATATCCGACGATCGATCCAAACACCACAAGGTATAAAATCGCCCCGACACCCCGCGCACTCCACCGCACCGGGTCGCCCGTGAACGCCAGCGTCAGCGGCAGAAAAATAAGCCCCGCCGCCAACTGCTGCACCGCGCCGATCACCACCGGATGCGCCCGCACCGTCTGCCGCTTCTGGTAAATCGAACCGTACGACCACGACACCATGCCGAGCGAGAGAATCAGAAATCCCTGAAGAACGGGTCCGTTCAGATTCTGTGCCTGGATGTCCGGAGCGAGCAGCAGTGCCGCGCCCGCAAGCCCGACGAACATGCCGAAAAGCGTCGGCCCGTGCAGCCGCTCTCCGCCGGGAAGCAGCGCTTCAATGCCCACCATCCAAAACGGCGAGATCGTAATGATCAGGCCCGCGAGTCCGCTGGGGATGACTTGTTCGGCGAACACCAGGCAGCCGTTACCCGCCGCCAGGATCAGCGCCCCGCTGAAGCAGGCTCTCAGCAGTTCCGCCCCGCGCGGCAGGTGGGACCCGCGAATCACCACAAACGCAAGCATGATCGATCCGGAAATCAGGAAGCGCGCACTGATGAGCAGAAGGGGCGGGAACGACTCAAGGGCCATGCGGATGCCCAGGTAAGTCGTGCCCCAGAAAAAGCAAACGGAAACGAGCGCCAGGTAGGCTTTCCAATCGGGATGACGGCGCAAAATCCAGCGTAACACGTGGGAGAATGAAACCTTGATTCTCACGCTCACGATCAACCCAGCCATTGACCGCGTCGTTACGGCGGACCGTCTTGTATTCGACGACCGCGCCTACATTCAATCGAGCCGCGAGGCGGCCGGCGGGCGCGGCATCCACTCGGCGTCGGTCATTCACGCGTTCGGCGGGAAGACGCGGGCCATCGTCACGGCGGGAGGCGCGGCGGGCGCGAAGCTCGAACAATTTCTGTCGCAGGCCGGATTCCCGGTGGACATCGCGCGGGTCGCCGGCGAAACGCGCACGAATCTCACCATCACCGACAGGAACGGCCTCACCGTCAAGTTGAACGAGCCGGGTTTGCCGATGGATCGCACCGAACTCATGAGGCTCGAGCGCCTGATTCGAGCGCGCCTGAAGGGCGCGGAATGGCTCATGCTTTGCGGTAGCGTGCCGCCCGGCGTGCCGTCCAGCTACTACGCCCGGCTGATCTCGATCGCGCGCGAGCGCAAGGTGCAGACGCTGCTCGATACCGATGGCGATGCGCTGAGGGAAGGCATCGAGGCGGGTCCGACCGTCGTGAGGCCAAATCAGCAGGAGGCCGAACGCCTCCTGGACATGGCGCTGATTACGCGCCGCCATTTTCTCGATGCCGTGGCGCGCATTCGCAAGATGGGCGCCGAGTCCGTGATTCTGTCGCTTGGCAGCCGCGGCGCAGTGGCCGCGTTTGAGAAGAAGATCATTGAAGCGCTTCCACCACGCGTGGACGCGCTTTGCCCGATCGGCGCGGGCGACGCCATGGGCGCGGCCTTCGTGTGGGCGCGCCGCGAAGGGCGTTCGTTCGAGGACTCACTGCGGCTGGGCGTCGCCGCGGGTACGGCGTCGGCTATGCTGCCCGGTATCAGCTTCGCCTCCGCGGAAGCAACCGGGGAGATGTATAAGCAGGTCGAACTGCGTGCCTAGTCCCGCGCGGGAGAACCTGTTTCGCTCGGCGGGCGTGGTCTCGGCTGCGATCTTCCTGAGCCGGATCTCTGGCTTGGTGCGCGAGCAGGTAATGGGCGCCCTGTTCGGCGCGAGCTCCGAATCGGACGCATTCGTCGTAGCCGTGCGCATCCCCAACCTGATGCGCGACCTGTTCGCGGAGGGCGCGCTTTCCTCCGCGTTCATTCCCGCCTTTACGCGATCGCTCGGGAACGATGGCAAAGCGGCCGCCGCAAAGCTGTCGAACCTCGTCGCCGGCAGTCTTGTCGCGATCGTGGGATCGATCTGCCTGCTGGGAATGATCTTCAGTCCGCAACTGGTTCAACTATTCGCGTCGGGCTACCACGAGATTCCGGGAAAATTCGAATTGACCGTTCAGATGACGCGGATCATGTTCCCTTTCTTGCTGCTGGTCGCGCTCGCCGCGCAGGCGATGGGAATTCTGAACGCTCTGAACCAGTTTGGAGTGGCTGCTCTTTCGTCGACGTTCTTCAACGTTGGATCGGTAATCTTCGGTCTCTCGGCTGGATACTTGATCGGTCCACGCTTCGGCATTTCGCCGATCGTCGGGATGGCGTACGGCGTGCTATGCGGGGGCGCGTGGCAGCTTCTTTGGCAGATGCCCAGTCTGGTCCGCGAAGGCCTCGCGTTCAGGCCGTCCCTTGTGATTGGCAACTACTTCGCGCATCCGGGATTACGCCAGATTTTCCTGCTGATGGGGCCGGCGCTCCTCGGCAACGCCGCGACGCAGATCAACGTGACGGTCAATACGAATTTCGCAACGAGCATTACCGACGCGGCGGGGCACGTAATGAGCGGGCCCGCGAGTTGGCTGCAATATGCCTTCCGCTTCATGCAGTTGCCGCTGGGTGTTTTCGGTGTTGCGATCGCGTCGGCGACGCTGCCTTCCGTCTCGCGCAGCGCGGCCGCCGGGGACATGGTGGAGTTCCGCGCGACGATGGCGCGGTCGCTCGGCATCGCCATGCTGCTCACGGTACCTTCGTCCGTGGGCCTGGTGGTGCTGGGGCCTTCAATGATCGGTGTCGTGTACGAGCGCGGGGCTTTTCACGCGCAGGATACGCATCAGACCGCCGTCGCGCTTTCCTGCTATGCGCTCGGCCTTGTGAGTTACTCGGCGTTGAAGATCCTCGCGCCTGCGTTCTATGCGCTGAACGACGCGCGCACGCCCATGCTCGTGAGCCTCGGGTCGATCGCGGTGAACTACGGAGTGGCCTATGCCCTGGTGAAGCGGGTCGGCATGGGGCACGCCGGCCTCGCTTTTTCGACGAGCATGGTTTCGATATTCGGATCGGTAGCTCTTTTTCTCGCCCTCAGGCGGCGTATCGGTGGCCTCGAAGGACGGAAGCTTTCCCTGAGCGCGGCGAAGATCTGCGCCGCGGCGGCCGTGATGGGCGCGGCGTGCATGGCGTCGAGTTCTTTCATCATGGGCCGAGGTTTTGCTTCGCCGCAGTGGGCGCGCGTCCTTGACCTGGCGGTGTCGGCGCCGCTCGGCTTGCTGGTGTTCTATGGCGTGTCGAGAGCGCTGCGTGTCGAAGAACTGGAGGCGGCCATGGCCGCGGCCGCCGGGCCTCTCGCGCGGCGCTTCGGTTTTGCCGGCGGCCGGCGTTAGTTCGCGTTATGAAACAACTGTTGGAATTGCCAGCCGGTGGGGCAGTAGGTCGTTTTTTGTCTCCTGCGTCTTCGGAGGCAATGACAGGCTTAGCACGCCGAACCGGTACCCAGAGTCAAGGCAGCGGCTCAATGGAGTTCCAATATCGCGTCCTCCTCTGATCAATTCCGGACTCATGAAGTGCGCAGACGAGCGTGCAACGGTCGTGGGGGATCTGGTGCCCGGAAAGAAATCTGTGGGATTGTACCGTAATGCCGAACGTCCGCAGTGTGTCGGTGATTCCCTTCAGATTAAAGAACGTTACGCTCGAAGGCTCGTAAGGGCTCTCCTCCCCCACGGGACACCATAGAAGCGCTTCGTCCTCGTGCAGTCGGTACAAGCCGGTCTCAATGATGAGCGTCCCCCCGTCGATCATGACATCCCTGATCACTTTGAACACCTGGAACGGGTAACGCAAATGGTATAAAACACCGGCGAAGATGACCACGTCGAACTTGCCGAACGTCGCCGGCGTCAGATCCATTACGTTTACCAGGGACATCTTGACCTGGCTCTTCAAATGAGGAATCAGGAATTCAATTGCGCCGAGGGACAGCTTTCTATCGATCCCGATGACTTCGGAAGCGCCGCAACGCTCCGCTTCAAAAGAAAACAGTCCATCACGGCACCCGATATCCAGCACGCGCTTTCCAGCCAGCGGCGTTGCCCGGATGGCTTCGAGCACTGGCTCCTGTATCGGACGAAGGCGTTCGATCCCGGCGGTGAACACGCCAGGTAAAACTTCGATGGAGTGATAGAACGAATACGACTGAAGCCGTTGCTCGATCAAGGACGCGTCTGTCAATGGACACTCTCGGTCCGGAGTTCCTGCCGCGCGAGCCTGCGCATCTTGCTTGACGCCGCATGGAAGGCGTGGAGCCGGAGGTTTTTGTGGTTTCTGACACTTCAATCATACGCTAGTCATTATTGAGAAGGTTGCCCCACCGCCACCAGAGTTCCGTGTGCAGACTTTGGTCTTGCTGCTCCGTTCTCCGGTTGTCACCGTCATGAAGCCCCATGAATAAAGGCGTGAGAGCCTCCAAAGGCCGGCAAGTCCTAATGTAGCGTGCGCAAACTACCTGGCGGCTCTTGCCTCCGTCGCACCCTCCTGAGGTGGGCTGGCTTGTTACTGGGCCAGATTCGCCCAAAAATGCGGCGGCGGCGGACGCCACTGATCCTTGTGAGTCTTCTGTCGCTGTTCCGCGGAAACCGATATGACAGCGCACGTCGCATGGCAACACGAAACACCTCGCTCCGTCCGGCCATTTCGTGGACCTGCGCTGGTATCAAAGGTGATAAACTGCGATAAGAAATGCTCCATGACATTCAGGCGGCCGTCAGCATGCAAGCGCTCGACAAGCGCGCCCTCGAATTGACACGTGAAATCGCCATGCTCCCCAAGCATGTTGCCGAGATCGAGAGAAAACTGGAATCGCACGAACGTAAGCTCGCGGCGGACAAGGCGGCGCTGGCGGCGAACCAGCGCGAGCGGAAGACGCGCGAAGGCGAGATCCAGACCCAGGAGCAAAAGATCTCCAAACTGCGTGACCAATCGCTTCAGGTCAAGACGAACGACCAGTACCGCGCGTTTCAGCACGAGATCGAATTCTGCCAGAATGAGATTCGCAAAGCCGAAGATCGTATTCTCGACTTGATGGGCGAATCCGAAACGCTGACCGCGAACGTGACTGTGGCGGAGAGCGCCCTCAAGGCGGAGCGCGCGCAGGTCGAAGCCGAAAAGAAGGTGGCGCGCGAACGCACCGATCAGGACAAAGCTGCTCTCGCGGAGTTGGAGAAGCAGCGCGAGGAATTGCGGATTTCCATGACCTCGGCGATCTATACGACCTACGAAAAGCTGCGCAGGACGCGCGCGGGCGTGGCAATCACCGAGGCGGTCGACGGGCGGTGTCTGGCCTGCAACATCGCGATCCGCCTTCAGTATCTTCAGGAATTGAAGCGGCAGGATTCCGTGCAGTGCTGTGAGAACTGCGGGCGGATTCTGGTATACAACCCGCCGGTGAGCTTCGAGGGTTTGACTGGCGCATCCGCGTCCGCGCATCCTGCGGCGTAATTCCACGCCGGTAACATCGCGGCGACTCAACTTCCGAGCGCCGTCGTCCGGGAGCAATCTGCTCCTCGCTCGGATAAACTGGGTAAAGTCCTTCACATGCCGCTCCAGCCAGGCGATAAACTCGGCCCTTACGAAATCCTTGCTCCTATCGGCGCGGGAGGCATGGGAGAAGTGTGGAAGGCGCGCGACACACGCCTCAATCGGATCGTTGCCATTAAGCAACTGACGGGCCGGCATACGGCACGGTTCGAGCAGGAAGCTCGCGCGATCGCGGCGCTGAACCATCCGAATATCTGCCAGATCTACGACGTCGGCCCGGATTACCTGGTCATGGAATACGTCGAAGGTAAGCCGCTATCCGGCCCTTTGCGCATCGAAGATGCCATGAAGCTGGCATTGCAAATCGCCGGCGCGGTTGAGGAAGCGCACGGGAATGACATTCTTCAT
>SHUI01000083.1 GCA_009697455.1 Bryobacterales bacterium
TTATATACGCACTGTTACGCGCTTACGTCCTTCCTCAGCGAAAGGACGACGTCACAAAGATTGGTTCAAGACACGCGTTCCGGATCAAACTCCTTCACGGCCTCAACTCATCCAGAGCGGTTACTACATCTCCCATTCCTCGCTCTTGCTCATCCTACACCCCGCTCGCGCCCATTTTCATCACCATTGGTGGGCCGTAGGCCCATGGGCACTCCTTCACAGTCGCGGCTCAGTCACATTTAGCTGGGACGGTGTCGCTGGTGCCCTCGGCTCCACTTCTGTGCCGCACACCCTGCTCGTGACCGGCCGCATCAAACTCGCGGAGGGTGCGATGATCGGGAGTCTCCGGCGCATACCTCCGGTTGTCCGCGGCCATGATGGACTCACCGCGAGCTGTGATCGAGAACGGTACGCGCAGCGGAGCCTGATCGCGGGCGGTCAGGATCAGTTTCCGACCTCGCCACGCAAACTCAATCGCGCCGGGTAAGTCTACTTATGCCCTTCGCCCGAGAGACGCCGGTACGCGATCTTTCTCAGACCCGCGGCCGTCGAGTAGGAGGCAAACCCGAGTGGTATGTTCCGGTCGATCTCACCCGGGCGAAGCCCCACGCGACGTCCGGTGATCTCAGCATCGATAATCGGCTGGCCGTCGATCCAGCCATGGATGCGGCTTTCCGTAACCACCAGCCGGAAAGCGTACCAGCGGCCCTTCACGAAATCACGCACGGTGGAGGTATCATTTTCGGAAGCATCATCGCCGTCCAGACTCGACAGTCCCACGACTGAGCCGCCCCAGCCCCCATTGATCCACGAGCAGAACGAGCCGCTGACGGGAAACGTGATTCCGGCGAAGAAATCGTTCCCCTCAAGCCGCGCGGCTTCGAAGCGGATTTCATAGCCGGACTTTGGAAACTCGCCTGTCCAGGTGATCCCGGTCAGGCGCCCTTTGCCGATTACGATCATCCCGTCCTTGACTTGCACGCCGGCGCGTCCACTGAACGGTGCTTCCCTCCAGCCGCTGAGAGACGTGCCGTCGAACAAGGAAATCCACTCGCCTGGAGTGGCCAAAGTCTGGCCGGCAATAGTGCCGACCACCCCGCCGAAGAGTGCGGCAGCTAACGCGCAGCCCCCAGTGATAGTCACGGATCCATTATGCGACAGCCAGTTGCACGGATGCGCGTCAAATCCGGTTCTGACACGTACGTTCACCCGGATGACAACAGCGGAAATGACAAGCCACGGACAACGATGGCCCGCCATACCGCCACCACGATCGGGCGCGTGATAAGCTATGCGTTTCGTCCCGGAACCGCCGGGCAGGAGCGAATCCATGAAACTGCGCGCTTATCTTGCGAGCCTTCTTCTCGCGACGGCCGTTGATGCGGCCGGGCAGATGAATTGCGATCTGAAAGCCTACAAGGAGCAGCCGGGCCTCAGCGCGAGGCTCTCGGGCGAAGCACTTGAACTCGAGTGGCAGGGAGCGGCTGGGGCGCAACTACGCGCGAGCTTCGGAATCGCCAACGGGCAGCCCGTCGTCCGCGAACTCGCCGTCATGAAACAGGGCGGAAGCTGGGCGCCGCTTGGACGGGACCTCACGCCGGACTTCCACGTCACCACGGGGAAGCGCCGGATTTCCGAACAGCAGCTACAGCCGCTCCGGGAGCTGGGACGGATGGATCCAGCCTACCTCGAAGAGCAAAAATGGAATGTCTTCTGGGATTCGCCGCTGACCGTGCCCGGAGTAACCCGGACCAATCCGGGATTGCCGAGAAAGCCCGAGGAGATCCGCCGTGACGGCGTCAAGTACCAGATCTCGGGCTGCGAGGTAAAGACGGATGGCGCGCGCATTGAGGTCACGTTTCCCGGCGTGACGCTGGGCATCTTTTCGGGGCGGCTGGTGTTCACGGCGTACAAGGGAACAAACCTGCTTCGCCAGGAAGTCGTCGCGAAGACGGAAGAGCCTTCCGTGGCCTACAAGTACCACGCCGGCCTGAAGGGCTTCCGCACGAACGCGGTTTCGCGCGTCACCTGGCAGGACACATCGAGGAGTTGGCAGAAGTATGAGTTTGGCGGCGCGGTCAACCGGGACCCGGTGGCGCTGCGGGCTCGCAACCGGCTGGCGATTATCGAGTCGAACAACGGATCGCTCGCCTACTTCCCTCCGCCGCACAAGTTCTTCTTCGCACGCGAGATTGAATTGAACCTGGGATACGTATGGTTCCGGAAGGACGACGCGAACACTTTCTCCGCCGGAGTCCGGCACGGAGACCGGGAGGAGGGTTACCGGCCCTACGGTGTTTCCGACGCGCAGTGGAACAAGCGCGTGAGTCAGGCGCGAAGCTTCGCGCAGGCGAACTTCGCGCTCTACAATGCGCCGCCGGGAACGTGGCAGCGGATGGCCGTCTACTACTACCTCAGTCCGGCAAACGCGCGCGCCACGCAGACGGCGGTGCTGGCGTTCACGCACGGCGACACATATAAGCGGCTGCCGGGCTATCAGGTGGCGGTGAGCCACTTCCACACGCACTTCAACGAGATGCTATCCGATGCCGGCACCATAGACGCGCAGCCCACCTGGCTGCCCGTCTTTCGCTCGCTTGGGATCAATATCGCGATGATGTCGGACTTCCACGGCGACGGCCATGCGACCGATGCGGGACCGTTGCGGTTCGCGGACCAGCAGACGTACTTCGACGGCTGCCGCCGCCATTCCGACAAGGAATTCCTGATCATGCCGGGAGAAGAGCCGGACGCGTTTTTCGGCGGGCATTACACGATGGTTTTTCCAAAGCCCGTGTTCTGGAGCCATGTACGGAAAGAGGGCCAGACGTTCGAGGAGAACGATCCGAAATATGGCAAGGTGTATCACGTCGGTAACGCCGCGGAAGAGTTGGCGATGTTGCGTAATGAAGGCGGGTTCGTCTGGCAGGCTCACCCGCGCACCAAGGGATCGAGCGGCTATCCCGAGGCGATTCGCGAGACGGAGCATTTCCGCAGCGACCGGTACCTGGGCGCTTCGTATCAGTCGCTGCCCGTCGATCAGTCCGAGAAGCGCATTTGCGAGAAGCGCTGCTTCGGAGTGCTCGACGACATGAACAACTGGGGCGCGGCGAAGTATCTGTTCGCGGAGGGCGACACATATGCCAAGTATCCGGACGACGACACCTACAGCCACTTGCTGGTGAACTACGTGAAACTGCCGAAGTTGCCTGCTTTCGACGACAGTTGGAAGCCGCTGTTTGGGGCGCTGCGGGCGGGCGATTTCTTCGTTACGAGCGGCGAAGTGCTGATCAAGAACTCGGCGATCGAGGGGACGGGCGCAAAGCGGACGTTGGTTGCGGACGTCGAGTGGACGTTTCCACTGGAGTTCGTGGAGGTAGTGTGGGGCGATGGGGGCAAGATCGAGCGGAAGGAGATTCCCGCGACGCAGTATCCCGCGTTTGGGAGTCAGAGATTCCGGATTCCGTTCGATACGGCGGGGCATAAGTGGGTCCGGTTCGCGGTGTGGGATTCGGCGGGAAACGGCGCGTTCACGCAGCCGGTGCATTTAAAGTAGCAAAATTCCATGCCAGCGTCCTTCGGCTGCCGCAAAGCCGAAAAGTAACAGTCGAAAGAGCCGAAAGGCAAAAAGAGGCGTTTTGCTTCCCTCGGACTGGTAGCGCGGAGGGCATCCTCCGGCGTAGGCCCGGGAAGAAGACCGGCGAACGGCTTGCTCTCTTGGAGTTGGTCGCGCCTGTGTATCCGCAGGGTTAGGTAGGCGAAGCGAAGATGAGCGTATTCGTTGATTTCACAGGGTGTTGTGGCAATCCGGGCTTTCGTGCGCCACGCCGTTGTGCAGCCCAACCTGCTTGGCCGCCAGTGTAATGCGGTAGCCCGAGCGGCGGCTCTTCACAGTCACCAGTTGGTGTCGGGGAAGACCCAAGACGGGGGAACGGGGCGCTTTTACGTTGCGACTTCGATGGACTCCAAACCGTGCCTGAATGCCTGACCAACGGCTTTCACGATGCGGTTGGAACTAAACTACGGAGTTGCAAGAAGTGGAATGGTTTACATTGTGACACATGAGGTCGTCCACAGTCCGCGAACTCCATCTCAAGACCAGCGAAATCGTCCGTCAAGTGGCGAATGGAGAGTCCTTCATAATCGAGAAACGCGGCGTACCAGTAGCCGAGATTCGTCCCATCTCCAATCGGCCTGCGCCCCGTATGCCTGATCGAGAGACCCTGATCATGAGCGAATCTGAGACTATGGATAGCGGTCTGATTCTTGAGCAGGACCGGACTTGAGGCTGTATTTCGACACACCCTACGTGGGCAAGTGCTACTGGAATGAGCCGGATGGGAAGTTGGTCCGGGAGTTGGCGCGGGGAGCGGAGGGACTCTATTCGTCGGCGATCTGTATAGCCGAGATGGCCTGTCTGGCACATCGAAAGGTTCGCGAAGGACCAACCACTTCGGCGGCTGTTGCGATGAAAAGGGACTTGTTTCTGGATGATGTGAACACCGGAGTGATCACGGCATTGCCTGTGACCGACCGGTTGTTGCGACGAGTGGAGGCTGTGACGCGTGCTCTGCCGCCTTCGTGTTTTCTCCGTACGTTCGATGCGCTCCACTTGGTTACTGCCGCGGATTCCGGATTCGTTGAGATTTGGACCAACGACCGGCACATGCTCGCTGCAGCGCCTCATTTCGGATTGGCCGGCCGCTCCGTAGGACAGTGAGCGACTTAGTCGAGAGCCTCGGGCTCGAGCGCGATGTTCGTCTCGCCCGCCATTTTTCTCTCCCAGTATTTTCGTAGCCAGGCTTCCCAGTTCTTGCCGGCAGCGGTGTCGCGGCCCGTGAAGGCCAAGCCCGCGATATCGGCATAAGGAATGGATAGCTTGTCGGCCGAGTCCTTCGGATAGATTCGAACCGCCGATTCGGCGAGCGTCGCGCCCGTGCGGCGGTCGAAGACGTATCCCTCGATCACCGCGCCGTCCTTCCGTGTGATGGTCACATCGCCGCGGTAGTTGAACGCCTTCTCGAACGCTTCGCGGATTTCATCTTCCGAAGCCAATTCCGGAACCCAGCCCTCGAGTTGTTCGCGGTGGGCGGACGGCGCGACTTCCAGGGTCTCCGGATCCATCGCCGCATCGAGCGTCACGGTTGCGTATTCTCCAGCGCGTGCTCCGTTTCAATCTGCACCAGCGGATTGAAACCGAACACGGGCTTTACCGGTTCGTTCAAGGTCGCGAGGGCCGCCCTATCGCGGTATCGCGTGAAAAACGTCGCCCGCGCCGTCGCCATCAGTCCCCGCAACGAACTAAACGTGTGGTTCACCGCCGAGGCTTCGTATCCGCTATGCACCATGCAGTTCGCGCACTTCGGATTTCCGGACTCCGTGCCGTAACTCTCCCATTCCGTTGCGTCGAGCAACTCCTGGAAAGTTTCCGCGTACCCATCCTGCAACAGGTAACAGGGCTTCTGCCAGCCGAACAGATTGTAGGTCGGCATGCCCCACGGGGTGCAGGAATAGTGGCGCTTGCCCATCAGGAATTCGAGAAACAGCGGCGACATGTTGAATCGCCATTCCGGTTTGCGGTTTGAAAGGATCGCGTTAAACAAACGGCGCGTGCGCGCGCGGCCAAGGAAATGCTGCTGATCGGGGGCCTTCTCGTACGAATATCCCGGCGAAACCGTCATCCCCTCGACGCCCAGTTCCATCATCTCGTCGAAGTACGCGCGGACGCTCGCCGGATCGGTTCCGTCGAATAGCGTGGCGTTCGTCGTCACCCGGAAGCCGCGCTTCAGCGCTTCCCGGATGCCCTCCACGGCTTCGTCGTATCCGCCTTCCTTGCACACGGAAAAATCGTGATGCTCTTTCTGCCCGTCCATATGGACATTGAACGTAAGGTATTTGTTCGGCGTGAAGAGGCCAATTTTTTCTTTCAACAGGAGCGCGTTCGTGCAGAGATAAATGTACTTCTTGCGCGCCACCAGGCCTTCGACGATTTTGTGGATCTCCGGGTGCATGAGCGGTTCACCGCCGGGGATGGCGACTACCGGCGTGCCGCACTCATCCACCGCTTTCATGCACTCTTCCGGCGAAAGGTCGCGCTTGAGGATATGAGCGGGATACTGAATCTTGCCGCATCCGGCGCACGCCAGGTTGCAGCGGAAAAGCGGTTCGAGCATCATCACGAGCGGATAGCGCCTTCGCCCCGCGAGCTTCTGCCGCAGGACGTACGTTGCCACGGTCCACATCTGGGAAACAGGCACGCTCATGTGTGTTCTCGGCGAATCTTCTATTATACCGGACGATAGCGGCGCTCGAATTCCTCGCGCGTGGCAAAGCTGTCCCGGTCGAGCGCGCGGTCGACGGCCAGCACGCCATCGAGATGATCCATCTCGTGCTGAAGCAACTCGGAAAGCGCGCCCGATGCCGTGACGGTGCGCGCTTCGCCATCCTCGTCCATGTACCGCACGGCAACCGATTCGTGCCGCGATACCCGCACCATCAAATCGGGAAACGAGAAGCAGTCGTCCCACAATTCGAAGCGGCTCTCGCTCCGGAATTCGTAGACCGGATTATGCAGACAGTAGGAAGTTCCCTCGAACTCGATATATATTAGTCGTGTTGGCCCTCCGATCTGAATGGCGCTGATGCCGCGTCCGAAACCGTGAGCGCGGCGAAACTCGTGAAGGGTGTCGCGCAAGTCCAGGACGATCGATCTCGCGTCCGCGGGATGGGAGACAGGAGAGGAAACGGCACGCAGCAGAGGGTCTCCAAGCTGAAGAATTCTTCGGGCGGGCATAATTTATGAAAATATCATCCAAAGCGCCTTGCCGCGTGGATATGGCAGGCGGAACGCTCGACATCTGGCCGCTGTATCTCTATCACGCCAACGCCGTCACGGTGAATTTTGCCGTGGACCGCTACGCGAGTTGCGTGCTTGAAACGCGGAACGATCCGAAAATCGTGCTGCGATCGCAAGACCTTGCCGGTGAGGAGACCTTCGACTCGCTCGACACCTTGCGCAACGCGAAAAAGTACAAACTGCCTCTGCTTGCCTATCTGGTGAAGTACTTCGCACCATCGACGGGAATCGAGCTTTCGACGAACTCCGAGGCTCCCGCGGGAGCGGGTATTTCCGGCAGTTCCACGCTCATCATCGCGGTCGCGAGCGCGCTCAACAAGTTGACGGGCGCCGGGTGGAAGCTCGAAAAACTCCGGGAGATTTCGCAGAACATCGAGGCGCAGATCATTCGCGTGCCCACCGGCGCGCAGGACTACTATCCGGCCATGTATGGCGGCGTGAGCGCAATCGAACTCAGCGAAGCCGGCATCCTGCGAAAACCAGTCAACGTGGATCTCGAAGATCTCAACGCGCGCATCGTTCTCGCTTACACCGGAGAGCCACGAAACTCGGGCATCAACAACTGGGAAGTCACCAAGGCGCATATTGACGGCAACAAAGCCGTTCACAGGAATTTCGACCGCATCGCCGCAATCTCCTGTGCCATGCGCGCGGCCCTCGAACGCGCGGACTGGATCGAGGTGGCCAGGCTCCTGCGCGAAGAGTGGTTGAATCGCAAGCGCAACGCTCCTGGCATCACGACGCCGTTGATCGACCGCCTGGTGGAAGTGACCCGGCGCGCGGGATCGGCCGGCGCCAAAGTCTGCGGAGCGGGCGGCGGCGGATGCGTGCTCTTCCTCGTCCAGCCCGACCGGAAGGCGCGCGTCTCCGAGGCAATTGAGCGCGAAGGCGCTTCCGTGTTGCCCGTGAAAGTCGCTCCGCGCGGGGTTCACGTCATCGTTTCGAAATAGATGGATCGCGCGAAGCAGGTTCCGCTCTCCGTTGGGATGTACGTCCTGGTCTGGGTGGTTTGCCTGAAGACGCTTGCGCCCATCGTCGCGTGGATCGGCAATTCGTTCGCGGCGCTCGCCGTCACGGGCTTTCTGGCCGCGCTTGCCTGCAACGCCTGCGGCATGGTCCTCTATCAAAAGCGGCGCCTCGTCGCGATCGGGCTACAATGGAACGCGGCTTCAGCCAGGAACGCCGCGCTTGGCATCGCCGGCGGCGCGGGTTCCGCGTCCATGGTAATCGGCGTAGCTTTATTGACAGGAGCGGCTCACCTTCGGACCGCCGCGAATGGGGACGCCACTTGGGCGACCGCCGTTTTTGTCATCACGCTCCTCGCTTTCGGCGCCGCGGGAGAGGAGATGTTTTTCCGCGGATACGGCTTTCAGGTTCTGCTGCGGGCCTTTGGACCATGGGCCACGATCGTTCCGGTGGGCGTGATTTTCGCCCTGATGCATGCGGCGAATCCGGCATCTACGCCACTCGCGATCGCCAACACGGCGGGTTTCGGAATCCTTTTCGGCTACGCCTTTCTACGCAGCGGCGATCTTTGGCTTCCCATCGGATTGCATTTCGGATGGAACCTGACGCTGCCTGTCTTCGGCGTGAATATCAGTGGGTTTACAATGGGATTTACGAACTACGCGGTCGAGTGGACCGCGGGACCGCTGTGGAGCGGAGGCGACTACGGCGTGGAAGCGAGCGCCCTAACCAGTGCGGTGCTGTTCCTGCTGGCCGCGTTCGTCTGGCGCGCTCCGGTGCTGCGGCAAAAGGTTCAGTTGTTGGAGGAGGCATAAACATGCGTGGCCCGGCACTGTTGATAGCAGCGCTCCTTTTTTCGGCGCCCGCCCCGGCATCCGACAAGCTGAGTTTCGACGAGCGCGTCGAAGTGTTGCGCGGGCTGATGGCCGAGTTCGCCACCGTCAAAGCGCCTCTGCCCCGTTCGAAGAAGCCGCTGCCGTTCGAAGCCACTGGCTCCTACGACAGGAAACACTGGGACGATGCAGGCAAGGAACTGGGTCCTGCCGCGCGCGTCGGCGATCTGGTTCAGATCACTAAGGTAACGATCGAGAGCGACAAAATCCTTCTCGAAATCAATGGTGGTATCAAGGGCGGCCGCAAGTGGTATGACCGGTTAGAAGTCGGCATGGGAAACCGCACGACCCCGATGGGCCAGTCCGGGGCGGCGCTCGCCGGTACCGCGATCGAACTGCTGTTTCACAAACCCCTGCAGGCGATGAAGGCGTCGAGTATAAAAAAGATCCTCGCCCCCGTGCTCGATTTCGAGAAGCGCTCGGCCACAGAGATCTACGCGGAGAACCTCCCGCCCGAGATCCAGAAAGCGATCAAGGAGAAGCGCGCGGAGGCGGGCATGAATCGCGAGCAAGTGCTCCTCTCGCTCGGTCACCCGGTGAGAAAGACGAGAGAAACGAAGGAAGGCGTGGAGCTTGAGGATTGGATCTACGGTCAGGCTCCGGGCCGCATCCTGTTCGTAATTTTCGAGGGCAATAAGGTTGTGAAGACCAAGGAAAGCTATGCAGGATTGGGCGCGGAAGCCGCCGCGCCGCTGCCTCCCAAATGAAAATCGCAAAAGTTCAGTCATTTCTTCTGTCATATCCGTTCGCCACGCCTATAAAACTCCCCTTCCATGGCGGTGAGCGGACTATCCTGAAGCGCGACGCCATGTTCACGCGGATCGAAACCTCGAACGGTCTTGCCGGGTACGCGCCAGGCGCGGCGAGTGAGAAAGCGCACCAGACAATCCAGACAGTTGTCGCGCCTTTTCTCGAAGGCCGGGTGCTGAGCGATCCGGATGCGCTCCGCGTCCAGTTCATGCAAGGCCCGGGCCGGGATGGGGAGATCGCCAAGCTGTACTGCGCCGTGGAAGTCGCACTGTATGACCTCGCGGCGAAGGCGCACGGCATTCCCATGTCCGAACTGCTCGGGGGCCGCGTTCGCGACCGTATCCGTCTCTACGGAAGCGCGGGGATGTATCAGCCGCCCGCGGGCTACGCCGAGGAGGCCGCCGCCATCGCCGCTCTTGGCTATCGCGGTTATAAGATGCGCCCGGCGCTCGGGCCGGACGCCGATCTTGAAGCGGTGCGCCTCATGCGCGATGCGGTAGGACCGGATGTCGATCTGATGGTGGACGCCCACAGTTGGTGGCGTATGGGCGACAACAGCTACAGCTACGAAACGGTGGAGCGCCTCGCGGGCGAGATGGGGCGATTCGGCATCGCCTGGCTTGAAGAACCGATGCCGCCCGACGATCACGAAGCCTATATCCGCCTGAAGGAAAAAGACCTCGTGCCGCTCGCGAGCGGCGAACACGAACCCAACGAAGACCGCTTTCTCGATCTGATCGGAAGCGAAAGCGTCGACTACGTTCAGATGGACGTCTGCTGCCAGGGAGGATTCGCGATGGCGCGCCGTCTGTTTGGCGCCATCGCCCGTCACGAACAACGCTTCGCGTTCCATAGCTGGGGCACTGCGCTCGAAGTACTGGCGGCCGCGCACCTGGGCGTCTGTTGGCCGGACACCGTTGTCGAGTGGCTGGAGTATCCCATTTACTCTACGCGCACGCTTCGCAGCATGTACGAGTTTCCTCTTGCCGCCGAAATTCTGAAGGAGCCGCTCGCAATTGAAGATGGAAATCTGATAGTCCCGCGAGGCGCGGGGTTGGGAATCGACGTCGATGAATCCGTGGTGGATCGCTATCCGTGGATTCCGGGGCCCTGGTCCTACTTCCGCACAGACTCACCGGCGGAGACCTGGGCGGTGACCTCGGACCATAGCGTGAAGTGGGAAGGTAAGGGATAGTTCAGGCGGGACAGGCGACGGACGGCGACGGCCTGAATGAGTTCCGCCGCAACCCATGTCAGAGTTTCGTTGCCTTTTCCCGCGCCAACAGGTATCGATTCCCGCGCCACTCGATCGTATTGCCGAAGGCCGAGCTGACGAGGGTAACAAGCCAGATCCAGGTAACGAGGGGCACCCATATCGAGTGCACCCAGCTATACCGCTCGAACCAGGTCTGAAACGCCGGCAGTTCGGCTTTGGCAAGCGTCGCGCGGTTCGCGCCTTTCAGCATTCCGAGACCGAGTTGTATCACGAGCGCCCATTCCGCGGCCGCGTGTCCGTTCGCGATCGCGATGACCGCCGCGGCCATCGCTCCGCAATAAATCACGTGCGCCGCGAGCGCGGTCCACCATAGCCGTGGATTGTAGATCCGCGAAATCGTAAGCTGACGCCGTGCCCAAGGGAAGAATTCGGCGGCGGTGGTCCTGTCCGTTGAAGCCACCATCGCCCCCGGCGCGAAAGCGACGGTTAACCCGGCGCTTTTCACGGCATCGGTGAGGCCGTAGTCGTCACTGACGGAGCCTTTCCAAAAATCCGGCACGCGCGCATCGTCGAAAGTCGTCTTGCGGATGGCCATTGCGCCGCCCCAGGCGAAGCGGTTGTCGCCCGGTCCGAAGCCGCCGGCGATAGCGGCGTTCCAGACGCTTCTCACGAGCGTCCAGAAGGAAGGCGGATCGGGCGCGTACCAGCGGTATCCCGTGCTCGCGCCGACCGCGGGGTCTTCAAGCGGTGCGACCAGAGCCCGCAGCCAGCCAGGTCCAGCGCGGCCGTCTGAATCGGCAAACGCCAGAATGTCCATACGTTTTCGGGTGGAGCGCACGGCCGCGAGCAAGTTCTGAATTTTCTCGCCCGTATTCCCGTCAGTGCCTCCGGCGAGCACGACACGCGAGCCCGAGGGGATCACTCCGGGCGGGATATCGGCGGCGGAACGCGCCACCACGGTCAGGGAATAATTCGGGTAATCAAGCGCGGCGAGAGAAGCGAGGTTTTCCTTGAGTCCATCGTCATGTCCCTTAACGGGGACGATCAGCGTGACGCGCGGCGTCGATTCCAGCGGCTCCGCGGCGAGGCGCGAACAAACGTACTCGGCGCGCTTTCGCTCTCCCCGGAAGGAAGCCGCGGCAAGCAGCGTTGCTGAAACAACAAAGAACCAGAACAGGAACACTCGCCAAAGTCTAACGCATGTCGGGCAGCTTCGGAGCGTCTGCCATTAGGCTAGCTGGCTAGCCATCGGTGTCCAGAATTCCCTCAAACTCCGCGATAACCCGGAATTGCCCCTCTTCCTCAACCTCGATAGGCTCGAACTCGGGGTTGATCGGGACGAGCAGAATCCGGGTGTGCCGCCACGTGCCATCGAAACTCGCCTTGTCGCTCAAGTATTTTTTCACGGTGTAGCGCGCGATGGGATCGGCGACATCGAACAGTTCCACCAGCAGGATCCTGCCCGTCCGCGAGCCAACCACGCCAAAACGGAAAACGGCGAGCGATCCATCGGGGATCTTCGGTTCCATGGAACGCCCCTGGATCCTCGCGATGAACTTGCGCGGGTTCGGATGAAAGGAATCGGGGACCGGCACCCATTCAGCCGCGGCTTCGATAATTTCAACCTGTTTATCCAGGTATCCGGCCGCGATGGGCATGGAGAGCAGCGGCAGGCAGTTCTCGTATGGGATTGTGGCCGGCTTTTCCTTCTCGACATTTTCGGCGAACAATTTGTCGAGTGTCTTGTTGAAATTCCGGACCATCACGGTCTGCCGCTCCGTTACCCGCAGGACATGCGACAAAGTGTCTTCGAGCCAGATGAGAAATTCCTCTCCGTCGATTTCCTCCAGGCGCTTCGCAAAGTCTTCACGCAATTCGGAAAGCACCTCGGCCTCTTCCGGGCTTGCGATATCCCCGAAGGATTCACGAAGTTTGCTGTATAGTTTCCGGTTGGAGGGGTCGAGGAGGAGAACGCCAATGTTCGCCACGGGCCTCTCCGGTAAAGCCGCTTGCAGCACGGCATATTCCCCGCGGTAGGTTTGTATTGAAAGAGCCGTCATGTATAGGGCTCATCGGTTCGCCACGCGAAAATGTGAGGAAACGAACCTCCTAGGGGTTGTAGGGATAGTATCCCTTCCTTGCCCTTACCTTTACATTCGGCAAATCCACTTGTACCCGAATGTTACGGTATATTTTGGGATTCTCGGGGTTAGCGCCGCCTTCCGTGATGTACCGCATGATGTACTGCGTGGTAATTTCTCCGGCGATTCCGGCCACCGCCTTAAAAATGCCGCCAGCAATTTCAGCCGCGTAACCACCAGTACCTACTTTGTAGGCATAGTTCCCTTCGTCCGATGGCGTCGAAAGATATCCCGACACGGTAGAATAGAGTTTCTGCAACGGATACTCGACGCGGCCTCCGGTTTCCTCCGCGAGGCGCGTCAAATTCTTCTCGCCTTCGTTGGCGAAACCGAATGCGACCGTGCTCATCGAGTAGATAGTGACCAGATTGCGCTGCGCGAGCTCAAGTACTTCATCGATCGACTTCTTGCTCGCATTATCGTGTCCGTCGCCGATTACGATGAGAACGCGCCGCGGCTCGTACGGTTCCCCCTGCACAAGATTGCGATTCGTACAGGCGATGTAAATGGCGTCGTACAAAGCCGCGCCGCCACCCGGTTTCATCTTGCGGATTCTCTCCACAATCGGCTCTGAATCGGACGTTGTGTTCACCAGCAACTCGGCGTCGTTCCCGTAAGAGATGAGGTAGCCGCTGAATTTCTTGTCGCCCGGCAACAAGTTCAGAACCAGCTCTGTCGCCGCTTCCTGGTAGGTCTTCCAATGCAGACGCGTGGCGTTGCTCATGTCGAGCAGGAAGCCCACAACCACGGGCTGAGCGCGGTCCCTGGTGAAGAACCGGACCTTCTGCTCCTTTCCCTCGTCGAAAATGCGGAAGTCTTTTGAGTCGAGATCAGAAACAAAACGGCCCTTTTCGTCGGTGACGGTAACGGGGACGATTACCTCGTTCACCGATACCTGGAACGGCTTCGGCGGCGGCTGCTCGGTCTGGGACCACGCAGCAGTTCCGGATGCGAGAGTCGCGAGCAATCCACGGCGCGTCATAGGCAGCATGGCAGTTTCCAATTCACGAAATCCTATTTCGTGCTCCCGGAGCGGAAAGGCAGGAAGGATTCGTTGTCGAAGACGACTCCGAGGAACGCCAGGCACATCTCGTCTTCAGTACCCTCCCCCCACCGCACAGCCTTCAAAGGGTTACTTGGATTCCGAGGATTGTTCGCGGAGTTATCATAGCTGGATGTAAGCCACACCGTGGAGAAGGCGGGTAGTTTCACGGCCTCGTCAAATGTGTAGAAGCCCTGCCAGTTGAAATCCCAATCCTCGATATTGATCATGGGACGCACGGTTCCGTCGGCATCCTTTACTTCCACTTTGATCTTGCGGCCGAGCAGGTGCATGTGCGGTGCGACCAGAATGGCCTTTCCCGTGAGGAACGGGAAAACCAGTTGCGATGCCTTCACTACCGCATTGCTTTCCCCGGGAGGCAGCACGAACGTCTGATTGATTAGGGGAATATTAACCAGCCGCTTCTCGACCTTGTCCGCGGCACGGTACCAGAGACCTACCTTGGTTTGGTCAGGCGCCGTACGCCCGCCCGGATGATAGTGGACCTGCATGACAATGCGGCTCTTTCCCGGAAGCACCTGGCCGATTCCGTCCGGGAGATGGCGCGTCCGCGCTCCCGGGGCCCATCCACCCAGCAGACCGCCGATGGTCAATTCAATTCCTGGACCGCCGAAGCAGGAATAGCCGGGCTGACCGTCCTTTCCGTCCAGCTTGGCCGATTCGCCCGTCTGATCGATGTACAGAAGAACGTGGTGCACCTGACGCTTGTCGCCGGGAAGCGCCTGGGACGCGCTGACGTACCGGGTCTCATCTAGACCGGTCGGCAGCACAAAGCAGCGATAGGTATCGGCAACGCGAGGCGGGGTGAACTCGGGCATCGAGAGAATCAGGTCCGGCTCGCCCAGTTCCCACGGGCTGGCGTTCACGGGAACAGCTTCGGGAAGATCGGCGTCATCGCCTTTGGGCGCACCTGCATCCACCCATGAGAGCAGGGTGCGGCGTTCCTCATCGCTGAGATTGAAGTTATCCCGGAAAGGCGCGGATCCCTCATTGGCGGGCTTCCAGGGCGGCATCTTGTGCTCGCTTACGACACGCTTGATATCGGGGGCGTAGGTGGACGCGTCGTCGAAGTTCATCAGCGCGAATGGCGCGATGTCGTTGGGCCGGTGGCATTGCTGGCATTTCTTCTGGATAATTCGCGAAACTTCCTTGGTGTAGGTTTGGGCAGGCGCCGTAAACGTCCCCAGGAAAAAAGCGGCCGATAGCCAGCGGAAGGCCTTCATATTGCTTTCATTGTATACGAAGAAGGCACTACCCGGCTCTTCGCTGCTTCGTGATACTTTAGGCATATGGCCGAAGCGCCCGGCACCGAAGCCCCCAAAAGATCCGAAGGGCGTGGAGCCAGTTGGCTCGTGCGCCCGTTGCTTGTCAGCGCCTTGCTCATCGCCTTTCCGGCATACTGGATCGTTCGCACGGTCCGGAACACCGAAAAGGCGAAGGCGCCGGAGCCGCCCGCGATAACGATGACTCCGATCGACCCGAAGGTGGAAGCCGAACGGGAAAAAGCCCGCCAGGAAGAAATGGCGCAAGCGCCCGCCGAAAGCGCCAAACCCGTAGTGGAGGTGGTTTCGTCCCGTGCCGTCATCGACGAGAACGGCACGATAAGGATTCTTGGAACGGCCAGAAACAATACGGATCAGAGCTTCGAGGAAGTCGAAATCGTATTCGAGGTCAACAACGCCCAGGGCCAGATCGTAAGTACGGCCCGAGCCAAGGTGAAGAACGTCGCCGCGAAAGCGACCGCGAAGTTCGAAGTATCCACCTTCGCTCCCCTGCCCCGCGGGTTCCGCGTCGCAGGTATCCATACCCGTTGACGCAACGGAGTCATTTCGCTACTGATTCAGAACAAACGCATACAACTGATCGCCACCTGTAGCCAGGATGTACTGATGGCCGTCCAGGATGTAGGTCTCGGGCGCGTTGCCTGCCGAGCCGATACGTGAGTGCCAAAGCGGCTTCCCCGTCGTGGCCTGATAGGCGACGAGATTCTGGCCGTCGCCGCTGAACAGCAGGCCTCCCGCGGTGGATAAGAGTCCGGCGCTGCCGCCGCCGAGGGAGTCCCGATGCGCACACGCTTCGACCGGATGCAGCCTGAATCGACGATAATTGACAGATGTCTCGCGTGGCCTGGATCGTAGCTGTGTCGCTGGTTCTCGCCGTGTATTTATCGGGACTCACCGGCATGGGACTGGTCGGCCCCGACGAGCCTCGTTACGCCTCGATCGGCCGCGAAATGGCGCGGTCCGGAGACTGGGTGACGCCGCGGCTCTGGGGCGAGCCCTGGTTCGAGAAGCCAGCGCTCCTCTACTGGATGACCGCATCGGCACTCCGTATCGGCATCGAAGGGGAACTCGCGGCGAGACTCCCGGTTGCTCTGCTATCCGTGGCGTTCCTCGCTTTATTTTTCTTCATCCTCCGGGAGAAGTTCGGCGAACGTGCCGCGTGGTATGGATCGGTGACGCTCGCGACGTCGGCCGGTTGGCTCGGTTATAGCCATGTCGCGGTGTTCGACCTGCCCCTTGCCGCGACATTCGGAGCGGCGATGCTCCTGTCGCTCGACTGGATCGAATCCGGAAACACGCGGAGACTGCCGGCGGCCTCAGCCCTGTTGGGCGCGGCAACCCTGGCGAAGGGCCTGGCTCCTCTCGTTCTGATTCTGCCGCTGCTGTGGTGTGGACGGCGCCGGATCCGAGACCTGTTTGCCGTGCCTGTGATAGGCGCGTTCCTCGCTGTTGCCGTGCCCTGGTACGCGGCTTGCTGGTGGGCGAACGGCACGCGGTTTCCGATGGTTTTTTTCGTCGAGCATCATTTGGGACGCTATGTCTCTTCCGATTTGCAGCATGTGCAGCCGTTTTGGTACTACGCCTGGGTCATGCCAGCCGCGCTGTTCCCGTGGACGCCGGCCGTCGCCGGGTTGTTTCGGCGGGCGTTTTATGCGGATCCAAAACGTAAATTCCTGCTCGGCTGGTGCCTGTGGAGTATTTTGTTCTTCTCGCTCTCCACGAACAAGCTGCCGAGCTACGTGTTGCCTGCGCTGCCTGCGGCAGCGGCGTTGATGGGAGTCGCGCTCGCCGAAAAGCGGAACGCCCGTTGGACTCTGGCTGGAGTCGCGGCGGGTTTGATCGTTGCAGGGCCGCTCGCCGGCGTGCTGCCGCAGGCTCTGGCCGGAGGAATCGGCAGGGCTGCGATTCCGGCGTTCGAATGGCATTGGCTCTGGCCCTTGCCGGCGGCTGCCGTGGTGTGGGTGCTCGAAGACCGCGGTCTCCGCAACGGGTCTCTCGCGGTGCTGGCGTGTGTACTCGCGGCTGGAATCTTTCTTCTGAAAGCGCGCGCGATTCCCGCGATCGACGCAGGCTATTCGGCGCGGCCGGTGTGGCGGGAAGTGGAGCGCTTGGGCGTCGCGCGGGATGTCTGCGTGGCGGGCCTGCACCGAGGCTGGCGATACGGATTGAATTACTATTCCATAGTCCCCTGGCCCGAGTGCACGGAAGCGCCGCAGCCGAGCGAGATCCGGCAACTTCCCGGGCGTCCGCCATATCTTGCTGTA
>SHUI01000084.1 GCA_009697455.1 Bryobacterales bacterium
CGTGGCGTCTGTCCCAGACGGGAGCGACAGTTTGGTTCCGCTCCCAAGGTTTCGAATCCCATCTACCCGCCGAGGGCGGCATTTATACTATTCTGAAGTTTCTGGCTTTGGCGGGACCGCTCGATGGGAAGCCTTTGGACGAACCGGTAGATGCGTCTCATTTCCAAGTTGTGTTTAGCGTGCGGCCGGACCGGCTTCACGAAGCGGGCTGGACTCCGGCGCATGTTGTCGGCTTGTGTGATCTCCCCGCTTCTATTCCTGACGCAGTCGCTCGCGCAGGAGACAAAATCAGCGCAGCCTCCCGCGCTTGAGCCGGTCAAAACCACCATCACTGTGACCGAGAGCATCGCGACCGAGGCTCCGGCCTCCGTGTCGATCGTCGGGCGCCCGGAACTGCAAAAGGTTCCGGGGATCAATCTGGACGACCGGCTGCGCTCCGTTCCCGGATTCAGCCTTTTTCGGCGGACATCAAGCCTGGTGGCGCACCCGACTACACAAGGCGTATCACTCAGGGGCATGGGCTCGTCTGGCGCGAGCCGCAGCCTCGTGCTTTGGGACGGCATCCCGGTCAACGATCCATTCGGCGGCTGGGTGTACTGGACGCGTATTCCTCCTGACGAAGTGGAGCGCGTCGAGATTTCCCGTGGCGCCTCCACCAGCGTGTTCGGCGACCGGGCTATGTCCGGCGCCATCGCCCTTTTCTCGCGCGAGCCCGAGCGGCATAGATTGAATGGACGCTTCGAGGCGGGTAACCGGAATTCCCAGGATGTCTCCGCCGGCTTCTCCGAGATCTGGGGCCGCTTAGGAATTTCGGGGCAAGGTCGCGCTTATCAGACGGACGGGTACTACATCGTGCCCGCAAACCGCCGCGGCCGTATCGACACGCTCGCCGGAGTGGGTTTTGTGACGTCCGTCGTCCGGCTCGATTATTTTGGCGGCGTCAATCGTCTGTTCCTGAAGACGGATATCCTGTCCGAAACGCGCAAGAACGGAACGCCCATTCAGAACAATTCCACCGGCCTTGGAAACATCGCGCTGCGCTTTCAGCGGCAATCGGGGAACGATTCCCTTTCGTTCGCCGGCTTTCACACGCGCGAGGCGTTTCGCAGCGGTTTTGCGACCATCGCGGCCGACCGCAATTCGGAGCGCGTCAACTTTTTCCAGAGGGTGCCGGCGGAAGCGGTGGGCGTCACGGGCGTATGGCAGCATCGTGCCGGGCGCTTCAATACGGCGGCCGGCGGTGACGCGCTTCGCGTGGAAGGCTACAGCACGGACGCGTTTCCCACGCAGCGGGTGGTGGGCGGCGGTCCGCTTCTTCAGCATGGCGTGTTCGGACAGGCCGATTTCAAGTTAGGGCCGGTTCGGTTCTTCGCCGGTGGGAGGCATCAGTTCACCGGGCAGGACCGTACCTTTTTCAGCCCCAGCACGGGCTTCGTAGTAGGACGCGGCCGCCTGAGGGGAAGGGGGTCTGTCTACCGCAGTTTCAGGGCGCCTACGCTCAACGAACTGTTCCGCAACTTCCGCGCGGGGAACGCGGAGACGCGCGCGAATCCGGCGCTGCAGCCCGAGACCGTGTTCGGCTCCGAAGTTGGCGCGGACTGGGTGGGCGAATCCACGCGGGTTCGAGTGACGGGATTCCGAAGTTCGATCGGAAATATTATCACGAACGTGACTCTCCTCTCGACGCCGGCGCAGATCATCCGGCAGCGCAGAAATGCCGCATCCGCTCTCAGCCGCGGAATGGAGGCCGAGATCCAGCAGCGGTGGCGTAGTTTCCGGTTCGACGCGGGGTATCTGTTCGTCGATTCGCGCGTGGCCACGCGTGAGCGCGTGCCTCAGATTCCGAAACATCAGGGTTCCGGACAGCTTGCCTACGACCGAAACGGGACGCTCGCGTCGGTCGGCGTTCGCGGCTACGCGTTTCAGTTTGAGGAAGACCTCAATCAAAATAAGCTTCCCGGCTTCGCCACTGTTCAGGCGGTTCTACGGCAGCGCCTCGCGAAGGGGTTTTCCGCGGTCGCCGCCTTTGAGAATCTGCTTGACCGGGAATACCTCACCGGTAAGACGGCCGCCACAATAGCCATCGGCGCGCCCAGGCTGTGGCGCGTGGGCCTGCGGTGGGACGGGCGGCGGTAAGGTCCGTCGCCAAACGCGGCCGCACCCTGGCAGCCGGCCGGTGCTCGTCTTCTGCCCCCTGCCTCCCACGTATTCGGCAGACCGCGAACGGCGATGGCATGTGCTCTGCCACTTCGTTGGCTCCACTGTCTACGCGCCTGCCAGCGCTGCTAGAATCGAAGCGTGCTTGCGCGAGTTATCGAGACCGTGGAACGTCACCGGATGTTCCAGCCCGGCGCGCGCGTGGGCATAGCTGTATCCGGCGGCGCCGATTCGGTCTGCCTGCTCCATCTTCTCCGCGAACTTGCGCCGCGATGGGATCTCTCACTCGCCGTTCTGCATCTCAACCATCGATTGCGAGGCGCGGAATCGGACGCCGACGAGCAATTCGTCCAAGCCCTTGCGGTGTCGCTTGAACTTCCGTGCTTCATCCGGTCCGCACCGGCATTTTCAGGCAATCTGGAAGAGGCTGGCCGCCACGCCCGTCAAGCCCTGTTTGCGGAAGCGCGCCTAGCGCTTTCGCTCTCCTGCGTCGCGACCGGCCACACCCTTTCGGATCAGGCGGAGACCGTTCTTTTCCGTTTTCTGCGCGGATCGGGCGGCGCTGGTCTCGCGGGAATCCTGCCGGTGACCGCCGAAGGGATCGTGCGGCCCCTCATCGAGATCGGCGGGGACGAAACACGCGCGTTTCTCGACAGCCGCGGTATCGCGGCCCGCGAGGATTCCTCGAATGCAGCGGAATCGTTCGCCCGCAACCGTATCCGGCGGCAACTGCTCCCCGCTCTCGAACGGGACTGGAACCCTTCGCTAACCAAAACCCTCGCGCGAACAGCCGCCTGGGCTCGGGATGAAGAGGCGTATTGGACCGGCGCGATCGCAGCCTCGGCCGCCGATCTCCTGCACATTACGGGAGAAGCGGCGGCGATGCGCGCATCCGAAGTCTCGGCCATGCCCACCGCAATGGCGCGCCGCTTTCTGCGCCACGCAATCGCCTGCGTGAAGGGTGATCTTCGCCGCCTCGGCTTCGAGCATGTGGAACGGGTGCTCGAACTCGCTCGCAGCGCGGAAGGCCATGGCAGCGTGTCCCTGCCCGGCCTCGCCGCAACCCGCTCTTTCGATTGGCTCCGAATCGCGCCGGCGTCCCGTTCGCAGTCCTACGCCCTTGGTCTCTTGGTCCCAAGCCGCACCCGAATTCCCGGAGAATCGCGCACGCTTTCGCTGGAATCCGCAGGTTTCGCCGATTCCGGCTATACTGAGACTGTGGCTTTCTTGGACTGGGGCGTAGCCTCCGGCCCACTGGTGCTGCGGAGTTGGAGGGCTGGAGACAGGTATCGTCCCGTTGGGCGAGTTGCCTCCTGCAAGCTGAAGAATCTATTTCAGGACGCGCGAGTTCCCCTGTGGGAACGCCGTAATTGGCCTGTCATCACGTGCGGCGAGTCGATCGTTTGGGTTCGGCGGTTCGGGCCGGCAGTAGAGTTTGCCGCGCCGTCAGACGCCGAGTGTGTCTTGAAAGTTAGCGAAGATTGAACCCGGCGCCCCGTTTTTGGCGTCTATAGGTGTGAAGCGGTATTTGCGTGTTTGGCCGCTTGTCGAACCGGAGGTTGCGTGAATTCGAACTTAAAAACGGGTATTTTTTGGGTCGTGTTGATCTGTCTCGTGGTGTTGATCTGGGCCGTCCTCAAGGGGCCAAAGACGAAGCCGGAGAAGGAGATTACCTTCACCGAGTTCCTCCATCAGGTTGAAGACAAGAAGATCAAGGAAGTCAGCATCAGCGGCATCGAAGTCAAGGGAACTTACCGCGACGAGAACACCACGCTCCGCACGCTCATCCCGAGCAACTATCCGGATCTCTACAAGCAATTGCAGGATAAAGACGTCGTTATCCAGATCAAGGAAGTGAGCTCCGGCAGTTGGGTGAATATCCTGATTAACGCCTCGCCGTTCATCCTTGTGCTCGGCTTGTGGTTTTTTATCATGCGGCAAATGCAGAGCGGCGGAAACAAGGCCCTCAGTTTTGGGAAGAGCCGCGCGCGCCTGCATTCCACGCAGCAGAAGAAGGTGACGTTCAAGGATGTCGCGGGCGTCGAGGAAGCCAAGGAAGAACTTCAGGAAATCATCGAGTTTCTCAAGGAACCGCAGAAATTTCAGAAGCTCGGCGGGCGCATCCCTAAGGGAGTGCTCCTCATAGGCGCGCCTGGAACCGGGAAGACGCTGCTTGCGCGCGCCATCGCGGGCGAGGCGAGCGTTCCGTTCTTCTCAATTTCCGGTTCGGATTTCGTCGAAATGTTCGTCGGCGTTGGCGCGAGCCGCGTGCGTGATCTGTTCGAACAGGGCAAGAAGAACGCGCCCTGCATCATTTTCATCGACGAGATCGACGCCGTGGGACGCCATCGCGGCGCGGGCCTCGGCGGCGGACACGACGAGCGTGAACAAACGCTAAATCAACTGCTGGTTGAAATGGACGGCTTCGAATCGAACGAAGGCGTGATCCTGGTGGCCGCCACCAACCGCCCCGATGTTCTCGATCCGGCATTGCTCCGGCCCGGGCGCTTCGACCGCCGCGTAGTTGTGGGACGCCCCGACGTGAAGGGCCGCGAGGCCATTCTCCGCGTGCATACGAAGAAGATTCCGCTCGGCGACGACGTCGATCTTCAGGTGCTGGCGCGTGGGACCCCGGGTCTCGCCGGCGCCGATCTAGCCAACCTTGTGAACGAATCGGCCCTGAACGCCGCCAAGCAGAACCGCAAGCTCGTCATGATGATCGATTTCGAAACGGCGAAGGACAAGGTCCTGATGGGCGCCGAGCGGAAGTCGATGATTCTGAGCGACGCCGAGAAGAAGAACACTGCCTATCACGAGGCAGGGCACGCGCTGGTCGCGGCGCTGCTTCCCCACGCCGAGCCGGTCCATAAAGTGACCATCATCCCCCGCGGCATGGCGCTCGGCGTCACCATGCAACTGCCCATCGAGGACAAACACTCCTACGACAAGGAGTATCTTGACGCGCAGGTGACCATTTTGATGGCCGGGCGCATCGCCGAAGAGCTGTTCATGAACCACATGACGACCGGGGCGGGTAACGATATCGAACGTGCCACCGATCTCGCGAGAAGGATGGTCTGCGAGTGGGGCATGAGCGAACTCGGACCTCTCAGTTTCGGCAAGAAAGAGGAGCAGATTTTCCTCGGCCGCGAGATCAGCCAACATCGCGACTACAGCGAGTCGACAGCTATCAAGATCGATGAGCAGGTCCGCCGTCTGGTTCAGGGTGGATACGACCAGGCTTACAAGATCATCAAGGACAACTCGGACGCTCTGATCCGCCTTGCCGAACTTCTCCTCGTGCGCGAGATTCTGGATGGATCGGAAGTCAAGCAGATCATCGGTTCGGATTGGCAATCTCCCAAGCCGCCAGCCGGAGATCCGGAGCCCGCCGACAGCATGCAGCAAGTATTGCGGCCCGATCTGGGACGGCGAGCGCCGCTTGGCGGTCTGGCGGACGGCGAGCGTCCGCAGCCGGCGTGATCCCCGCGTTTCCCGTCTATTTGTTTGATCTCGACGGCACCCTGCTCGACTCGGCCCGCGATATTTGCGGCTCGGTCGAGCAGGTGCTTACCGAGGCCGGCATCGTTCCACCGCCCTTCGATTTCCTGAAAAGCTACATCGGCCGCCACCTCATCGACTTGTTTCAGGAAGTGCGCCCGGACTATACGAGCGGGCAGATTGACGATCTGATCGTGCGATACCGCGCCATTTATCTGGCGCGAAAGCACTCCATGACGCTCGTCTATCCGGGTGTCGCCGAGGGTCTGCCGCGGATTGGCGGACGCAAGGCCACAGCCACGACGAAGGGAACGCCCACCACGCGGGCGATACTCGAGCAGTTCGGCCTCGCGCCCTACTTCGACCACATTCAGGGCACTGACGGCATTCCCTCGAAGCCAGCGCCGGATGTCCTCTACGCGGCACTCAAGGGTCTGGATGCACGGACCGAGGAGTGCCTGATGGTGGGCGATTCGCCGGCCGATATGGAAGCCGGACGCCGCGCCGGAGTGAAAACCTGCGCCGTGCGCTACGGCTACGGTTCCGCCGAGGCACTCGCTCGCTGGGAGCCGGACTTCTGGATTTCCGATTTGCGTGAATTATCCGCCGCGAGTTGACGGATCATGCCGGAGCTTCCCGAGGTTGAAGCCGTTTGTCGTAAGCTGGGGCGCACGGCACAGGGCGGCGTCATCGCGTCCAGCCACATTGTACGAAAGCGAATCACGGCGCCGCAGGAACCAGAGGAGGTGGAGGCGCAGGCTGTGGGCCGGCGGATCGAGAGGATCGAACGGCGCGGCAAGAACATCTTCCTTCATCTCGCAGGCGGTCTCGCGATACACGTCCATCTGCGCATGACCGGCAACCTCGAGGTGATCCATGACGCCCGCTTCCGCCCGCATTCGACCAGCGCCTGGTTCGAGTTCGACGATGGCCGGGCGCTGCTGTTCGCGGATTCGCGGGGGCTCGGAACGCTGCGGCTGATCGGCGAACTGCCCGAATTCGGAATTGAACCGCTCTCACGCGGGTTCACCAACTCGGCATTCGCCCGGTTGGCCGGAGAATCAAGAGCGCCTGTCAAGTTGTTCCTCATGGACCAGAGCAAGATCGCGGGCATCGGCAATATTTACGCCGTGGAGGCACTTTGGCGCGCCGGTATTTCGCCGTTCCGGCCGTCGCATCGCCTGAGCGCCGCGAGGCTCTCGAAGCTTCGGAATGGTCTCGTAGCCGTTCTCCGTGAAGGCGTGAAATCGGCCGTTCTCGCCTACGCGAAGCCAGGCGGCTTCAACGAAGCGGAGCAGTTTCCGCTCAATGTGTATGATCGGGAGGGCGAATCGTGTTTCCGCTGCGGGGCGAAGATACGGCGCGTCGCGCAGGGCGGGCGGTCCACTTACTATTGCGGCCGCTGCCAGCGTTAGGTCTCACACTTTCGGTTTTCGTTTGTGCCAGTCCGTCCGTTCCTGAAACGCCATCCCTACTGCCAGAAGTGTATTCTCGCTGAAGGGCCGCCCCACAAGCTGAATCGCCACTGGCAGTTCCTCCGCGAATCCGCACGGCAGACACAGCGCGGGCAAGCCGGCCAAATTTCCGGCCGCGCCCAAATCGCTCATCCCGCGATCTTTCGGCAAAGGGCTCACTGGCGGCCTCGCGTCCAGCCGGTCGCCAATCTTTGAAGCCGGGCCAAAGCGCGCCGGTGAAACCAGAACGTCCACCTCCGTGAAGATCTTGCGCATGGCCTGCTGCACGAGCGTTCGAATCCGCATCGCCTTCAAGTAATCCTTCGCTGAAAGATTGAGGCCTGCCTTCAACCCCGCGGCCTGATTCTTGTCCGCAAGCTCATCCACCTTTCCACTTTCGATTAGCGGCTCGAAAATCGCGGAGCCTTCCGCGGCGATGATGGCCCCGGCCGCGAGTCCGTAGGGCATCTCCGGTAACGCCGTTTTCACCAGCTTGACGCCCATCTCCCGCACGGTGGCAAGCGCCTTTTCGAACGCGGGACGCGCGGCAGGCTCGGCCCAGCCGTTGAAATCCACTTCCGCGTACCCGACGCGCAAGTCCGTAAGCTTCCGCGCGTACTGGGGCGCGAAATAGAAGCTCTTGCCGGAGGAACCCGGATCATCGGAGTCTCCGCCCGCGATCGCCTGCAACACCAAGCCACAGTCTTCGGCGGAACGGCACATGGGCCCGATCTTGTCCATGGTCCACGAGAGCGCCATCGCGCCGCTCCGGCTCACATACCCGTACGTGGGTCTCAGGCCGGTAATGCCGCAGTACGCGGCGGGAGTGAGGATCGATCCCCAGGTTTCCGATCCGATCGCGAAAGGCACGAGGCCGGCCGCAACCGCGCTTCCCGACCCGCTCGACGATCCGCCCGACCATCGTCCCAGGTCCCACGGATTCAGACCCGGCCCGAACAACGATGCAGCCGGATAGCGATAGCCACCGCCACCCGCGAGTTCCACCATCGAAAGCTTCCCCGTGAGCACGGCGCCCGCCGAATCGAGTTTCGAGACCACCGTGGCGTCCTTCTTGAAAACCTGCGCCGCGTACGGCTTTGCGCCCCATGTGGTGGGAAACCCCGCGACGCTCAGAAGATCCTTCACGGCGAACGGAATGCCCTGCAACGCGCTACGCCAGCGATCGATCTTTATGTCTCCGTCCACGTCCTTGGCCTTTGAGAGCGCCCGTTTGGTGAGCGGCAACGCAAGCGCGTTGTAGCGCGGACCGAGCGCTTCAAGCCGCGCGCAGAACGCCTTCGCCAACTCGACGGCCGAAATTTCGCGCGCCTTCAGCCGCGCTCGCCACTGAGCCACCGAGGAGAAATATTCCGCTTCCGTCAGTCCGGGCATGGGTGTTTAGGGCTTGAATACGAACGCGGGCTCGGTGGCCATTGGGACCTGGAATTTGGCGAGGTCCGCGCCGTTGCGCCGCTTGGCTTCCTTCGCCGCCTTGAGCAATTCGCCGGGATCTTCCGCGGTCTGCGCGGCCGTGACCGCGGCCGGAACGAGGATGGCCGCAGCCAATTTTCTCCGCGTCAGCTTTTCACCCATAGGACGATTATAGGCCACGGCTTCAGGTCAAATCCGGTTTTCCAGTGCCTCAAGCGCGGCTTTCTCCATTGCGGCGCGTGGAGCCGCGTCGCCGGTCCAGATCTCGAACTGCCGCACAGCCTGTTCAATGAACATCTCGATCCCGCCGATCACCGTCTTTCCCTGTTGCTTCGCCCGCTTCAGCAGAAGCGTCTCCATTGGGTTGTAGACCATGTCGAAGACGACCTCGGCCGGAATCCGGCCGGCGAAGAAACAGCCGTCGCCGTGGGGAAACATGCCGACGGGCGTGGCGTGCACCAGCGCGTCGAAGTCCCGCTTCTGTGCGTCCACGATCGAGAGAGCCTCCGCGTTGAACAGCTTCGCTAGTGAACGCACCCGGTCCGGATTGCGCCCGCATACAGTGAGTTTCGCGCCTGCGTCCGATAACGCGCACACCGCGCTCCGCGCCGCGCCGCCATTACCCGCGATTAGTATCGAGGCGCCGGCCAGACTTAGACGCCGCCCGAGCGGCCCCTTAATGCCATCGACGTCCGTATTCGCTCCGCGCCACTTCCCGGCTTTCTTCCAGACCGTGTTCACGGCGCCAATCCTGCGCGCCGCCGGTTCGATGTGATCAAGGTATCTCATGACGCGCTGCTTGTGCGGAATTGTCACACTGAATCCCGCCAGAGGCAAGCTCTCCGCCAGCGCGAACAGGTCCTTAATCTGCGCCGGCGCGACCAGCAACGGCACATACACGGCGTCCACGCGGCGCGACTGAAACGCCCGGTTGTGGACGGCTGGAGATATGGAATGCATCACCGGATCGGCAACCACTCCGAAGACCTTGGCCGACTTCGTAAGCTTATCCACGCGATAAAAGTGACGCAACTGTTTTGCGCTCACCTGCCCGGCCGCCGTGCCGTCCATCGAAAGCGGCGCCGCGTAGGTGAACAGTCCTCCGAACGACGCCGACAGCACGCGCGTGGGAAAACCGGTCTCCCCCATGGCAAGCAAGACAAGCGGCACGCGCGGATTCCTGCGGGCCAGTTCAAGCACCCGCGCGATGTCGGTAGGCTTGCGCGCCGTCGTGGCGAGCTTGTACGCGTCGGCTGGCACTTTCTGCAACCGCCGCAGGACGGCGTCCATCTTCGGTGTGGTTTCGTAGTTGTGATACGAAACGATCACCTTGGCGCGGCCCTGAAAAATACCGAGCTTGTCAGGCATGGCTTCAGCGGTTTCGATCTCCACATCCACCGCGCGCGCACCCGCCTCGACGGCTGTGTCAAGGATGCGGATCTGGTTCTCGATGCTGCCGTTGAACTTTCCGTGATTCTGATGACGGCGGCAGGTCGCGAGAATCAGGCACTCCGCATGCCGCTTGAGGAAATCGCGGATCGCGTCGCATCCGGCCTCCGGCCGGTCCAGATAGTCGAGACGGAATTCGAGGAAGGACTCTCCCGCGTCCGCCTCGCGCGAGGCGCGTTCAAGAAGTTTGGCCGTGTCCGAGACCCCGAGCGCAATACAGATGCGGGGGAAAGAAAATTTCAGCGCCATCGAGTTTTCCCGAGGATACCACGCCTTGCCGCGTCTTGGCCGGAACCTCCAGCGGCATCTACAAGATGCGGAACGCGTTCACGGCCGCGAACGGCATCCTGCCGAAATCATGCTATGTGACCGGGCGTTACGGCGCGGACCTGGAGCGGCTCTTGTGCATTGGCAACTGGGCTTTGATCAGGCTCGAAAAACCATACGAACTGAGACTCCCGAACGGGATGGGAAAACGGCAGGCGACAAAAACGATCGGCTAACCCACTCCAATCCGCACGTTGTTTTTTGAAATTTCGCGGGTCGCCCAGCGGCCAACAAGATCAATCGAAAATCGAAAACGCTGGCGGATAGATCGCCGTGCCGGCGATGCCTTCGAGCACGCCCGGTCCCGCGAAGGGGCTGCGTAGCGGCCCCGCTTTTTCCGGAGAGAAGCCAAATCGCGGATGGTAACCCGTGTGGCCTACCACGATGGCGATCGAGTAGCTGCTATCGCGGCAGATCTCAAGACCCTGGCGGACGAGCGCCGACCGAATACCCCTCCGCTGGAACTCCGGGCGGACCGCCATGGGCGCGAGCGATGCGGCACTGACGCTCCCTGAGCCGGTCTCGATCACAACCTCGCTGAACAAAATGTGCCCGGCGAGTTTTCCGTCCACGATCGCCACTAGTGAAGTTTATCGTCAGGCCCGCCGCGCGCAGGCGGTCGACCAGCGGTCCCTCGGCATCGCCCCCCAAAGCTAATCGATTCAGATCTCCGATGTTAGCGGCGTCGCACGGCTTTTCTTCGCGAATCTCCACTCAGGCCTCCCATGGAATTGGCAGCCGCCGGGGCGGACGATCGTTCCTGGCGCCTGCCATCTTCCGCGCGTTTGGCAGGGTCGCAACAACCACCCGAAACTCCCCACGGTCCGGGAAATTGGCGGATGACAAGAAACGATTCGCTAGTCCGCTGCACCCTGCAAGCTTTTTAGGGCATTTCGCAAGGGCCGCCGCGGCCACAAACGGCTATAGCGTGGCCTGCCCCAACGGCAATCGCAGCTCCATGCGCAGGTTCGGAACAAGGTAGTTGCCGGCAGCACAGATTCATGTCGACGCTCACCGCTTCTTCATCCACTCGGCAAAGGCCCCCGGCGCGGCCATGGTCGACAAGCGGCTCTGACGCACAAGCGACCAATCGTCGAACAGATGCGATTCCTTAATCTCCCGCAACGTCACGGGGTTTTCAAGGCGCCGCACGAATTCGAAATCCACAACCGTCAGCTTCTCGTTCTTCGGGTCCGCCCGCGGCTCGGAAGCCACCTTCGCAAGTCCGACGACTTTCGCGTCGCCCTGGCTGTGATAGACGTAGACCGCGTCGCCCGGCTTCATTTCGCGGATCGCGCGCAAAGCCTGGGGATTCTTTACGCCGTCCCAGACGGTTTTCCGGTCCCGCTCCAGGTCGTCAATCGAATAGGTCTCGGGATCCGTTTTTGCAAGGAAATATTTCATACAAGATTTTTCAGGGCTGCCTCCACAAGATCGTACCGGAACTTGTAGCCGCTGTCGAGCGCAACGGCCGGCAGCACACGCTGGCTGCCGAGCAGGATCTCCGCCATTTCTCCGAAAAGCGCGCGCACCGCGAATCCCGGCACTGGGAAAATGGCCGGGCGATGAAGCGCCGAAGCCAGGTTGGCCGTGAAGTGCGCGTTCGTCACCGGAACCGGCGCGGTCCCGTTCATCGCACCAGTCACCGGATTTTCCAGGGCATGACGGATCAGGCCCGTGAGATCGTCGATGTGAATCCAGCTCATCCATTGGCGGCCCGAACCCAACTGCCCGCCGACGCACGCGCGGAAGGGCGGCAGCATCTTCGCGAGCGCGCCCCCTTTAGAGCCAAGCACGATCCCGATGCGCAGCTTCACCACGCGAATACCCAGAGCTTCCGCAAGATCCGCCTCCTTTTCCCACGCGGCACAGACGCCGGGAAGAAAGCCCTTCCCTGGAGCCGCTGTCTCCGTCAGAATTTCATCGCCGCGCGAGCCATAGATGCCGATCGCCGACGCGCACACCAGGATAGGGGGCCGGGGCGAAGCTGTCGAAAGCGCTTGAATCAAGTGTCTGGTCCCTCGCACGCGGCTCTCGCGAATCTTATGCTTCACTTCGGTGTTCCAACGCTGCGCGACCGGCTCTCCAGCCAGATGCACCACGGCGTCCACGCCCGCCAGGCTTTCGGCCGGCGGCTCTCCGGACATTGGGTCCCACCGCATCGCCGAAGCGCGTCCGAGCGCGCACACAGTGTGGCCGGAACCTTCCAGCGCGGCTTTAAGGCCCGTGCCGACAAATCCGCTTGCTCCCGTGATAGTGACCTTCATGCGCTCCGCTCCAGTTCGCGAATCTCGCTGATGTAAGCCGCTGTGTCCGTCTTGCGCCGCATGCCCTCGAACGTCATATACCGGATCATCCCAAATACCGGACGCTCCTGCCAGGGACGGTCGTGCAGCCCAAAACACCACAAGACGTTTGCGTCTTGCCCCAGTACATTCTGTAGTAGCCGTGGATCACGCCTTCGAGTAACATTTCCCGCTGACAGGCGTTCCACAACTCGTCGTGAGTTTCGGCGCGCGCGAATTGATCGCGATCATAGACGTGGGGACGTTTGTCGGCCGCGTGTTTCAGCAGAGTAGCCTGAGCCCAGTCCGGCAGGCTCTTGAGCGACCGTGGGTTTTCAGAAAACCGGGCGAAGTTGTGAGCCAACTCGCGGCGAACGGCAAGTTCTTCCTGGAAGGCAGGCTCGCTGCGCGTCGCAATCCCCACTTCGTGGGAGGAGACATGGCCGAAGCGCAGGTAAGGGCTAAGGCAGGACGTGACGTGTTTCGACGGCTCGTTCCGCTGGGCCGCGTACCGGGCGATATTGTGCCTGATGAAATGGTTCAGCCGTCTTTCAGCTTCGAGGACGCCGCCGCGGATGGAAAGCGAGGGCTTCACGGAGTGATCGATGTCGCACGCGGCAACCATCCGTTGGATGTTCACCGGGCTGAAGGCGACGCGCGCACGCTCCGGATACCGGTGCTTCACGCGCACCGGTTGCATCGGCGCGAGGTACTGGGGAAGCATGCGCGTGATTTTGGGACGGAGTGAATAGGCGGCGTACTCGCGCTTCTCGAACCGGCTAACGGGGACGATGCAACTGGACTCTACCGCAACCGCCGCGATGGGTACGTCGAATTCAAGAGCGAACGGCTCGGCGTCGTCGTCGGTGACCAACACGGCGGCGGAGGCGAGGGCCATACGGAGACGGTCCGGCTCCGAGTGCTTTTCGCGAAGGTGAAATTGGTAGCCGCAGCCAAGCGCTGCGAGCCGTCGCGCGTTCTCCGGCACGCCTTCAAGCGCGAAGGTGAGCATGCGGTCGTTCGCAGAAGGGCCGCAATTCAGTTCCTCGCGGCACAGCACGGGCAGGCCGAGCTCGTTGGCCCACTGCACTGCGTATGACAACGCGTGGTTCCAGTGCGCGCGCCGGTTCCGCCGCATCCAATACAAAACGTACTTCGCGTCCGCACGGACGCGAGCTTCGTTTAATCGGCGAACACGCTCTTCCACGCTTATCGGATGTCCAGTCCGGGGCATGCGGCGCAAATTCTAGCGAGACCGGCCTTACAATGGAGTGACGATGCCGCGAGCCTGGAACCGCGCGAAATTACTGTGGGGATACCTGACGGGCCAGACCTCGCTCGGAGGCCTTCCGGTCGAGTACATCGTCGAGACGACGGCAAAGTGCAATCTCTACTGCCCCATGTGCCCGCGCGAAACGCACAAACAGCCGAAGGCCGACATGGCGGATGAAATCTTCCACCGGCTGATCGCGGAGTCCGGTAAGACCGCCGAGCATGTGATGCTCATCGGCCTGGGCGAGCCGCTCATGGACGTCAAGATCTTCGACCGGATCGAATACTGCGAACGGCACAACGTCTCGACGCTGCTCTCAACCAACGGAACCTTTCTCGATGAAAAGATGGCGGAGCGCCTGCTCGCGACGCCGCTCGAACATATTACACTCAGCTTCGACGGAGCGACCAAGGAGAGTTTCGAGTATTACCGGAAGGGCGCGCGCTTCGAGAAGGTCCGCGAGAACTTCGTCCGTTTCGCGCGGATGAAGAAGGCTCGCGGGGCAAAGGTTCAGATTGTGGTCCAGATGGTTCGCATGGAAAGGAACGCCGGCGAAGTGGAGGCCTTTCTCTCATTCTGGCAGGCGGTCCCCGGAGTCGATCAGGTCCGAATTAAGGAAGACGAAACAAACCTGATGCGTCCCGGCGCGGGACACACCCCATTGGATTGGAAGCACCCTTGCCACTACCTCTGGCGCGGTCCGATGTATGTGAAGCAGGATGGCAATGTTTATCCATGCTGCCAGAGTTACATGTTGGATGGCGAGCCGCTCGGCAATGCAGGCGTAACGCCGCTCCGGGATCTTTGGAACTCAGTTGCCATGCGCCGGATGCGGGAACTCCACGTGGCCGGACGCGCAGGCGAGATCGACATCTGCTCAAGGTGCTGCACGACGATCCCGCATCCGTTACTTGTGGCAGGAAGCCTGTTGTTTCACGGGAACACCGTTCGCAGGCTATTGCCGATAGTTGAACGGGTGGTTTATCTTTCCGGCCTGCCGGGACGCCTGCTCAATCCGCCGAAGCCCGCGCCGCAAGTCCCCGAATTGGTTCAGATCGGCCGCGCAACACGGCATTCGAATTCCGGCCCGGCGCCGTCTGGCGGTGGCGGCCAAGACAGGCTATAATCGAAGAACCGCCAGTTCCCGGATAGATATCCTTTATGTTCCTCAGTGTTAAGGAGATGGAGTTCAGGAAGGTCCGTTTCGACGAAACCATTCCACCCGGGAAGATCGACTATTCCCGTGCCGACGTTCGTCAAGTCTCCCCACTGACCGCCGTGGGTTCAGCCGTGATGGTCGAGAACGCCGAAGGCGAAGTCCACATTGCGGGCAAGTTAAAGCTGGAAATGGAGGCCGATTGCGACCGCTGTCTCGGGCGCGCGGTGTTCCCGATCGAAAGCGACTTCGACCTGTTCTACATGCCAGCCCCTTCGGCCAAGCCCGAGCACCATCACCGGGCTCCTCGCGAAGAGGAAATCGAGCTCGACGAGGGAGAATCCGAGGTTGGTTTCTACGAGGGTTCAGGACTCGAACTCAACGATGTCCTGCTGGAGCAGATTCTGCTCGCTCTACCCATGCAGAGGATTTGCAGGGAAGACTGCATGGGGATCTGCCCCGTTTGCGGGAAGAACCGCAACGAAGTCATGTGTTCCTGCCGCGAAAAACCGTCGGACGACCGCTGGAAAGCGCTCCGCGATCTGAAGTAAACTATTACAGTTAAGAGAGAAACATGCCGAATCCTAAACGCAGACACTCGCAGGCCCGCACGTCCAAGAGGCGCGCCCACGACAGCCTCAAAAAACAGGGTCTTTCCGAATGCCCAAGCTGCCACGAACAGAAACTGCCGCACCGCGTGTGCCCTCATTGCGGCCAGTATAAGGGTCGAGAGGTAATCGAAGTCGCACAGGCTTAGCGCACCCATATGTCAGGCGCGGCCATTGCATTGGATGCCATGGGCGCCGACCACGCGCCGAAACCGGAAGTCGAGGGCGCGATTCGGGCAGCCAAGGACCTGGGCATCAGGGTCATACTGGTTGGACGCGAGGAAGTCCTGCGCCGCGAATTGGCGCTGCACCCGGGCTGGGAATCGCTCCCCATCGAGATCCATCACGCAAGCGAGTTCATCACGATGGAGGACAGCGCGGCGAAGGCCGTGAGATCCAAGCGCGACAGTTCGATGCGCGTCGCCTCGCGTCTGGTTCGCGAAGGCATTGCGCAGGGCTTCGTGTCGGCCGGTAACACCGGAGCCGTGATGGCCACGGCCAAGATGGTCCAGGGCGTGGTACCGGGAGTCGAGCGGCCAGCGCTCGGCGGCGCGTTCCCCACGCTCAAAAATCCGGTCGTAATGCTTGACGTCGGAGCGAATGTCGATTGCACGCCTCGCATGCTGGCTCAGTTCGCGGTAATGGGAGAGATTTACTCGCGAGTCATTCTGCATTGCGAAAACCCGCGGGTCGGCTTGCTTTCGATCGGGGAAGAAGAGCACAAGGGCAACGAATTGACCCGCGCCGCCATGGTGCTGCTCAAGACGCTGCCGATCAACTTCATTGGGAACATCGAAGGCAGCGACATGTATGCGGGGAAGGCCGACGTCATCGTCTGCGACGGCTTCATCGGCAACGTGGCGCTGAAGGTGAGTGAGGGGCTGGCCGAGATGATCCGGCACATGCTGCGCGAATCGTTCGAAGCGTCCGTGACACGGAAGATCGGGTATATTCTATCTCGAAGCGGCTTCGCCGATTTTCGCAAGCGGGTGGATTACTCCGAATACGGCGGGGCTCCGCTGCTCGGCGTGCAGGGCGTCTGCATCATTTGCCATGGGCGGTCTAACGCGAATGCCATACGGAACGCAATCCGCGTTGCTGCCGAGTTCTCGACCGGCAACATCAACCTGCAGATGGAGCACGGGCTGCGCTCGTGCTCGAACGAAAAGGTGCCACAGCCGATTTGACGCCGGCCGATTTGACACCAAACATGGCATGAAGCGCGCCGCCTTAGTCCTCGCAATCCTGGCGCTGCCCGCAGCGGGGCAGAAGCTCGATCCGATCACTTGGTCCGCGACTCTGACGCCGTCGAAAGCCGCGCCAGGGTCGAAGATTCTAGCCCGGGTTTCGGCGAAGATCGAGCCTGGCTGGCACTTGTATTCGCTCAGCGTACCGAGACCGATTCGTGGAACTGCTGTTTTTGTGGAGCATGAAACGGTGGCTTCCTCGACTGTGTACTTTTCGCCGCCGAAGCGGGCCTTCGATCCCAATTTCGGATTCGATACGGAGACCTACGAGAACTCCGTGGACTTTCTGATGGTAATAGAGTTGAAGGCGGATGCCGCGGCAGGAGCCGTCGAACTTCCGATTAAGGCGCGCTA
>SHUI01000085.1 GCA_009697455.1 Bryobacterales bacterium
CTGTATTGTTCGAAATCTCGACCCTCAGAACCGTCGCATTGTCGATGAGAACGGCCTTGTTTTTGAGCGCCTTCGGGATCTGTGTGATCGCGGTGCTCATCAAGGAATCGTACTTGCACGGCACACCCGCGTTCAGACGGTGACCGCAGAAGATGCAGAGGTGCCGGTTTGAGGCGGTCTCGAAGACGGGAATGCCCATCTTAATGGCTGCCTGTTCGTAAAGGACGCTTGCTTTATTCCAGTATTCGCGCGAGTCCCTGTGAACGTGAAGGATTCGTTCAGCTCGCAGAAAGTGAGGCTCGAAATCCCGTTTGGTCCAGCCCTTTACGCCGGTCTCTTCAGCGAATCCCTGAAAGTCCACAACCCGCGGCCGCAACCATGCCCCGGCGTTGACGGCGGATCCGCCACCGACGAGTCTCGGTTCCCGCTGGGCGGTCGAAGCGAAAGGGTTAGACTGATCCATGTACATCGGATAAGTGAAGAAAAGCTTGCCGCCCTTGCTATCTTTGCTGTCCGGGAGCCAGGTGCCAAGGTTCATCTGCGTAGAAAGTCTTCGCCGCTCATCCGAACCTGTCCCAGGCTTGGCCTCACTCGGAAAGTGCGGACCCGCGTCAAGGATTAGCACGGAGCCATTCGCCGCGATCTCCCCGGCCATAAAGCCTCCACCCGAACCGGCGCCGCAAATGATGACATCGTATGTATCCGCCATGATCCTCCTTAAACCTCAAGCACCGCGCCGTCGCGACTACTTCTTCGGCTCTCCGACATGAATACGGAGACCCGCTCCCGCCAAATGCGCCTTGTTCCTGTAATTGCCGTTCGTGAATACTTTGTCGTTTGCGGGAACGTTTGTCGTTCTGTCCTGAAAGTTCAAATATTCGTAGAACAGCGTAAATTCCTTGTTGCCCCGCTTCTTGGTGGCGCCGATCGAAGTCCCGTTGCGGCTCGCGTCCGGGAACAGCGGACCTACGCTCTTGTCCACTACCGGGGAATAGTCAAAATTATACCCGGCTCGGATCGTCATGTCTTTCGTAAGCATCCCGAGCATGCCCTTCCGCTCCCCGAGTTTTCTCTCCGCTCCCACCGCGAAAATGTAGGAGTTCCGGAAGTCGAAAGTCAGGCGCTGTTCGGCGGGCGTTCGCGCATCCTTATTGGTGGCCTCCGTTATGCTGAAGTTAACCGGCACGCTGGCGAAACGCTTGAAATCCAAAATACGGAAATCCACCGAGATCGTCATATTGGGAATGGCCGAGTTCGCGACGCCGATCGCGTAGGTGGCCGGCGTGGTGAGGGAACCCTTTATGTCCTGCCGCGGAAACGCCTTGTCCAGCAAATCTTTATCGACGAATTTCTCGAGAGGATAATCCTTTCCGAAAGCAAACGAAGCCTTTCCTTTCAGATGATGTGTCACTGCGCTACGCCACATGAGACCGAGGTTGGTCTTGGAGCCTTTGTGTTTGTACATGTATCCCGCGTTGAAGCCGGGACTTTTGGATGTGCCGGCGATGCGCGACCGGCCCTCCGGCAGCAACCGCGCGATAGATCGCGCCGCCGTCTCCTTATCTATGCCTGGAAAGATCGTGCCGGCCGCTTCCCGTCCAAACGTCAGCGCGTCGTCGAGCGGATTCAGGATACTTGTTTCAATCATCAGATGCGTATGGACCAGCGCGACGCCGATCGCCAGGCTGCTGTTTTCGCTGATCTTGTAGGCGACCGTGGGCTGGAACCAGAAGGATTCGAGACGCGCTCGCGTCCCCGCGAAGCGGCCCACGAACTTGGTGCCCTTGGGATCGCTGTCATTGAAGTTGGTCGAGTTGTCCGCCAGACCGAAAGGCGTAAATACGCCAAAGCCGAACGTGATCTTGTCGCTGAACTGCTTTGTGGCATACATGCTGGCCACCGGAATGAACTTCGGTCGTACGGATTGGCTGTATCCTTTCACTGGAACCGTGGTTCCGGGCGGCGTGGACGATGGGAAAAAGCGAAAGAGCCCAACCACTACGAGGTTGTCCATCTGCATTTTCGTACCAGGCTGAAACGCAATCCCGGCGGGGTTGTAGAATAGGGCGGACCCATCGTCCGCGATTGCAGTAAACGCCGTACCCATACCTGCCGCCCGGGCACCGAGTTCGGCGATAGCAAACGCGGAGGCCCGGCAATCATCAACCCAGACAAAACCGCTTCCCGCAATCAGCGACGCATAAAGGGCGAGTTTTCTGCCATTCAAGATAAGCCTCCGCAACTGGTGCGATAACTATGGTAAGCCAAGATTCCTGTATTGTGTAAAATCGCCGGCCCCAGGGTCAAGTGGCCGCGAAAGGGGCCGCTACCCATTGCCGGAGAACTGCTGGACGTTGATCGTGTTCGACCGCCGATTCTAGATCGTAGCCTGCTCAACCGTTCACCTTGTGCAACTGTACCATAGGAATTTCGTTCGTTGCCACAAACTCCCGGGTGATTCGCGTGATTGTGAGAAAATACGCGGCAATTTTCGGTTGCCGGGTTTTTGACGGGGCCATGCCAGCCGCGGAGGCCCGCGAAACTTTGAGGAGAAACGTCCAGAGCGCGGTGGGGCAGGCGATCGTTTTTTGTCGTCTGCCGGTTTTCTCCGTCCGTTGGAGACGGCCGGTGGCAGGGTTTTCGCCCCTGCTAGCGGCCTCGCCAGACGGCCTACTGCGCGTTCTCTGACCCTCCATCGCCACCCGATGTGCCGTTAACGCCGTACGCTCCGCACCACGAACCGGAAGTCCTTCCCCGCTTCGGCGTTTTGCGCCCGGAACGGAATCGACGGCGCATTATCCATCATCGGCTTCCCCGTCGCGCCCTCTATATTTGGCGATCATTAAAGACAAACTGACGAAGTGGAGACCGCCAAAAAAGAAGCAACAGTTCACGTCCTGACCGGTTTGGCCGGCCTCTCGGCGCGAATCGCAAGAATCGTCAAGACACAGCGGTCCGCTTTGCATATAGTGAGTGCATGAAGATAAATTGGGGACGCGCGTGCGCCGGAGCCTTGATCGCCGAAATCACGCAAATCGCTGCAGCCTTTGGATGGGTTGCTATCTATAGCTACCTCATCAACCCCGGGCAGCCGATGGCGACGTACCAAGGACATGCTCAGGCGTCGGGCCCGTGGGTTTCCATTCTCGCCGGCGCGCCCATCTTCTACGCCGCCAGCTGCTGGATCGCAAGATCGCGGCCCACCGCCCTCGCACTGTTCGCCATCTTTCTGGTGATCGACGGCGCACTGCTGGTGGGCATGACGGAAAGCTGGACCGGCGCTCCCTTTGTCCTGATCGGACTCAGTTATCTCACCAAACTCTGCGCTTGCGCACTCGGCGGACGCCACGAATGAGTCCTGCGCTCCACGTCCACATTCAGGCGCATCTCGGCGAGGATCTCAGCCTTGACGTGCTCAGCGCGAAGGCATCGCTGTCGCCTGCGCACTTCCAGCGCACCTTCCAGGCGCTGGTCGGCGAGACACCTAAGAACTACGTGGCGCGGCTCCGGTTGGAACGCGCCGCGTTCCGGCTGTTGATCCATGACGCGACGCTGCTCGACATCGCCCTCGATTGCGGTTTCCAGAATCATGAAACGTTCACTCGCGCCTTTCGTCGACGCTTCGGCATGCCACCCAGCAGCTACCGCGCCTGGGCGCGCACGCAGGTGCACCAGCGCCCAGAAACCGCGGCCGAACAGCCGGATGACGCGTACTCTATTTCCGAAACGAAGATCCGGCGGCTGCATCGGGCACATCTGGCGTTCATTCGCCATGTCGGTCCATATGAAGCGGTTTCAGACACCTTGTTCGACTCGCTCGAAGCCTGGGCCACCAACCAAGGTCTTGCTGGACCGCGCATCTGGATGGGCATCGGCCATGATGCCCCAGGTACGACCCGCCCGGAGCATGTGCGATTCGACGCAGCGCTAGTCCTTCGGTCAGCCTTCACTCCAAGAGTCCCTATCGGGCACCAGGTGTTCGAAGGCGGGGAATTTGGCGTAACGACACATGCCGGGCCGTTCATCACGCTGCCCGCAGCTTACGCGGCGATCTTCCCGCGCGTTACTCAATTGCCGAATTACCAACTGATCGGTTTGCCAGCAGTGGAAATCTATCAGACGACGCGCGTGAACGCCCGCCTGCAGTTGAATGTGACCGACATCTGTCTGCCCGTGGTCGGTTCCGGTTCAGGACCTTCTTCTCGACTTCCCCAGCGTCAAGAATCATAGCGGCGATCAGGAAAGCGCAGCGGGCTCGGCAGCCGGCGAAAACTGACTACCTGCCTCAAATCCTCGAAAACATCCCCACTGCTGGCACCGTCCTCATCGTCATCGAACCGCATTGGTTAGAAAGGGCACAGCTGGTGGCAAGGCCCGTTTTCGAGACCCCAAGGATGTCCGCCGCCTCGAAATCGAACACGCCCTGATGAAGCCCTCAAGCGTCATCCCGACCCCGGTCGGTTGAGCCCAAATGCCCAAGCCTCGCGACCTGCCCCGCTCCATAGCGCCGCTGGTAAACCGCACCGGCATAGCACCGGTCGATGCGGATTGGTCCCGCGCTATGGAGCTTCTCGAGCAGCTAATCGGCAAAGACTCCATCGCGGCTTCGGCCATCGCCCGCAAAGGTCTCCGGCTACTCGACGACCAGATGCCCAACTACCCCCACGATCACGGGCTGCAACTCTTTCCCGGCTTCTTCCTGAAAAACCTCGCGATGGCCCTCCGCGACGCAGGCGACGCACTCGGCTTCGACGCCACCCTGGCTCTTACCGCCCACACTTTCGAAACTATACGCTACGAAGACGAACTCCACTTGGCATACTTGTGCTCGGCGTTTCACGGCGAACGCGCTGTCCTTGCCGCGCGCATCATGAGAGCCAATTCCGGCCGGAATCTCTGCCTGCCGGCACGTGGAGTCGCACGTTCAGCCCGGATGGCTGGCGGTCGAACCGAGTTTCAAGACGCCCCGCGGTTCCTTCAAGGCGTGAAGAACACGCTCTCAGCGGTTCGCGCGAGAAGCCACGCGCGGTCTTCCGCGTTGAGAAACGTCAGCCGCTCACGCACCAGATCCACGGACGCGGCGTAGTTGTGTGGCGGTTGCACCTGATAGGGCGCGTCGCTGCCCCACATCAGCCGCCGCGGACCGTAAGTCTCGAACACCTGACGGATCATCGGCGCCAGATCCGTGTACGGAACCTGCTTCCGGCCGAGCGCATAGAACGCCGATACCTTGACGTGCACTCGCGGGAAGCGCGCCAGGCCGCAGAGAACGCGCACTTCGGCGTCCGGAGGCTTCGCCGACGCCGCTCCCACCCGGCCCAGGTGATCGATTGTGACGTTCACGTTCGGATGCTTCTCGCACATCGCCGCGACCCAGGGGAGCGCTTCTGGATTGATGAGCGGACACATGGCCATCCCAGCCCTCCCCGCCACGCGCCATAGGCCGTGCATCCCCGCCCACTCCGCCCATGGTTTGTCTTTAGCAGCCGTAATCCTGAAGCCGCGCACACCCTGGCCTCGAAGCTTCGCTACGGTCGCGTCAAGCGATTCCGCGTCGGCATCGACGACGGCCACCGCTGAGAAGATGCCCGGGTGTGCCCCCACCGCCTCAAGCATGTACCTGTTATCGAAGCCGTACATCCCCGGCTGGATCAGCACTGTCCGCAGCACGCCTGCGGGCCGCGAAACCGCGAAGTGGTCGGCCACTGTGTAGCGCGCGGGTTTCACCTCGATGGCCTCGGGCCAGACGTGAATGTGGGCGTCGACGAATCCCGGCGCTAGAACCACGGCTTGACAACAAGCAGTCCGGCAAACTGGCCTCCGAGGCAACACCAGCCTCCAACTGTACCGGCCGGTTTGCCGAACAGGCCGGGGTTGACGATGTTGACGGAGGACGATGGATTGCTGAAGTTCGGCATCTTGAAGATATTGTTGATGTCGAAGCGGACGTCGAGGTTGTACTTCTCCTTAACGGTGATGGTCTTTGCAAGGTTGCCCTGCGACCAGTTGAGGCCGGGGCCTTCAATGACATTTCGGCCCATGGCACCCGGGGTGCAGGCGGCCGGGTTGGCGAAGGCGCCGGCCGCCGCCACCAACACCCATGCAAGCCGTACCGAGTGTCTGAGTCTCATCGAGCCTCCCTTTTGGCCGGGCCTTATTCACCCGGCTTCGTGGGTAGTCTATCAGAAAATGCCCACTGGAGATCTCGCCGGCAAGAAAGACCAGGAAAGGCTTCGCCGAAATGAGAAGAACGTGGCTCCGACAGCCGGAATTCCGCTCCCTTTTCCGTCTTGCGACCTACTCTAGCTTGGAATCAGCGGCTCAGTTGGATCGATCTTCAGCCAAAGCAACGCGCTGATGGCGAGCATCGCGGCGATCGGCAGCAGCGGGATATCGTAGCTGTTCGACATCGTGACGAAATATCCAAACAGAACAGAGGAGAGGAAGGACCCGATCTGCCCTGCCGTGTTCATCGTCCCAGTAACCGCACCCGCGTATTTCTTGCCCACGTCAAGGCACACCGCCCATGCTGTCGGAAGCATGAAGTCCGATCCTGCGTAGCTCAAAGCCAGGAACACCAGCGCCAGAATCTTGTCCTCCGTAAGCACGGTCGCCACGGTAAAGACCGCCGATGCGGATAAGCCTGCCATCGCGACGGACCTGCGCCCCCACTTCAGCCCGATCTTCGCCACCATCGCGTCACTCGCGAAGCCGCCGGCGCCATTCGCGATCGCTCCCAGCACGAACGGCAAGGTCGAAAGCAGGAGGTCCTTCTCGCTGAACCCCCGTCCTTTAACCAGATAGGTGTGGAGCCACGACAAGAAGAAAAACGAGCCGTAGCAGTATGTGAAATACATCAGCATGATGAACCAAAGGTTCCTGCTGCGAAGTGCGATCAGCCAAGGCAGTCCGTGATGCGCTCCGCGCGGATCCGTGCCGATTTCCTCGAGTTCCTTCGTCGTCACGCCAGATTTTTCGGACGGGTAGTCGCGATACCACGCGTACCAGAAAGCCGACCAGATCACGCCCAGGAAGCCGAACGCGAAGAAGGCTGCACGCCACCCATACGCCTGCTGAATCGGAACCACTAGAAACGGGGATAACGCTCCCCCGATCCGGCTGGCCATCCATACGAACCCGTGGGCCCGAGCCCGCTCGACGACGGGAAACCACCGTGAGATGCTGGAAGAACTGTTCGGATACGCGCCCGCCTCGCCCGCACCGAAGAGAAACCGGATCGGCAGCAGCATCGCGAAACTGGTCGCGAAACCTGTAAGGGAAGTGAACGCCGACCACCAAATAACGATGCGGGTCAGAACTTTCCGCGGGCCGATCCGGTCACCCAATGTCCCGCTCGGAATCTCGAAGGCGGCGTAGGCGATCGCGAACAGTCCGACGACCCAGCCCCATTGCTCCGGCGAAATTCCCAGATCCGCCTGCATTCTGGGCCCGGCCACGGAGATGCATACGCGGTCGATATACGTGATGATCGACAACAGAAACAGCATCCCGAGCACGCGATGGCGATAGCGCATTCGAGTAGGCTATCACATGCAGGCAAACCTCCAACCCGCACTTTCTAAATTACGTCTCGAGAGTTTCCACGAGGAAGGCTCTTTTTCGCCCCTGTGCCACCACCTGTCCCTGATACTTGGTCTTTCCGTTTGCGAGCAGTGAGAGCGGCTTGCCTACCGCGTGATCGAAGCTCAACACATCGCCCACGTCCAGTTTTAGAAGATTTTCGATCGACAGCAACGGTCCCAACAGACGCACTTCCATGTCGACGTTCGCCTTCTTGATAATGTTCAATACCCGGGTCTGTTCCTCTTCGGTGGAATCCGTTTTGCGCACCGGCCATTGCTGGTCGAAACGGTGCCGCAACATCTTGATGATGATGGACGGCAGGCCGATGTTCATCGTGCCGGTGGTTTCGCCTATGCGGACTTCGATGCCGATCGAGACTACGGCCTCGGTGGGTGTAAGAATTTGGAGAAGCTGCGGCTCAGTCTCGCGGCTCTCGATGGTGAAGTTGATGTTGGTAACCCCCTGCCACGCCTCTTTAAGATCGTGCAGCATGATCGGGAACAGCGTGTCGGGAATCTGCTGTTCGATTTCCTTCACCTCGCGATTGATGCGCGTCAGCCCGCGGCCGCTCCCGCCCAGCAAGATTTCGAGCAGCGGAAAGTTAAGCGGAGGATTCAACTCCAGCACTGCGCTGCCATCGAATGGCTTCATGCCGAGACAAACCATGCAGGTGGGGGAGGGAAGACACTGGGAGAACTCCTTGAACGACAACTGCTCGACGGATACCAGATTGACGATTGACGAAAGCGTGAAGCAGGTCCTTGGCGATGCGGTCAGGTCTGCGGAAATCGTAGGCCACGGCCTTTACCGAGGTTGCGTCGCGGGGTGGCTCTTTCGCGCTCTTGGAAACTTGGTCGAGGTCATCTTGAAATGGGTGCGCCACGTATGGTTTGCCGGACGTTTGAGAGGAAACTCTATTTGGCGGCCTCCGCCCGATTTGGCGGCCACCGCCCTTCTGCGCACTCCGGGAAGCCGCGCGGCTGGACTCGCCCGGAATCGCTAGAATCGGTGATTCGGACAATCCCATTCGCTGAAACGAGGAGCTTCCATGAAACGCAGAACTTTCCTGACTACCGGAGGGGCGGTGTTGGCCACCCCTCTGGCTTCCCCACAGACGCCCGACCTAGGCCGCGGCAAGATGAAAATCACCAGCGTTAAGATCGTCAGGGCGCGGCCGCGTCTTCCGGTCACGCCCTTCAAACCCACGCCGGGGGCCTGGAGCACGCAGGAGGTCGAAGTCGCGAACCCGATGTCGATTTACCCGAAATACAAGGCGACGCGGTCCCTGTTCAATCCCGATCCTGGGCAACTCGAAGACTTCACCGTCGAAGTAACGACAGACAAGGGTATCAAGGGATATGGAAACGGCGGGAGGGCTGGGAATTACATCATCGAGGGACACCTCGTGAAGCTTCTGCTTGGAGAGGATCCGTTCGACGTCGAAAAATTGTGGGACATCATGTGGCGCTCCACCATGAGCTACGGCCGGATGGGTGTGACAATGCACGCTATCAGCGGCGTCGATGTAGCGCTGTGGGACATCATCGGAAAAGCCCTCAACATGCCCGTATACAAGCTGCTTGGAGGGCAAACCAAGGAGCGGATCCCTACCTATTGCACAGGCAACGACATTGAACAGCATGTGGAGTTTGGGTACAAGCGGCTGAAACTCGCGATCCCTCATGGTCCGGCGGATGGACGCGAGGGAATGAAGAAGAACGTGGACCTGGTGAAACGAGCAAGGCAGGCGCTGGGCCCGGATGGTGACATCATGCTTGACTGCTGGATGGCCTGGACGGAGCGCTACACCCTTGAAATGGCCGAAATGCTGGAGCCCTATCGCATCTACTGGATGGAAGAAGTGCTTCAGCCGCACGACTATGCCGGGTTCGGCCGTCTCCGGAAAGCGATCAAATCGACGCGGATTGTGACCGGCGAACACGAATATGGCCGGTATGGTTTCCGGCTGCTCCTGGAAAATCAGTCCGCGGAGATCTGGCAGCCGGATGCACAGTGGTGCGGTGGGCTGACGGAGTTGCGGAAGATCGCCGCTCTGGCGGCCGCCTACGACATTCCGGTGATCCCTCATGGCGGAGGGTTGACGCCGGAGACGGTGGCGTTTTCGATGGCGACGGTGAACGCCCCGTGGTGCGAAATGTTCATGCCTCCGCCCGGCGGCCCGGCGGATTACTACAAGAGATTCGAAGAATCCTACCGGCTGACCCGCGGCCCCGAGGGGATCTACATGCAGCCGCACGATAAGCCCGGGTTCGGGTGGGATCCAGCATAAGGCTTTCGTTTGAGTTCTGCCGCATTCGCAGTGGAGGGCAGGCGGCGAATCGCGAGCGCTTGCCCTGCATGCCGCCAATCGCAGCGGTTGTTTCATGGAGCGTAGCTTGGAGACCGCGCTCCGCGGAGTATAATTCACAAGATGCCCAAAGCGTGGCAAGTCCACAGGTGGTGCGAGCCGGAGGAAATGACATTCGCCGAAGTACGCCTGCCCGAGCCTGGTCCAGGAGAGGTTCGGGTCCGCAATCTCGCCTCCGCGATCAACTTCTTCGACATTCTTCAGATTCAGGGAAAGTACCAGGTGAAACCGCCTTTTCCGTTCACGGCGGGAGCGGAAGTTGCAGGCGTGATCGATGGTGTGGGCGAAGGCGTGAGCGAGTGGAAGCTGGGCGACGAAGTGGTCGCGCTGCCCTGGGGAGGCGGATTCGCTGAGTTTTCAGTGGCCCAGGCAAACCGCGTATGGCCTCTTCCACAAGGCATGTCGGCCGTCGAAGCGGCATCCATGCCGATCGTTTACCATACCTCCTGGTTCGCGCTGACTCATCGTGCAGCGCTCAAGGCAGGCGAGTGGCTGCTCGTCCATGCGGGCGCCAGCGGTGTCGGGATGTCGGCAATCCAGCTTGGCGCGGCCCTTGGCGCGCGGGTTATCGCGACGGCCGGGAGTGCTGCGAAGCTTGATTTTTGCCGTGCGCAGGGAGCCCTTTACGCACTCGATTATTCAGGCCCGGAGTGGGTCGACAAGGTCAAGGACATTACCGGCGGAGGAGCGAACGTAATCTATGACCCCGTGGGTGCCGATATCTTCGATCTATCAACGAAGTGTATCGCCGCGGAGGGCCGCCTGCTCGTGATCGGTTTCGCCGGCGGCCGCATACCCACAATCGCCGCGAACCGGGTACTGCTCAAGAACATTTCGATAGTCGGCGTGCTGTGGGGCGGGTATGTTGCCAACCGGCCGGAGTACTTAGCTGCTACACAGGAAAGCCTCGTCGGCTTGTTTCACGAAGGGCGTATCCGGCCAGTCGTGGGACCAACATACGGACTGGATGAAGCGCCCGCCGCGCTTCGCGATCTTGCCAGTCGCAGGATCTTAGGTAAAGCAGTGATAGCCTTATAAGATGTCGATCCTGAAGGGCATTCGCGTCATCGATTGCGGCACTTACATTGCCGGACCGGCGGCGGCGTCGATCCTGTCGGACTTCGGCGCCGAAGTCATCAAGGTGGAGTACCCGCGTGGTGGTGATCCCTATAGGCGCCTGGGGGCTGTTCCCGGCATGCCGGTTTCGAGCCACAACTACTGCTGGATTCTCGATGCGCGGAACAGAAGGAGCTTGGCACTTGACCTTTCCAGGGAGGAGGGGGGTGTCGTTCTCGGTAAACTTGTCGCGAGCGCCGACGTCTTTATCACGAACTTTCAGCCTGACCTGGTGGCGCGCTTCCGCATGTCATACGAGGACCTGTCCGCCGTGAATCCGCGTCTTATTTACGCCTATGTGACCGGTTACGGCGAACAAGGCGGCGAAGCGGGGAAACCCGGCTATGACACCACGGCCTATTGGGCGCGCTCGGGCCTGATGGGACTGATGCACAACGCCGATACTGAACCGACGCTTGCCCCGGCGGGTTTTGGAGACCATCCAACCGCCACGTCCTTGTTCGGGGCTATCATGCTGGGGCTGTATCAGCGCGAGCGGACGGGAAAAGGGGCCCGAGTCTCTACGTCGCTAATGGCCAGTGGCGCGTGGTCGAACAGTTGCCAGATTCAGGCCGCCCATTGCGGCGCGGAGTTCCCGCCCCAGCGCACGCGGAACACAACGATCAATCCGCTGGTCAACCATTACGTGACGCGGGACGGCTTCCGTTTCATTCTCTGTTGCCTTGATCCCCGCCAGGACTGGCCGCGGCTATGTCACGCGCTGGGATTCAGAGAGATGATAGGGAACCCCTGCTTTCACACATTCAAGGCTCGCACGGAGCACTCGCGCGAGCTGATTGAGTTGCTGGACCGCGTCATCGGAGCGCTCGATATGGCGCAATGCGCGAAGCTGTTCAAGGAGCACGGGGTGGTTTGGGGGCCGGTGCCTACGCCGGTCGAGGTCGCCCAGGACCAGCAGATGCAGGGGAACGGCGTATTCCCCGAAGTGGATCAGGTGGAGGGCGGACCTCTGCGAACCGTGGACAGCCCGATGCGGGTAGACGGTGTGGAGAAGCGCAAGCCGACGATGGCGCCGGAAATCGGCCAACACTCGCGCGAGATTCTGCTGGAACTCGGATACTCGGAAGAGGAGTTTGCCGCGCTGGTCGCCGCCGGAGCCGTCGCCGCGTGACAGGGTTCGACCGAGGCATCCATCTGTTCGATGCCCGCGAGTATTTCGAATCACATGAAGCGCTCGAAGAGGAATGGAAGGCCGAACGTGGACCACGGCGAATGTTTCTGCAGGCATTGATTCACTTCGCGGTCGCGGCTCACCACCAAAGTTCCGGAAATTTCATTGGCGCGCGGCTGCAGATGGAAAAAGCGCTCCGTAAGTTGGCCGGATACCTGCCTCGATATGAAGGTATCGAAACAGGCAGGCTCTACCGGGAAGGACAGTCGGCGTCGGCGCTTTTGGCGAGGGGGACGGCGAGCCCACCGCTTCGGTTCCGCGAAACGCACTGACTCACCTGACAATGGAACAGATTTCTCTTCAATTCGCGCCTTCGCGGCAGGTGATAACGGTCGCGGAACTGAACGCCTCGATCCGCGCGCTGCTCAACGTTGAGTTCGCGGACGTCTGGGTATCGGGCGAGATCTCCGGTGTCAAAACCGCCGCGAGCGGACACTGCTACTTTACGCTGAAGGACGCCTCGGCTCAGGTCCGCTGCGCCTGCTTCAAGTCGTCACTGCGTTTTCTGAAGTTCAAACCTCAGGACGGCGTGGCGGTGATCGCCCGCGGACGAATCGACGTCTACGATGCGCGCGGCGAATACCAGTTACTGGTCGAAACTCTCGAGCCACAAGGCTACGGTGCGTTGCAACTGGCTTTCGAGCAACTGAAGAAGAAACTGGCGGCCGAAGGCCTGTTCGATTCCGCGCGCAAGCGCCGGCTCCCGCGCTTCCCCCGCCGCATCGGTATCGTGACGTCGCCTCGGGGAGCGGCGATCGCGGATCTGGTTCAGATTCTTGGCCGCCGCTTCCCCGGCCTTCATATCCGGCTGTATCCGGCGCTGGTGCAGGGCGAGGGATCGGTTGAGGAAGTCTGCCGCGGCATTGAATATTTCAGCTGGAGCCGATGGCCGGACGTGCTGATCGTCGCGCGCGGCGGCGGCTCGCTTGAAGACCTTTGGACGTTCAACGAAGAAGCCGTCGCCCGCGCGATCTTCGACTGCAAGGTACCCGTGGTCTCCGCGATCGGGCACGAAACCGACTTCACGATTGCGGATTTTGTTGCGGATTTGCGCGCTCCGACGCCATCGGCCGCGGCGGAACTCGTAGCCCCAAATCGCGAGGAGATTTTCGAGCGGATAGGTGCGCTCGATGCGAGGGCGATTTCGATTGTCCGGTACCGGCTTTCGATGACATCCCGCCGTCTGAGGGAGCAAGGAATCGAGCGTGCGCTGCTTCTCTTGAATCGCGCGATCGGCCGCAAGCTCCAGCGTACCGACGACCTGCAGTTCCGGCTTCGGGACCGCGTCCGGGAGGCTCTTGAAGAACGAAAGCGCGCGCTCGAGGCCGTGGGCGGGCGATTAGCGCGCTTCGATCCGCGTCCGCAATTGGCTCGCAATCATGCGCGGCTGGAGAATGCGCACAGGAACGCCGTCGAAACCGTCCGGACGGGTCTTGCGCGGCGGCGCGCGCGCCTCGAAACCCTTGGGGCCAAACTCGGCCAATTGAGTCCTCTGCTGGTGTTGGAGCGGGGCTACGCGATCGTGACCGGCCCGTCTGGAGAAGCGATTAAGGATGCGGCGGAAGCGCCGGCCGGTTCCCAGATTCGAGTGCGTGTGTCGCGCGGACGTCTGCGCGCAACGGTCACCGAGACCGGATCTTGAGGCTTCGCCGGACCCCAAAAGCCCGGTTCAAAAAACCCCAGGGACTGTCCGGCATGTAAACCCATTGAAAGCAAGTTCGCGAAATCGCTTACATCCGCGACACCCGCGTGAACCTGTTTGCACTCCCCACTGCAATTCGTTAGAATCGGCTCAGCCTCTGTATCTAGATAAGGAGTACTACACCCATGATACGACTCGATGCCGACAAACCGGTTGAATTCTGTGACGGCCTGCGCCGCCGCGATTTTCTGCACGCCGGCTCCATCCCCCTTCTGGGTCTCGGGCTGCCGCAATTCTTCGCCACGAAGGCGCTCGCCTCGAAGCAGGAGATCTCGCCCAAAGAGACCAACTGCATTATGCTCTTTCTCGTCGGCGGCCCCTCGCAGCTCGACACGTGGGACATGAAGCCCAACGCTCCAGCCGAAATTCGCGGACCGTACAAGCCGATCAAAACGAATGTCGCCGGCATCGAGATCTCCGAAAATTTCCCGCGCATGGCGAAGCACGCCGATAAGTTCGCGCTCATCCGCAGCGTGTACCACACCGCCGCGGCCGTCCACGACACCGGCCACCAGATGATGCAGACGGGGCGGCTCTTCCAGGGCGGCATCGAGCATCCGCACATGGGCTGCGTGCTAGGCAAAGTGCGCGGGCCGAAGGGCGACGTCCCGCCGCACGTGCTGCTGCCGCGTCCTATCGGAAACACCGGCGGTAACATGCCGCATGGGCAGAACGCCGGTTTCCTCGGCAAGCAGTTCGACCCGTTCGTTCTGAACGCCGACCCGTCAGACCCGAATTTCAAAGTGCCGGACATGCTGCCGCCGGATTACCTCTCCGCATTGCGTGTCGATCGCCGCAAGAACTGGCGCGAGATGGTCGACAAGACGGTGAGCAAGTTTGAAACTTCCGCCGACGCCCGGCTGCTCGATTCCACTTTCCATCAGGCCTACACGCTGATGTCCTCGCAGAAGGCGCGCGAGGCCTTCGACCTTTCGCGTGAGCCGGAGAAGGTTCGCGAAAAATACGGGCTCAACCGTTTTGGGCAGAGTTGCCTGCTCGCCCGCCGCCTGATCGAAGCCGGTGTGCGCTTCGTCACGGTCAACATGTTTGAAACCGTTTTCGACGAGATCACGTGGGATATTCACGGATCGAAGCCGTTCAGCCCGATCAGTTGCTATCGCGATCTCGTGGGTCCGATGTTCGACATGGCCTACAGTTCGCTGCTTGAGGACTTGCAGGATCGGCGGCTTCTCGGCGACACGATGGTGGTTGCGACCGGCGAGTTCGGCCGCACTCCCAAGATCAACCCGGCCGGCGGACGCGACCACTGGCCGCAGTGCTGGACGATGTCGATGGCCGGCGGGGGGATTAAAGGTGGCCAGGTGATTGGCGCTTCAGACGAGATCGGCGCTCTTCCGAAGGACCGTCCCGTCACGCCCGCGCAGGTGGCGGCGACCGTGTATCACGGCTTGGGACTGCCTATGAATTTCGAATTGCCTGGTGCGCAGGGACGTCCGATTCCGCTGGTCGACTCCGGTGTCGAGCCGATTCGCGAACTGTTTAGCTAGACCACGAATTTCCATGAAGCCGACTCTTTTTCTATTGGCGCTGAGCGGCATTACGCTTGCCTCTCCAAGCCTTTCCATTCTTCCGCCGCAAGTGGAACTCACCGGGCCTGAAGCGCGGCATCAACTGCTGGCCGAGGCAGCCGTCGATAGCCATCAGGAGGACTGGACGCGCAATGCGAAATGGTCCTCGTCGAATCCGAAAGTGGCGAGCGTGGACGCCGCTGGTCTCTTACGGCCCGTGGCCGACGGGCAGGTCACAATTACCGCCACGGCGAACGGCGCATCGGCATCCGCCACGGTCCGCGTGAAAGGCGCGCAATCGCCTTTTACCTGGAGTTTTCGGAATCATGTAATTCCCGTCATGACGAAAGCCGGTTGCAATCAGGGCGCGTGCCACGGAGCGCTCGCCGGGAAGAACGGTTTCAAGCTTACGCTGCGCGGATACGACCCCGAAGTGGATTTCGACACGCTCACGCGCCAGGCGAACGGGCGGCGCGTTTCGCTCGCCGAGCCGTCGAGCAGCCTGATGCTTCTCAAGCCGAGCGGCGCGGCCCCACACGGCGGAGGTAAGCGCTTCGATACGGATTCGCTCGAATATCGCGTGCTCGCCGAATGGATCGCGTCGGGAACTCCCGCGCCTGCCGAGAAGGACCCGCAGATTACGGGACTTGAAGTGTACCCTGCCAACGCCACACTGGCGCCGGGCGGCGAACAACAGTTGGTGGTGCGTGCGAAGTACTCCGATGGCCAGGTCCAGGACGTCACGCGGTGGGTGAAGTTCGCCACAAGCGACGAAGGTGTAGCCAGCGTGGACGACTTGGGCCACGTCAAAATGAACGGCAGCGGCGAGGCTGCGATCACGCTCTACTATTCGAGCCGCGTCCTCTACTCGCGTATGAGCGTGCCTTTCGCGGGCGCTGTTTCGACGGATGCGTATTCAAAGTTCGAGCGGCGCAACTTCATCGACGATCTAACGCTCGCGAAGTGGAAGACGCTCAACATCGCGCCCTCTGCCCGTGCGGCGGATTCCACGTTCATCCGGCGGGCGTTTCTCGACGCCGCCGGAATATTACCAACCGCCGAAGAGGTGGAAGCGTTCCTTGCGGACAAGAGTGCCGATAAGCGGGCGAAGCTTGTAGACAGCCTTCTTGAGCGCGACGAGTACGTGGATTACTGGACCTACAAGTGGTCCGATCTCATGCTGGTTTCGAGCCGCCGCCTGCGGCCGAACGCGATGTGGTCGTTCTACAACTGGATTCGCGACGGCGTGAAACAGAACAAGCCGTGGGACCAGTTCGCTCGCGAGATTTTCACGGCGTCGGGAAATTCGAAGCAGATGGGCGCGCTCAACTACTTCGTCCTGCACAAAGATCCGATCGACCTGAGTGAGAACGCGACGCTGGCGTTTCTCGGACAGCGCATCACTTGCGCGCGCTGCCACAATCATCCTCTCGAAAAGTGGACGCAGAAGCAGTACTACCAGATGGCGAATCTGTTTTCGCGTATCGGAATCAAGAACGGAAGCGAAGCGGGCGATTCTATTGTCTTCGCGAAAGCCACCGGCGACGTTAACCATCCGCGGCTGCTAAGGCCGCTCCCGCCCACGCCGCTCGACGGCATTCCGATGGATCTCGATTCCACCTCCGACCGCCGTGCGCATTTCGCCAAATGGCTGACGAGCCCGG
>SHUI01000086.1 GCA_009697455.1 Bryobacterales bacterium
TCGCCTCGTAGCCGCTGTTCCGGAGCATTCTTGCCAAGCGCTCAGCGTTGCCTTTCTCCGAAAACGAGCCGGCGGGGAGAACTGTCGCTTGGTGATCGATCCAACGGTGTTGGTGGCGCCGGTACTAAAGATATTGATTCCGAGTTGGTTGCTGACACTCCGGTCGACGCTCGCGAACTTGACGCGCAGCAGGATCTGCGCTTCGGGTGGAGGCACATCCACGTACAGCAGATTCACAAGCTTTCCCATCGTGGTAGCGATGGCGGCAGCGCGATTCGCGTCAGTCAGCGTCTTCACCCGCCCCCGGAGGAAGACAACCTCTCCCTCAAAGCTCACATTCACCATCTGGCCTGGAAGTTCTCTTGATATTTGGCGGGAGATGGCCTCCACCTGCGGCTCCATGCCTTCCGCGCGGCTAGCGGCCGCGTTCGCTATCGGCTTGGTCACAGCGCTCAAGGCGTGGCTGGCCAGGGACAGCGGCGGACGTCGAGTCGGGCGGCACCGAAGCTAAAGCCTCCGCTTCAATGATCGGCGGATTGGCTCGCCTCGGCTTGCTTCATGACGTTATGATCCGTGTAGTCGCCGCGCCGGACGAATCGCGGGATCGCGTCGTCTCAGGCTTGTCCGTCTGCCGCTCGTTCCAGTGTGCCGATATCCAGTTTCTTCATCTTCAGCATGGCCTGCATCGCGCGGTCTGCGCGCGCCTGTCCGGATCGGTCAGCAGTTCGCCCAGCCGCTTTGGCACAATCTGCCATGAGAAACCAAACTTGTCCTTCAACCATCCGCACATGCTCTCGCTGCCGCCGTCCGCTGTGAACGCCGTCCAGTAGCGATCAATGACAGGGTTTCGCCTTCGGCATCGATCGCCACTTCAGTACCCGGCTTCAGGTTGAGTCCCTCGCGAACGTCCTTGGGAATGGCAACGTGCCCTTCCGAGGAAATTGTCGCCTTCGTCTTAGGTTGGCCCCTTTACTGCGGTAGGACGAGAAGGCGGGTTTAGCGACTGAGCCGTGGAGGAGAGTTGAGATACCATAGCTGCATGTCATTCACTGCTGTCAATAGTCTCGGAAATCGGCTGCTCGCGCGCGCCGCTTGGGCTGCGCTGGCGCTCGCGATTCCATTCCTGGGCGGGGCAGCCGGGCGCTACAGTGCCGGGAACCAGCTCAAAAGTCAATCCTAAGGATGGCTTCCGCCACGCCTGGATTCACCCGGGAACCTTTCAAATGGGCTGCTCCTACGTCGACACCGAGTGCGAACCGGACGAAAGGCCGCGCAACACGGTCACCCTTAGCACGGGTAACTGGATGAGCCAGACCGAAATCACCGTAGCGGCATACCGCAAGTTCGCGCAGGCCACGAAAAGATCCATGCCGCCGGCCCCGTCATGCCCACAGGGGGACGATCATTCCATCGTCAACGTGGATTGGAACGACGCGCAGCAATACTGCCAGTGGGCGGGTGGCAGGCTCCCGACCGAGGCTGAATGGGAATACGCCGCGCGCGCCGGCAGTAGGATGGCGCGTTACGGGGACCTCGAAAATATCGCGTGGCATTCCGGCAACTCGGGCGGAGCCACTCATCCGGTTGCGAAGAAGACGGCAAACGCCTCCGGCTTATATGACATACTCGGGAACGTCTGGGAGTGGTGCTTCGACTGGCATTCGTCCGAGTATCGGGGCGTCGGGGAGAGGGATCCGGAGGGGCCTCCTGACGGTTCTGAACGGTTGTCGCGCGGCGGTGGGTGGCTCTACTATCTACGGTCTTCGCGCGCCTCCAACCGCAACGGTTACCTACCTGCGTACCGGGACAACTCCCTCGGGTTCCGGTGCGTGCGGGAAGTGATCCCTTAATACTACAAACATACTTCAAGGATCTATTTTTGCTTTTGGAGTTCCAGCCGTTTTCCTCAGACCATGCACATGCGCCCCACTTCCCCAACCGGCCGGCTATTAATCGGATTCGCCATTACCCTCTTGCTGGTCGCCGTCTTCTCCTGGTACGCGCTTCGACAGATCAACGGCGTCCGCGCGTTGCAGTCGGAAACGGTCGAGCGAAACCGCAAGGATTCTCTCCAACTTCTGCGCATCCAGAACAATCTGCATTCGCTCGCTCTCGCCATGCGGGACATGGTCGAGGGCGGCGAGCCGTATCCGCTGGTCGCGTGGAAAGGACAGTTCGACCGCATCCGCTTCGATCTCGACGACGCGCTTCGCATTGAGAACCAACTCGCGGCATCGGGACAGACGGGCGGACAAGACCCGGAGCGTCAGCGACGCCTCGCGGATTCCCTTCGCCAGTTCTGGAACTCCACGGACCAGATGTTCGAAATGGCCCGCACGGGTCGCGAAGAACCCGCGCGCCGCCTGATCCGCACGTCGCTCGAAGCCCAGCAGGCCGCTCTTACTTCGACCGTCGCGCGCCTGCTCATCCTGAACAACGAGGCCGAGCAGCAAGCCGTCTTACAGATTCAGCGGATCTTCGACCGCGTCGAGCGAAACGTCTACGTCTTCATTGTAGCGATGCTCGCAGCCATTTCAGTGACGAGCCTCTATCTCATTCAGGCCAACCGCAGGATCTTCAAGCGCATCGAAGGCCTGTCCGATCAGCACCGCATCCTGGCGCGCAAGCTGATCTCGGTGCAGGAAGAAATCCTTCACTCCGTCTCTCGAGAACTGCACGACGAGTTCGGCCAGATCCTCACGGCTGTGGGAGCGATGCTCGGCAGAGCCGAACGCAGAGGACTGCCCCCAGACTCCCCGTTTTGCTCCGACTTGGCTGAGGTCCGCGCCATTGCGCAGGAGACGCTCGAAAAAATGCGTAGCCTATCGCAGATTTTTCACCCCGCCATGCTCGACGACTACGGTCTTGAAAAAACTCTCGAGTGGTACGTGCAGCATTTCGAAAAGCAAACGGGTATCGTTATACGATATGAGAAGCGGGGCATGGGTCCATTCGCCCCCGACGAAACGGCAATTCACGTGTACCGCATCCTTCAGGAGGCTCTAAACAACGTGGCTCGACACTCAGGATCCGCCGAAGCGTGGGTGCGGGTGTCAATGGACGGCGGACGTCTGCACCTCGAAGTGGAGGACCGCGGCGTGGGGTTCCGTCCCGGTCCAGTCTCGGGTATTGGCTTGATCGCCATGCGTGAACGCGCGGAGATTCTGGGCGGATCAATGACTTTCACCCGGCCCGCACAAGGGGGAACACTGGTTTCTCTCCAGGTTCCAGCATCGGAAAAGGCGGCCGGCGCTTGAAACCCGAACTCGCGAAACGCGAAATCACGGTACTGTTGGCGGACGATCACCGTCTGGTCCGTACCGGGTTCCGCCGCATCCTCGATGATGATCCGGAACTGCGCGTAGTGGGCGAGGCGGGCAACGGCCGCGAGGCGCTTGAACTGGCGCTCCGCCTTGAGCCGGACGTGATCGTCATGGATCTCGCCATGCCCGATCTCGACGGTGTGCAGGCCAGCGTCGAGATCCTCAAGAAGCTGCCGGATACCGCTATCCTGATCCTCAGCATGCATGCCGAGGAGAACTACGTGCGCAACGCCTTCCAGGCCGGCGCCAAGGGCTATCTTCTAAAGAACGCGATAGAGGTGGATCTGACGGCCGCGGTGAAAGCGGTTGCCGCCGGACAGGAGTATCGAGGCCCCGGACTCACTCAGGGAGCTGCGCCCTCGGACGGTTTCGACCGCCTCACGCAGCGGGAGCGTCAAGTGCTGCGGCTTATCGCGGAAGGCAAATCCAACAAGGAAATCGCGTGGATGCTCGGCCTGAGCGTGAATACCATTTCCGTTCACCGGGCCAATTTGATGGAGGCGCTCAATATCCATCGCACCGCGGAACTGGTGCTCTTCGCCGTCAAGAAGGGCTTGGTCGGGTTGTCCTGATGACGCGGCGGGATCTGCTGTTCGGCGCGGCGGAGCCCCTGCTTTCAGCCGCGGTCAGCGCCCCCGGATTCCGCTTTGCCGATGTCACCTCCGCGGCGGGAATCGATTTCCGGCATAATTCCGGGGCCTTCGGCGACAAGTACCTCCCGGAAACATTGGGCGCCGGCTGCGCCTTTCTCGACTACGACAACGACGGCTGGCAGGACATTCTGCTTGTCAATGGCAGCGACTGGCCGGGACACAAACGGACGCGCGGCACCCTGCGCCTCTACCACAACAACCGCAACGGTACTTTTTCAGACGTCACGCGCCGCGCCGGGCTAGATGTCGAAATGTACGGAATGGGGGTCGCTGTCGGCGATTACAACAACGACGGCTTTCCGGACATTTTCGTCTCCTGTGTGGGCCAAAGCCGGCTGTTCCGCAATACCGGCGCGGGCGGCTTTGTCGACGTCACGGACCGCTGCGGGCTGGGAAAGCGGGAGGGCTTCAGCAGTTCTGCGCTGTGGTTCGATTACGATGGCGACGGACACCTCGATCTTTTCGTTTGCAACTATGTCAAGTGGTCGCCCGCGCAGGACGTCTTTTGCAGTCTCGATGGCAAGCAGAAATCCTATTGCACGCCCGAGGCTTATCGCGGCTCCACCTGCTGGCTGTTTCGCAACCTCGGCAACGGCGCCTTTGAAGACGTCACGGCGAAGGCGGGTTTGTTCGACAGCAGTTCGAAGTCGCTAGGCGTCACCATGCTCGACTACGACCTGGACGGCTGGCCCGATCTTTTCGTGGCAAACGACACGCAACCGAACAAGCTCTACCGCAACGCGCGCAACGGCACGTTCGAGGAGGTCGCGGTGCGCGCCGGTCTGGCGTTCAGCGAAGACGGGAAAGCGCGCGCGGGCATGGGAGTGGACGCGGCCGACTACGACAACTCGGGTATTCCGGGTCTCGTGATCACGAACTTCGACAACGAAATGCTAGGCCTCTACCGCAGCAGCGGCGGAGGCACGTATATCGATCAGGCGCCGCGGTCCGAGGTGGGCCGTCTGACGCGGCGGCGGTTGGGCTTCGGGTGCTTCTTCTTCGACGCGGATCTCGACGGGCGTCTGGATCTTCTCGTCGTGAATGGCCACATCGACGAAGAAGTGGGAAAGACAAGTGCAGACGCACATTACGCTCAACCCCCGAACCTGTTTCTCAACCGCGGCGCGGAAGGTTTCGTCGATGTGGCCGGAGACCTAGGCGGCGGATTTGCCGAACCGAAGGTTGGCCGTGGTGCGGCATTCGGCGATTTTGATAACGACGGCGACCTCGACGTTCTCATCACCACCAACAACGGTCCGGCGCGGCTCTACCGCAACGACCAGATGAGCGGCAATCGCTCCATCCGCTTCCGCCTGGTTGGCACGAAATCGAATCGCGATGCAATCGGCGCGACGGTGCGTATCTATCAGGGCAAGGAAACGAGTTCGCGAATGGTGCGCAGCGGATCGAGCTACCTGTCGCAATCGGAGATGCCGGTTACGTTTGGGTTGGGCCGGCGGGACACGGTGGAACGCGCGGTCATCCGCTGGCCAAGCGGCCGCACGGAAGAGTTCAAGCACTTGAAAGCTGGCCGCTACGAGTGCGTGGAAGGTAAGGGAATTACGGCGTCGCGGCCGGGGTAAGGGTACGCCAGATTGTCCGGTGCCCAAACAGTCCCGCGTGTTGTTCCGGCGATAAAATGTCACCCTAGTGTAGTGTCCACGAAATCGATGGACAATTATTTCTTTCGTTTTCGGCTCCGGGGGCTGGCCACGCCGGACTGCCCGTCCACGGTGGCCAGCACAATGCGGCACCGAAGGGCGACCTGGTGAGGAGTGCCATGGGACGCCACCCATTGCTGAATCTGCTGCCGCTCGGGAGCGGAAAGAGCGACGGAGAACGCCATGTCCCCGCATAACTCAGAAGAGGAGTGTCTGTCTAGTTATTTGTTGGACACTACACCAGCAGCCTAGCTTCTCGCCGCCGAACTCGGAATCTTCAGGCGTCAAGCAGATGCCGGTATTCTTCCGGATCGAGTCCGAAGCGTTCCATCTGGCGAGGCAAATCCGGGCGAATGGCTTCCGGCGTCGTCGAGACCCAGGCCGCAATTACGATCTCAACGCCAACGCGCCGCTTGTCTTCGCTTTCCGCGATCCGTTCGGCGGCCTCCCGGATCTCGCTCTCGGTGGCGTCGCGTACGGGCCGCGGTGTACCCGAAAGGATCGAGTTAAGCAGGTCTTGGGCTGCGTCGTTCCAGTTCATCGTGCGATTATCGCGCGATGAGGGCCCGCGGTACAATAGATCAACGATGAAAAAGACTACATTCTCCATTCTCGCCGGCTCTCTACTCGCGCTCGGTGCGGCTTTTGAAGTGGCGGCGCAGACGCCGCGGAAAAGCCCCCATGAAACGGTATCCGCCACCATCAACGGCAAGACGATTACGATCGAGTACGGACGCCCTTACATGAAGGGCCGAAAGATTTTTGGAGGGCTTGAGCCACTTGGCAAAGTTTGGCGAACCGGCGCTGACGAAGCCACGACCATCACGTCCGCGGCGGACCTCGACATCAACGGTCTAAAGGTAGCAAAGGGAACCTACGGTCTCTTTACGCTGCCCGGCGAGAGCCAATGGAAGCTGATCATAAACAAGACCGCGAAACAGTGGGGCGCGTTCGAGTACAAAGAGAGTGCGGACGTGGGGCGCGTCGACATGGATGTGAAGAAGACGGGCGCTCCCGTCGAACAGTTCACGATCAAACTGGAATCGACTGGAGGCAATAAAGGCAAGTTGACGCTCGAATGGGAAAATACTTCGGCGTCGGTCACGTTCACGGTACAGTGATGTGGGACCGGCCAGGAGGCCGGACCTACTCAGCCACCCAACCGTCGGCCAGCTTGATAATGCGGTTCCCGTAGGCCGCATTCGACTCCGAGTGGGTCACCTGCGCGATCGTGACGCCCTCGGCATTAAGTTTCTTGAACAACTCCATGATCTCCTTGCCCTGGGTGGAGTGGAGATTGCCCGTTGGCTCGTCCGCCAGAATCAGTTTTGGGCTCGATACCACCGCTCGCGCGACCGCCACCAACTGCTGCTGTCCGCCCGAAAGCTGATTCGGATAGAGGTCCTTCTTACCCACGATTTGAAAGCGGTCGAGCACGTCGCAGACAATGCTTTCACGCTCGGAACGCCTGATATTCCGATACGAAAGCGGCATATCCAGATTCTCGGCGACGGTCAGGTCGTCAAGCAAATGGTAGCTCTGAAAGACGAACCCGATGTATTGCTTCTGAAGATCGGCGCGCTTCTTCCGGTCGAGCGCGTGGACCGGCTGGTCCATGAAATAGAACTCGCCGGTCCAGGCGCTATCGTGCATCCCCAAGATGTGCAACAGTGTTGATTTCCCCGCTCCCGACGGACCCATGATGGAGACGAACTCCCCCTCGCGGATTTCCGCCGAGACGCGCCGCAGCACATAACTCCGCCCCGCGCCGAGCGGGTACGATTTCTCAAGGTAACGAATGCGGATCATCTAACGAACTTGGATGCCGCCCGACCCGGTGCTCAAATCGAGCGGGTACCCGCCGCTTCGCACTTTTCCGCGAACGTTATGCTCGTCGATGGAGCCGGTCACAGTCAGCGGCGCATCCACGGTGATCCTGCCCGATCCGGTGCTCGCGTGAAGGTCGTAACCCGCGTTGGGGAGTTTCACGTTCAGGCCGCCCGATCCGGACTCCGCGCGAACCCTCCCCGCGACAGTCTGGTCGAGGTGAATGCCGCCGCTGCCCGTCCGGGCGATTATGGGCCCGGCAACCGCGATGGCGCGGATCGATCCGCTACCGGTCTCCGCCTCCACGCCGCCCTGGACCGCATCGATCGTGATGCCGCCCGATCCGGTATGCGCCCGCGTCTCACCGCCGATCCGCTGCAGCGTGAGGCTTCCCGATCCGGAACTGGCGTCGACCGGGCCCTTCACGCCTTCCACGGTGACGCCGCCCGATCCCGTTTCCGCCTTCACGCGGCACTGTTCGGGAACCTCAATATCGTAATTGATCGAGATGTCGCGTTCGAGACGCCTGCGCTCCGCCTCGCTCTTGTCCTTGAAGTAGCCGACGCGGACGGTGCCGCCGCGTTGTTCAACGGGCGGAGCCGATTCGATTTCGCGGATGCGCTTCTCGACGTCGCCGCCCTGCCGCTCTGAGCGGATGGAAGCGTGGACGCGAACGCTCGACCCGCTGCCGTTACGGACGGAAATGCGTCCCGACGACGAACGAACTTCCAGTTGGACGGGCGCGGATGCCGTGAGTGTACGATCAAAAGAACCTTCCGCGGCGAAAGCACAAGTGCTGGCCGCAATTGCGGGGAGAATCCACCTTTGAGACATACGATTTCCTTTCATGTGACGTTACTTCGGATCGAGCACCGGAAGCAGCGCGGAGGGTGTCGAAACCAGACCCGTCTTCGCTTCTTCGATCTTTACCTCATGCGCTTGCAGCGTTTGACCCGTCATGAAATTCATCTGGTTCCTTGCACGGGCATAGGTGCTAAGCGCGCTTACTTCCGCGAACTGGCCGGTCGCCAGATCCCGTTGGGCGATAATCACGTTGAGCAGGCTCGACGCCCCCAGGGTATATTTTTTCCGCTCCGCGTTGAGCGTCTGCTCGCGCAGCGTGCGCGCCTTCACCGACGTCTCATAGGCGGTGCGGGCCTGCTTCAGCGCGATCATGGCATTCAGGACGTTCAGACGAATGTCGTTCCGCTGCTGCTTGTCGCGGATCTCCTGCCTTCTGAGGTCCAGTTCGACGTTCGCCAAATCCGCTTGGGCGGCGCGGTTTCGCAGCGGAATGTTGAGCGAGAATCCAATCGAATAATCCGGGAAATTACGGCGGAACAACTGGCCTACCGCGGTTCCATAGCCTCCGAGGAAGAACTGGTTCACCGAATTAGGATCGCGAGTCCGCACCAGATTTGACGGCGACCCCGCCGGGTTCACGAATGGCACAGTGTTCACCTGGCCGGAGAGGGCGTTGTTCGAGAGGTCCGCCGTAAGATCAAGCGACGGCATCAAGGCGCTTTTCGTGCCCTTGATGCTGAGCTTGCTGTTTTCGATGGCGATGCGGTTCTGCTCGAGTTCCGGACGAGCGATCATCGCCTTCGCCACCAAGTCCTGAATCGGCTCGATGGCCTCCGAATCGGCCACCTGGATCTTTGTCGTTGGCACGATTCGCGCCTCGGCGAGCATCAGGCTGTCCACGCCGGTGCGGCTGAGGACATTCTTGAGAATCTGCTCCTGTTGCTCTACTTGAGTTTCGGCGTTCGTCACTTCCTGCTGGCTCGTGGCGACCTCAGCTTCGGCCTGCACGATCTCGATCGGGGCGAGCGTTCCGATCTGCACCCGCCGCCGGTTGTCCTGGTAGAGCTTTTGGTTCAGGGCCAGCGCCTGCTTCCGGACGTCGAGAATCTCGTTAAACGTCACGAGGTCGAAATACAGGTTGACGACATTCGAGATCGTCGCAATCACCTGCGACCGGAATACGAGATCCGACGCGACCCGATTGTTCTTCGCGATCGTTATCTGCCGAGCGTTCAAGGACCGTCCCCACCCCTGCAACAGTTTCTGACGAAAGGACAGGCCGAAGGCGGAATTCGTCGAGGGATTAAAGTCGTTATTCGGGGAATTCTGACGCAGAATGCTGTTATTCCAGCCGAAAGTAGCGGTCGTACCCGTCAGGAAGCCCTGCTGTATGCCGTAGTTGAACGTCTTTCGTTCAGAGACCAGGAAATTGGTTCCGGTGACGAATTGGCTGGCCAGTGGAGACGTGGAGTGACCCGTATTGACGTTGGCGAATACCACCGGATCGAGGTTCGGGATTGTCGTGCCGGCCGCCTGAATAGTGAAGCCGCTCAATATGCTCGCGTTTCCGCCGCCGCCACCGCCTCCACCACTGCCAAGCAGGTTTGCGCCAGCCAGCACGCCGCCACCGCCGGCGCTCGACGGTCCGGAACTGACCCCCGTTCCGGAATTGTTTCTCAGCAATTGCCCGGCACTCGCGCGGAGAATATCCGAATCGGCAATACGCGGACCGTAGCGCGCGTATTCGATATCGAGATTATTCTCCAGAGCGAGGGCAATCGCGTCCTGGAGCGAGAGATAGATCCGCCCGGCGCGCATGAGCGACTCAAGACGGTGAGAATTGGAGAAATCGACGGGAGAGTATTTCCTGGGGGTGTAGGGCCGTGTGAATGAGGAGTGCCAACTGGGGGTTTCGACAGCGGCCGTTTGCGCGCGCATTGGCGCTGTAAGCGTCGCCGCCGCGCAAAGGACGCTGACTGCAGCCTGATTCCGTTTCATCAATTGATCCCACTCCTATGACGCATGCGCCGTGCCATCTCCAGCAAGGCCCATCCTGCTGTTATTCCTCTATTTACGCTGGATTTGGCAAAAAGGTTCCACGCGGCGGTGTCCGGTAATGGGATTCCCGCCGCAAGACCGGACACATGCCGTGATGAGCGTCAGTTCCGCCGCGGGGCGCCCGCCTGCCCGCCCAGAAACAACGCCCCCGTTCCCAGGACCGCCATCACCGCAAGCGTGATGAGTGCACTCGCGGCCCCCCCCTTGTCCACGTCCGCAGTGACTGATGGAAGGGAACCTACCGCCCACCGCCACATACCGAATCCGAGCGCGAGGCCGGCCGCGGACGGAATCGCTCCGCGAAGAAGGGTGAATTGCAGTGTTTCCGGCTGACCGTCGCCTCCATCCGCCGCGATGGATCCGGCGAGCGCGAAAAGGGCGAGAACGGACATCAGAACCGCCACGGCGGCCGCCACCTCGACGATCGTCGCAAAAAGGCGGGGCTGCGCCAGCGAATCCTCGACCACGGAGTCCATGGTACGGAATTGAGCGACAGGAATTTCGGGGTCCACCGACTTCACCTGGGCAGTAATCGCTGCTTTGAGGGCTGCGACGTCTGTACCCGGCCGCGTCTTCACGATGAGATTCAATCCGCCGGTCGGCCTCTGGACGTTGGACAGGTACAGTTCCCTTGAGGGCGGCGTGCCCAGGGTGAGGTGACGGACAGAACCGACCACGCCGACGATCTCGCCGGTCCATTTTTCCCCGAGGTCGATCACGATCTGTTTGCCCAGGGGCTCATCCAGGAAAAAATACTCCCGCGCCAGAACGTCATTGATCAACACAACGTTGGGCTTTCCCGCGTCACCCGGGTCAAACTGCCGTCCCTTGATCAGCGGGATGCTCATCACCTTGAAGTAGTCCTGGGTAACGAGACGCTGGCCCACGTAGCTTGGGCGGCCTCCAGGCGCTACCGGAGATCGTCCTTCAATCAGGAACAGCACGTCGTTCGACTGCCCGCTGAGCACAAGTTCCGAATTTCCGCCTACGACCTCGACTCCAGGTATCTGGCGAATCTTCTGAAAGAGCACGTCAACAATAGAGAGGCGCTTCGCCGGTTCGGCATATTTCGCAGGCGGGGCGACCACCTGCATAGTGACAAGGTTCGCAGTCGGAAAACCGGGGCTAATGGATGCATATTGCGCGAAGCCTTTCGCCGTGAACACCGCCGCACCCACGGCGGCGAAGGCCACCGCGACCTGCACTCCAGCGACTACGCTGCGCGTAATCTCGAAACCGGTCTTCGTCGCGTCCGGTTCTCCAGCGATCACGGTGGCTGTGATCTCGAAATCGGTTTTCACGTCCTGCCGGACCGCGCGGCGCGAAACAACGATCGTAGTCAGATAGGCGATCAGCGCCGCAAGCGCCACAAAGCCAACGGTAATTCCGTCAAACCGGACGTCGTTCAGGCGGATTACCCTCCCGGGTCCCAATTGGCGGAGGAGAAAAAGGCAAAACGCCGTAACGATCGCGCCGCCGATCGCGCCGCAGCCCGCAGCAACGAGCGCCCAGTTGTTCATGCCGCCGGCATCGAACGCCGGGCCCGAGGCGCGGAGTTCCCGTTTCGCGCCCATCGAAAACAGGGAAGCGAAATTCGCCCAGGCGAATATTAACAATACGAAGGCCGCTCCGCTCACCCCGAGGAGATTCGACGTCAGTCCACCGCCAAGTATCTCCTGGAGGGGTACAGGTTTCACGCCGACGTCGAAATTGGTTCCCGGGTACTTGATCTCCAGGCGCCGCGCGATCATCTCGAGTTCAAGCTGCATGTCGGCCAGCCCCGTGCTTTTCTTAATCCGGCCGACCGGCCGCAGGGCGCGGAAACGCCGCGACGCCTTCTCCGCGGGCTGCAGGGCAAGCGGTGTCTAAACTTCATACATCGGCGGAAATTCCACACCGGGCGGGAGCACGCCTAGCACCTTATAATCCTCCCCGCCCATACGGACGCTTTTGCCGAGGATCCCGGCGTCGCCGCCAAAACTCCTGCGCCACAGCGCATCTCCGAGTATGGCGACTTTGTCGTTTCCTGGTTCTCCTTCCGAGGCCTGAAACAAACGCCCAAGGGCCGGCTTCACGCCGAGCATCGCGGGAAGGTCGGAGGTCACGCGAGCTCCCACGACTCGTTCAGCTTCACCGCTTCCAGCGATCTGATAGGGCCAGGAGACGAAAGCGGAAAGCTGTTCGAACGATTCGCTTTGTTTTCGATAGTCGAGAAAGTCCGCCATGGACACGGCGCCTGTACCGGTGCCGCGACGGATGCTTGAAGACCACATCCACACCAGGCGCTCCGGATCCGTGAACGGGAGGGGTCGCGCCAGGATTCCGTAGGTGAGGCTCAGAGATGCCGCAGCCAAACCTATTCCGAGTGCCAGCGCCAGTATCGCCATAGCGCTTGATCCGAGGTGCTTCTTGAGCAACCTGATTCCAAGTCCGAGATTGAGCGTCATCATGATGGTTCAGACTACTATTGTATGTGCATCGGTGAACCGAAGTAGCCGAGAATCTGTTCCGCGCAGCGGTCGCAGGCAGCGTCCTCGGCGTCGTCGCGCGCCTCGCAACGCAATAATTCGCGGTCCTCGAACGCGAGGGTACGGCCGCATACCCATACGCCGTCTTCCAGGTGGTGAATGTGATTGAATTCGCTCATGTAGCACTGTAGCACTGCCTGGCGGTTGCAGCTTGGTTCCAAACGCTGGTAGACTGATATTTCAGCCTTAAGGAGAATTCTGTAGTATGGCACGAGTTTGTGATATTTGCGGGCGAGGCCCCATGTTCGGCAACAAGATCAGCCACGCCCATAACGTGACCAAGCGCCGCTGGAACATCAATCTGCAGAGCGTACGCGCGCTTGTGCTGGGCGCCACCAAGCGCATGCGTGTTTGCACTTCCTGCATCAGGAACGGCAAGGTTCAGAAGGCGGCGTAAAATACATGTGGGACAGGCCTCCTGGCCGGTCATGGGCCGTCCTTCTTGCGGCGCAAGCCGCGATTCTGCTGTTCGCGTCCGCCGTTTCGGCGCAACACAACCACCTTACTCCGAAGGAAAAAGCCGACGGCTGGACGTTACTTTTCGACGGCAAGACTTTCACCGGCTGGGAAGACCCGGTTCGAAAATCGCCGCCGGGCGACTCATTCGTCATCGCCGACGGTTGCCTGAAGGCTACCAGCAAACCTCGCTTAAGAGAGGACCTGTTCTCCCGCGACCGTTTCGAGAACTTCGAACTCGTCTTCGACTGGCGCATTTCCGAGGGCGGCAACAGCGGCGTCAAATACCGCATCCAGGACCACCTCTGGGTCGAAGAGCCTCCGGGGATGAAATTCGAAGATCAGGTGGCGCTCGCCTACAAGAACCGCGTCAGCAAACGTGGGGATAAAGGACACGATTACGTGGTCGGCTTCGAGTACCAGTGCATCGATAACGACAGACACCCCGACGGCCGCCGCGGCGGAAGCCATACCTCGGGCGCGCTTTACGATGTTGTCGCGCCGGTTACGCAGAGGGCAAAGCCCGCCGGCGAGTTCAATTCGTCGCGGCTGCTGGTGAAGGGCGGCCATGTCGAGCATTGGCTCAACGGAGTGAAGGTCGTGGACGCCGATCTCAATTCGAGCGTCATCGCCGAAAGCGCGGCAAAGCGCTGGAGTCCCGATTCGAAAGTCTACGAACTTCTTGTCAAGCAGCCAGTCAGGAAAGGGCAGATTTCGCTTCAGAACCACAATGACGAGGCGTGGTTCCGCAATATCAAGATCCGGGCGTTGAAGTAGCCCGTGGAAGAAGGTGCTTTTGCACCTTTCCAAGAGCGGTCCGCGGCAGCTTGTCCACCGCGATGAACGCGCGCGGCACTTTGAACGACGCAAGCGCTGAGCGGCACTTCGCTTCAACCGCGGCTGCGTCGAATCCGTCGCATGTGACGATGTAGGCGACGGGCACTTCGCCGCGCACGCGGTCCGGCGCGCCCGTGACCGCGGCCTCCTTCACGCCGTCCTGCTCTAGAAGGAACTCCTCGATTTCGCGCGGGTAGATGTTGAATCCGCCCGAGATGATGAGGTCGCTCTTGCGGCCCTCCAACGTGTAGTAGCCGTCCGCAGAACGCACGGCGATATCGCCAGTCCGAAAGTAACCATCCTCAAACGCCGCGCGCGTGGCTTCTTCGCGTCTCCAGTATCCTGGAAATACGTTCGGTCCCTTGACGTACAGTTCACCGCTCTGTCCATCAGGCACGGGCCGGCCTTCGGGATCGAGCACGCGCGCCGAAACGCCAGGCAAGGGCAGACCGACGGTTCCGGCGCGCCGTTCACCGATGTAGGGGTTCCCCATGTTCATCAGCGTCTCCGTCATCCCGTATCGCTCCAGGATGCGGTGACCGTAAAGCGCGTCGAAATCCTCAAGCACCTGCGCGGGCAAGGGTGCGGAACCGGAAACGAAGAGTCTCATGAAAGCGCCGATTTCGACAGCGGCTTCCGAGGGCAGATCGAGCAGCCGCACGTAGATCGTGGGCACTCCGAAGAAGAGCGTGGGGCGGAAGTCGAGAAATTCAGCAGCGGCCTTTTGATGCTCGAAACGTTCGAGCAGCCGCACGCGGCAACCCGAGATCAGCCACGCGTGCAGGCCGTTGCCGAGGCCGTGGACATGAAACAGAGGGATCGCGAGTAGCAGCCTGTCCGCTTCGGTAATCTGCCAGCACGTAAGCAGGTTCAAGGCGTTCGCCGCAAAGTTATTGTGCGTTATCACCGCGCCCTTCGACGCCCCGGTGGTTCCGGACGTGTAGATGATTCCCGCGGGCGCGTCGCCATCGAGCGCCGGCGCGGCGGGGCGGTCCGAGGGAAGCGCGGCGGCCTCGCCCGCGAGTTCCGCCGCTTCAGACGCCGTCACGAAAAGACGCGGCTCCGCGTCGCTTACGATGTGCTGAACCTCGCGATCACGGTACAGCACATTCACGGGAACGAAGATCACGCCAGTCTTGAGACAGGCGAGATAGAGATCGATCATTTCGGCGCAATTGGCGAGTTGCACGCACAAGCGGTCGCCCTGCTCGAAGCCGCGCCCGGCGAGCGCTCTGGCCATGCGATTGGCGCGGGCATCCAATTCCGCAAACGTGAAACTCACGCTCTGGAATTCGAGCGCCGTTTTGCCGCCGCGGCCCACGAGAGAGAGATCGAATAATTGGATCAGGTTCATGTTCGCTAACTTCGCTGGCATCGCGGGCAGAAATGCGTCCCGCGTTGCGCAACCAGTATCCGCCGGATGGGCGTGCCGCACTCGACGCACGGCTCGCCTCCTTTTTGGTAGACCCGATGGCGCAACTGGAAACTGCCTCTCTGCCCATCGGCGTCCACGTAATCCGAGACGGACGATCCCCGGCTTGCGATCGACTCCTCAAGCGTTTCGACAATCGCCTTCAGCAGCCGCAGCCCGCGCTCGCGGCTTAAGCTCGATGCAATCGCGCGCGGATGAATGCGCGCCCGGAACAGCGCCTCATCGCAATAGATATTGCCCAACCCGCGAAGGAACGTCTGATTCAAAAGCAGCGGCTTGATTCTCGACCCTCGGCTGCCCAGCCGTGCCAGAAACTCCTGACCGCCGATCTCGAGCGGATCCGGCCCAAGCGCGGCGGCTCGCCTTGGAAGCCCCTCCGCGACCTCGATGCGTCCGAACTGGCGAATGTCGTCGTACAGCAGGGAACCTCCATCGAGCGTAAAGATGGCATGCGTGTGCCGCCCTGGTTCCGCGGCTGTGTCAAGCAATAACTTGCCCGTCATTCCGAGATGAATGAGGAGACTCGCGCCGCCACTCAGTTCGATAACGATGAACTTTCCGTGCCGCCGCACCTCGCCGATACGCGCGCCTGCCAACCGGGCCGCCGCCTCTTCAGCGTCTCCCAGGAGCACGCGCGCGCAACGAAACTCCGCATTGAGTATCCGCTGCCCTTTGAGGCGCGGCGCGAGCGACCGCACGATGGTTTCGACTTCAGGTAGTTCCGGCAAGTTTTGGTACTTGAACCAGAATACTACGCGGTTTCGGTCCGTGCAACTGTGTACCTCCGCGACGCTCCGCTACGGGCTCCTGGCTGCGGACGTTTGCCTGAAAGGAAGAAGTGTTTCCAGGCTCATCTTCGAATGAGAGTATGG
>SHUI01000087.1 GCA_009697455.1 Bryobacterales bacterium
GCCAGTGTTTTCGTTCTACAAGCCGGAGCAGCATTTCGCGAAACTCGAACAGCAGAGGGCCGCGACCGCCCCGGCCGTCCCGCCCGAGAACATTGTCCATACCGTCCATACCGCATCCTCCGGGGTTTCAGAGAGAACGGCGGCGCCGCTCGCGGCTGAATATTGGACAACGTTTCGCGGCCCGCAGTTGCTCGGCGTCTATTCGCAGATGCCGATCGACACGAACTGGCCGCCAATCGGGCTGAAACAGTTGTGGCGTCAGCCGGTTGGCGGCGGGTACGCCTCGTTTGTCATCGCCCGCGGTAAGGCTTACACAATCGAACAACGGCGGGCGCGGGAAATTGTCGCTGCCTACGATGTCGCGACCGGCCGTGAGCTTTGGGAGCATGGTTGGGACGGGCTTTTCGAAGAGTCCATGGGCGGCAGTGGACCACGCGCGACTCCCACCTGGGACGAGGGTCTTGTCTACGCACTGGGTGCGGCGGGTGAGTTGCGCTGCCTCAATGGCGAAACGGGCAAGCGCATCTGGTCTAAGAATATCCTGTCCGAAAACGGGGCGGAAAATATTCAGTGGGGCATGGCGGCCGCCCCGCTTGTGGTGGATGGCAAAGTGATCGTACTGCCCGGCGGGCCTGGCGGCAAATCGGTTGTGGCGTACGATAAAACGACGGGCGAGGCTGTGTGGAAGGCGCTAGACGACCGGCAGTCGTACACGTCGCCCGTGGTGGTCACGCTCGCGGGTCAGCGGCAGTTGCTCGTCGTGAGCGCGAGCCGCGCGATGGGGATGGCCATCGAGAACGGCGCGCTGCTTTGGGAGTACCCATGGCGGACCGAACACGAAATTAACAGCGCGCAGCCGATTGTCACGGCGCCGGATCGCGTCTTCATCTCGGCCGGCTATGGCCACGGATCGGCAGTGTTCCAGATCGTCGCGGCGGACGGCAAGTTTTCGGCGAAAACGGTCTGGGAGAACAACCGGATGAAGAACAAGTTCAGCAGTTCCGTACTGCGCGAAGGGTATATTTACGGTCTCGACGAAGCGATTCTCGCGTGTATGGATGCCGCCACCGGAGAGCTGAAGTGGAAGGGTGGCCGTTATGGGTACGGGCAGTTGCTGCTCGCCGGGGAACACCTGGTCGTGTTGGCCGAGACGGGTGGCCTGGCTCTAGTAAAGGCCTCGCCCGACGGATTCCAGGAAGTGGCTCAATTCCCTGCGCTCGACGGAAAAACGTGGAACAATCCCGCTATCGCCGATGGGCGTCTCTTCGTGCGTAACACGACGGAAATGGCTTGTTTTCGGATCGCGAAGGAGTAATATGCGTTTCGCGATCCAACTGCTCGTGCTTTCTTTCCCGGCATCCGCGGCCGATGGTCTTACGAACTTCCGGCCATCGCAGACCGTCTCGGAATATGGAGCGACGAGCGATGTCGAGTTTTCCACTCCGCTAATGGAGCTTGAGCCGGGCGCGCTTGCCCACCACCTGCCGGCGGGAATGAAGAATCTCCGGTTCGAGGAGAAAGTTTGGGTCATAGGCTACAAGACCACGATCGTGGATTCGAAGGGCAGGAGCCCTCGCGAGAATTATCTGTGCCACACGTTCCTTGCCGACCAACACGTCGACCAGCATCCCGAAAACGAGCTGAAGGGAATCTATTCGGACGCCTTTACCCCGGAAGTCCGCCGGCCGGCTTTGGCGTTGTCTTCTCGCCTGGCGATCCGCTGCACTGGATGCCGATGTTCAACAATCGCGGGGACGATCCGATTCGCGTTGCGATGAAGGTGGTCCTCACCGTGATTCGAGCCAAGGATTTGACCAAACCGCTCAAGCCGCTTTACGGCAGCTTGCGCAGCGTTCAGGCGCCGCACCTCTTTTTCGTTCCGCCTGGCAAGGACGAGCGCGCGGTCACGTTCACTCTCCCGTTCGAAGGTAGCATCCACTTCCTGGGCACTCATCTGCACCCGTATGGCGCTTCGGTCGAGCTGTTCAGTGTTTCGAGGAATCAGACCGTCTGGAAAGGGGTTCGCACCGGTGGACCGGAGAGCCCGATGGAGGTCTATTCAAGCGCTGGAGGCTACACATTCAGCGCTGGGGAAACGATGCGGATCAAGTCCGTGTACGACAATCCCACAAAGGAGAAGGTTGACGCGATGGCGGGATTATTCATGCTTTACTCCAGAAAGTAGGTGGACAGCTTAGTTCGATTTTCAAGAGTGTGCTTGGGCGGATTGAAGTGCACCTCCGCCTGAGCCCTCACCCTTGCAGGCTACTGCCTAGCCGGGCTCAAAGCCAGCGGGTGCCCGCCATGTTCACCTCCGGATCGCGTTCCTGCGGAGCGGGTCCTGGCACGCGCTCGATCTTACGAACCGCCGGTACCGGCGGGCATCGCAGCGAGAAGTTCCCGGCAGCTACGAGCAGCTCGGGAGCGTCGCCGGTATATCCATCGCTTCGGCGGATCGGCCCACCGGGAGGCAGGAGTCAGTGCGCCCCGCGACCCGCAGCCGGTGATAGCTTTGAGTAGGAGGCAGACGACTAAAGGCGATTCGTCTGCCCACTTTCACCATCATCCAGTCGTAGACTAGAAATTGAGCCGCAGCCCCAGCCGGAACTGGCGCTCGTCAATGCCGTCACGCCCGATTCCGGACGTGCCGGTAATTTCTCCGAACCCTCCGAACCGCCGCAGGGGATCGGTGATAGTCGGATTGAAGCTCGACACGTTGGTTCCAGGGTTGTTGAAGTGCGGCGTATTCGTAAAGTTGAACGACTCCGCGCGGAACTCCAACTTGAAGCGCTCGGTAAGCGCAAACTTCCGGAAAATGCTGAAATCCCAGTTGGTGACACCGGGTCCGCGTATGATGTTGTGCCCCGTGTTGCCGAAGCGCGCCGCCGTGACCGGAGCAAAGGCCGTCACGTCGAAATAGGGAGTGCCCCTCCCGACCGCTCCGAATTTCTCCACCGACGGCTTTACCTGATCGGCTGTCTGCGTCGATCCGGGCAGGTTCAGCGATGCACCATCGGAACCGATCGTGAATGGCGTGCCGCTGTAGAAGCTTAAGATACTATTCGCCTGCCAGCCGCCCAGCACAGCCGCCGCCGCACCCGTGGTCGCGAACTTCTGTCCCTTACCGAATGGCAATTCGATAATGTTCGAGATCTGGACGTTGTGCGTACGGTCATAGTTGCGGACGTTCCGATTCCGGTCGAAATATGCGATGGCGCTGACGGCCGGTCCGCCATCGTTGTTGTCGACGTAGCCGATTACCTTGGACCACGTATAGGCCATGTTCAGACCTACGCCGCGCGCCAGGCGACGCGAGAGCGTCGCCTGCAACGAATCGTATTGAGTGGTGCCGAAGGGCTTGACCACCGTCGTGGCCGCGGTGCGCCCGAACTGCTGTCTGAACGGACGGCCCGCCTGCCCTGCGCCGATCACCTGGCCGTTATTCAGATCCAGGTAACCCATCTGGTTCGTGCTGCGGGTTGCGACATAACCGGCCTGACCAACGAAGTCCCATTTGAGCTGCTTCTGGATCGTGAAATTCCACGACTGGACATAGCCGCGTTTGAAGTTCTTGTCCGCGGTCACTACCGCGAAGGTGGGGGGGATATCGACCACGCCGTTACCAAAGTCCGGAACCACAGCCCGGGGGATACCCTGCGCAATCGGAGCGTACGGCTGGAAGGCGTTCGCGCCCTCCAGATTCTGGATCAGCAGCACGGGATAATTTGTGCGGAACGGTCTCTGTAACGAGAACGGATCGTTTGTAAGGCCATATCCCGCGCGAATCACGAAGCCTTCGTTGACCCGATAGGCAAAGCCCAGGCGGGGCGCGAACTTCCTTTTACTTTCCTCGACGCCGCAATTCTTCGGAATGTTTCCGATGCCGCAGATCAGCATCTTGTTTGCGGCCTGGTCGTACAACTCCAAGCCGCGATCCGCGCGTGTCGGGAACGGGAAATATTCCCATCGCAGGCCATACGACAAGGTCAGTTTCCGAGAAACGTTCCAACGGTCCCGAGCGTAGAAGCTGTATTGGAACGACCGCGTGTTGTACTCGTCCGGTACTTGAGTGATCTTGCCCGCGCGCTGCGGCAGACCTAAGAGAAACGCCGAGTAGGAGTTGAAATTGTTGGCTGACTGGGACGGGACGGTCGTCGGCCCGCCGGTGAATGCGAATCCGCCTTGAGCGCCGTAAAAAGCGCCAGTGGCCTCGGGTTGTGTGTGGTTCATGCCGGTGCGGTACAGGTCGAATCCAAAACGGACTTCATGCGACTTCTTGGTCCAGTTGAAATTCGCCACGTACTGAGATTGCGGGTCGCGCCGGTCGTAGGGCATAAAGTTATAGGGAACTCCCAACGGCGTGTAGCCGTCAATGTCGAACTGCGGCCAACCGCCTTCGAAACGGCGGGAACCGTTGGTGCCCGGGATTCCCAGGAAGTCGGTGCCGAGCTTTTTGTCCAGTCGGGCTTGGGCTACGTGGGTGTCCATCCTGGTGTAGCCGAAGTAAGCGTCCATTATGAGGGTGGGGGTGAACACGTAGGTCGCCGCGCCCGTGAAGCTGTACGTGTCGCCGTTGGCTTTGCCCGGATTTCCCCCCGCGCCTGAAATCTCGGGTCCGCCCAGCGCCCCGAACAACTGGGGATTGTTCATGTTGTAGTGCATCTGGCTGTAGCGCCCGAACATGGTGAGTTTGCTCGATGCGCTGTAGTTGACCTTCGAGTCCACTCGGTGACGATCATAGACGTAAGAGCCGCCCTGGAAGAAGTTGTTCGACAGGCCGGGCTGGTTGGGATTCGGAGTCAGGTCGACCAGTTTCTTGGTAATCGGGCTGATGCGGTTGGCCGGTATGCGATTGTCCGGAAAGGCGACTCGCCCGCTGCCATCAGGGTTGCCTGTCAGGGGGTCGTAAACGATGCGCGGGGACTCGCTCATGTCGCCCAACTTCATCGCCGGGGTCGGCACTGAACCGAACCGGGAGGCGAACTCGCGATTCGGGCTGCCCTCGTAGCTTGCGAAATAGAAGAGCTTGTCCTTCTTGATGGGCCCCCCGACGGTGCCGCCGAATTCGTTGTTCACAAGCTTCGGCTTGTCCTGGCCCGCCGGCAGGAAAAAATTCTTCGCCTTAAGATTGTTGTTGGTGTTGTATGCGAATAGCACGACATGCATGTCGTTCGTGCCGCTGCGAATCTGGACGTTGACAGCAGCCCCGCCCGCGAGGCCTTGCTCGGCGTCGAAACTGTTGGTCACCACATTCACGGTCTCGATGGCTTCGAGCGTCGGCACGAATGCCGTTGCGTGCGGGAGCCAGGGAGCGATCGAACTTGCTCCGTCAATTTTGGTGTTGTTGATCGCGTAGCTCGCGCCGTTGACGTTGAACGTCAGCGCGCGCGAAGGGTTGGTGGGCACCGAATGCGCGTTTGTAGGCGGGCGGAACCCAGGCAGCGTCTTGAAGAGCTGCTGATAGTTGCGTCCCGGAGCCACCGGCAGGTTCTGGAACGCTTCGGCCGTGATTTCCGACCGCACTTCCGAGCGGTCCGTCTGCATTAGTGTCGCCGCCGCGGTCACCTGCACGGTTTCGGCGACCGAGCCCATCTGAAGGCCCACATCGATGCGCGTAACGCTATTGATGGAGACGGTGACACCCGTGTTGGTGTACATCCGGAAGCCGTCGCGTACGACCTTGAGGTCGTAGGCGCCGGGTTGCAGAGTCTGGAACGAGAAAAGGCCGGACTCGTTTGTCGCCGCCTCGCGAACCTGATTCGTTTGGCGTTCCGTGATCGTGACCTTGGCGTCGACAATCGCAGCGTTGGTTGGATCGGTCACGTTTCCGATGAGCGATCCGTAGAGAATTTGAGCGTTTGCGGTTCCGATTGACAATCCAGCGACTACGACGGCCGCCAGAAGCGATTTCATGCGCATGTGACCTCCATTTTTTGTTCTTCCGGCACGCGAAGAACCACCCCTTCTTACATTCTAGACGAGTATAACATCAAAATGGTCACGCCGGGGTAAATTTTCGACACTAGCGGAGGTACATGGCAAAGACCGGCCAACCGCTTTTGGGGGGGGGCCCGCGAAGCTTTCATTGCTGAACACGAAAAGGGAAGACTTGCCCGGTATTTTCCGTTAGCGCGCGCCGCCCTGGCGCATCAGCCAAGGCTCGTTTTATCCAACCGTTCGACTCGCGCCGGCTCTCGCCCCTGAACTCGATTCCCTGGCGCTCCGGGAATTCCTGGATCTGCTTCTCGCTTTGATAGGCGTTCGGCGTTCCGTATTCGTCCCCGCACGCCGTCGTGGACCGCCTTCCCTCTTCTACTCTCCGCGCACCGAAGGAACTGCGATAGAATACACTCCGGGGATTGATGCCATTTTCTCTTGAAGCGAAAGTCTCCCTGGTTACGGGATCGGGCCGGGGGATCGGGCGCGCTATTGCCCAGGCTCTGGCTGCCGAGGGCGCATCCGTCATGATCAACGACCTCGATGCCGAGCCCGCCGCCGAGGCGTCCGCTGCAGTGCCCGGCTCAGCCTATCTGGCAGGCGACGTGACGAATCCGGAGTTTCCTCAACAGTTGGTCGACGCCACGATCGCCCGCTTCGGCGGATTGGACATTATCGTAAATAACGCCGGGTACACTTGGGACAACGTCATCCAGAAAACGAGCGACGAGCAGTTTCAGGCCATGCTTGACGTGCATTTGACGGCTCCGTTCCGGATCCTCAGAGCGGCGTCGGGGCATTTGCGAGACGTGGCAAAGCGGGAGGCCGCGGCTGGCGCACGCGTGATGCGCAAGGTGGTGAATATTACTTCGATATCGGCAGGCGGCAACGCAGGGCAAGCAGGGTATTCATCCGGAAAGGCCGGCGTGATCGGACTCACGAAGACGCTATCGAAGGAGTGGGGCCGTTACAACGTAAACGTGAACTGCGTCGGGTTCGGCATGATTCAAACGCGGCTAACGCAGCCGCTCACCGGAGCCGGCGCATCTATCCGGATACAAGGGCGCGAGATCGCAGTTGGGGTGCAGCCGCAGGTAATTGAGGCCGTGAAGGTGGCGTGCCCGCTCGGCCGCGCGGGTTCAGTGGAGGAGGCTGCGGGAGCGGTTTTGTTTTTCTGCTCACCGCTATCCGATTATGTTACTGGCGAGGTGCTGATTTGCGGCGGCGGAATGCACTTCTAGGACGCCTCGTTCCCGCGCTGCTTGCGTCCGCTGCTGGACTGCTGGCCTCCGAACCGCAGGATTTCCGCTTTGTTGTCAAGCAAGGCGGGGAGGTAATTGCGGATCTTGAGCTTTCCTCGCCGGGTTCGGACTGGTCGAAGCCAGGCCGGGAGGCGGCGCTTGCGAACCTCACGGTCGATTCAAAGCCGCCCCAACACGTGATGACGTTTGCCGGAGAAACCCCGTATTCGTATGCGGTGTTTTTGGGACGATTGCCACGGGGACCCCACCGCTTGCGCGTGGAACGGAACGACGTGCAATCGGCCCAAGGTTCGAGTCTCAAGGTTCAGGCCGTGAAATTTCGGGAAATCCCGGACCGGGACCCTTATTCCGCGGCCCTCGCTCACGCTCCGATTCTCTACGCAAGGCAGAACACGATCGGCAGGTTTACCGACATCCCGCTTTCCGCCTATTGCGAGAAAATTACCGAAAACGGGCGGCCGTTGCTGCAGTACACGGTAATTTTTTCAAACGAGGACGGCGGCACTTCGACCCGCGCTCTCATGGCGCGATGGGGCCGTACGACCGACATCGAATATCTCTACCGCTACTGGCTCGATACCGGTGAAGCGACCATGCAGACGAGGGACCACAAAGAAGCTCCGTTTCGAGGCACGTACGCCGACGGGCGGCACCCGCTGCTGATTCCCGCCACGCAGAACAACATGGTGTCCGACGACGGTACTTCCTCCCTCCGCTTCCAATTGGCGCCGCGATTAGTAGACCTTTTGCAGCGCTCGCGCGAATCGATCATGGACGAGCAACCTGTCACGTATCGCGTCATGGCGCAGGAGCTTGAGCGCGAGGGAAAGGTGAGGCCGTTCGGCGTCGTTGACGGCGAGAAGATCAGCGATCCCAGGAATTATCTTTACCTCGAAGCTCACGCAGTTGGCCGCGACGCGGCTCTCGCCGTGCGCATCAGGAGGACGGGCGAGGACGTCTGGAGGAGTTCGCACCTGGGCCGCACCGATTTCGCGATCTCCAGAGACGGCTGGTTCCGCACGACGGTCGAACTGCCTCCCGGAACCGCGCCGGACCGCATTGGAGCGATCGGGGTTGAGTGCCTGTTCGTGAAGGATGCCAGGCCGGGCAAGGCAGATGCGGCCTCGGGCTCGTGCCGCCTGGAAGCCGTGACCCGCTCGTTTTTTCTTGACCGCAACTACAAGCCAGGTATCGATCTATGGCGGCTTTCATCGCCCCTTGAGATTCCGGCCGGAGAGTTGAGGGTTCTTTATAAAGGGGAATAACCAAATGCCGACACAAGCCACCTACGACGATGTAAACCTGATTCTGAAGCTGTTCGAGATCAGGCGCGAAGAGAAGCTGCGGGATGCCCGTGCATTCATGACAGGCAAATTCAAAGCTTCCACGCTGGAGGAGATGAACCAGATTTGCCCGCCAGGTTCGACCGAGCATACCTACTTCCGAATGACGATCGGCTATTGGGACATGGTGGCGTCGTTTGTGACGGCCGGAGTGCTGAACGCCGACCTGCTTTTTCAAAGCACCGGAGAACTGGCTTTCACCTACGAAAAAATTCGCGAATTGACGCCGCAAATCCGCACGGCCATGAACTATCCGGCCCTCGCGGCGAACCTGGAGAAGGTCGCCGACGCGTATCTGGAGTGGCTTGACAGCCGGAACCGAGGCACTGCGGCGGCCTTCCAGGCGCGCGCGAAAGGCATGTAGGTCCGGCTCGTCCGGCTGCCGTTAGCCAATGCGGTTCACGCGCGCCCTCTTCTTACGCTGCCTGGGTGCCGTTTACTGTGTGGCGTTTCTATCGCTCGGCTTGCAGGTGAAGGGTCTGATCGGGCGGCACGGGATCCTTCCGGCGGCCGATTTCCTCCAGGCCGTGTCTCAAAGCTACGGGCCGGAACGCTTCCTGCTGCTTCCAACCCTTGCCTGGCTTGACGCCGGAGACACGGCTCTTTTGGGCATGTGCCTTGCCGGCGCCATTCTCGGCGCGGTGGCCGCCGCAGTGCCGCTACGCTGGCCGGTCTTCTTCGCGCTTTGGCTGCTGTATCTTTCACTCTCGAACATCGGACGCGATTTTCTGATGTTCCAGTGGGACGCGCTCCTGCTCGAAGCGGGCTTCCTTGCAATCTGGTGGGCGGCGACGCGCGAGCCCCAAGCCGCCGTCACGTGGCTGTTCCGGTTGTTGATCGGCCGCCTCATGTTCCTGTCGGGCCTGGTCAAGCTGACGAGCGGCGACGCTGCCTGGAGCGGCTTCACAGCGCTTCAGTATCACTTCGAAACACAGCCCTTGCCCACGCCGCTCGCCTGGTACGCACACCACTTGCCTTCCTGGGCGCTCAAGATTTCGACGATCGCGATGTTCGGTGTCGAACTCGTCTTGCCGCTGCTGATCCTCGCACCGCGCCGTTTCCGGTTCGCCGCCGCCGCCGGATTCGCAGGGCTGCAAGTTGTAATCCTCGCCACCGGCAACTACACATTCTTCAACTTCCTGACGCTCGCGCTGTGTTTAACGCTTCTTGATGATGGCGTGTTCGGAAAGCCTGTCGAACCCTCTCCGAGCCTCACCGTTCTCAGCTTCGCTCCGGCTGCGATCCTGGCGGTGTCTCTCTTCGTCCCCGCGTTCGCACGGTTGCAACTGTTCAACAGCTATGGACTTTTCGCCGTGATGACTTTGACGCGCCCGGAGATCGTGGTGGAAGGCAGCCGCAATGGTGAGCAATGGACGGCCTATGAGTTCCGGCATAAGCCCGGTGACGTTCGGCGTGCGCCGTCCGTGACTGCGCCGCATCAGCCTCGGCTCGACTGGCAAATGTGGTTTGCGGCGCTTGGAACGGTGCGGCAGAATCCGTGGTTCGTGACGTTCCTTGAGAGGCTGCTCGAAGGATCGCCCGAAGTCTTGTCACTGCTCGCCGCGAATCCGTTCCCTGAGGCGCCGCCCAAGTACGTCCGCGCGCGCCTGTACGAATACAAGTTCACGGATCGCGGCACCGCGCCTGGAAGTTGGTGGCGGAGAGAATTCAAGGGCGAATATTGCCCGGCGATTTCGCTGCGCCAATAGTGCGGAACGTCTTTCTGGCCACTTTCGAGCACTTCGTTCCTGACGTATTCTTTTTCTTTTGATCTAAGCCCTAAATCTTTCATGAGCACTCGGAGTGCCCGCGTTTGAGGACTGGCATTTGGAGATCCCCACTTGCGTTTCGATGGAATATGCAGTGGGCTTGACCGGACCGTGCGTGTGCTGGTTTCCCGGAAAATCCATCCTGTCGCCTCGCTTCCATTAGGAGGTAGCTCGCTTGATCGCTCCCTTCGAGTTCGCTGGCATTGGCGTAGAATAAGGTATGGGCCAAGCTGCCAAAACGCTCTTCAAATCCTTACTTCCGTTTGCGATCGCAATGTCAATTAGCGCGCAGACGCCGGCGATTACCGCCGTCACTCCTTCGACTGTCGCGGCCGGCGGACCCGATCTCACAATCATCATAACTGGCACCGGTTTTCTGCCGAACACCGGCGGCGGCATCGCAGCCGTCGGATCGCAGGTCCGGTTCAACAGCACAGCCTTGGTCAGTACCTTTCTTAGCGACACCAGCCTGCGGGCTGTAATACCGGCCGCGCTCACTGCCGGCAACGGCACGGCGACCATTCAGATCGTGAACACGTCTGTCAGCAGCGCTTCGACGTCGTCGAACACCGTGCAGTTCGTAATCGGTACGGGTGTCGGCGCCAGTTCAGGGTTGACCATTACGGACATCACTCCATCCCAGGTATCCCCTGGCGGCCCCGACGTCACCATTACAATCAACGGCACGGGGTTTCAGCCCAGGACGGGTTCCATCGCCATCGTCGGATCGCAGGTTCGATTCAATGACACCGCGCTGATTAGTACCTTCTCCAGCGAGAACCGGATGACCGCCGTGATTCCTGCCGCGCTCACCGCCCGCGCGGCGACGGCGACCATTACGGTGGTGAACACCGCCGTGGGGACCGATAACGTAACTTCAAACAGCGTGCCATTCCTAATCGGCACTCTGATCACGATCACGAACGCTTCCCCTCTGCCGCCGGCGGTTCAAAACGTGGCGTACGCGCCCGTGACCTTTGCCGTCACTGGCGGCGCGCCGCCATATCGTTTCGTTTTGGCGACGGGATCGGTCCTGCCCGCCGGCCTCACACTGACCGCGGCCGGCGTGCTTGCCGGCACTCCCACCGCGACTGGCGATTTTAGTTTCTCCATCCAGGTATCCGACGGAGGACAGGGAATTGGACTGAAGACTTTCGCGCTTTCCGTCCGGCCGCCGGCAGCTCTAGTTGCGTCCGAGACAAGTTTGAGTTTCGAAGGGAACGTTAATGGCGACCAGCCGGCCCCCCAACGCGTGCTGGTAACAGCGGGAGATCTCCGTCAGCCCTACACGGTCCGCACGGATGGCGCGACATGGCTCACGGTCCGGCCCCCCAACGGCGTGACGCCGGGCGGCTTTGCCGTTCTCGCGGATCAGACCGGCCTCGCGCCTAGCGCGGCCAACTCGCCTTACAAAGCGGTTATCTCCGTGGTGGGTCCGGCCGGTACGCTGCAGATTCAGGTTAGCTTCACGGTGCGCGATGTCCCGGCAGCCATTGGCGTTGCTCCGAATCTGCTGAAGTTTTCCAGTCGCGTTGGCGCGCCCGCTCCTCCGCCGCAGACGATCCTCGTTCGTAACCTGGGCGGTGGTGGCCCGCAGAACTTCACCGCTTCCGTTGTAGGGGCGAGCCCGTGGCTGCGCTTGTCTGCGACAAGCGGCCGGACGGTGATCGGCCAGCCCGCGACGCTCGAAGTCGCGGCGGTACCGACGGGTCTCGCCATCGGCATCTACCGGGATGTCGTGCGGATCGCCTCGCCTGCGTGCGCTGAACCGAACTGCGATGTGGCCGTTAACCTGGTGGTTACGCCGCCAGGCGGAAGGCTCGTGCTGAGTCAAACGGGCATTCTGTTCGAGGCCAAGCGTGGCAGCACTGTTACGCTGCAGAATACCATCGCGATCCAGAACACAGGGGAGGGAACGTTAAACTGGACCGCCGAAGTTCTTCCCGGACCGGCGACGGCATTCGCGCTCAGCGGGCCATCTGCGGGCACCGCGAACGCCACCACAATCGGAACGCTTACCATTTCGGCGAATCCGGCCGGACTGCCAAGCGGCGCCGTGTACGGACGCATTCGCGTGACCGCGCCCGAAGCTGCGAATTCCCCACAAACGCTAACCCTGGTGTTTAATATCGTACCGGCCGATGCGCCTAACGTTCCCGTCCTCGATAACGGCGGAATGGTTTTTGTAGCGCAGACCGGCGCCGCGGCGCGGGATCAGCAGGCCCGGTTGACCACGGGCAGCATCACGCCGGTGCCCTATTCGGTGTCCGTTTCCACTGCCGATGGCGCGTCCTGGTTGTCCGCCAGTCCCTCCTCCGGCAACGTATCCGCGGGAAGTCCCGCCACGCTCACCGTGAGCGCGAACGCGACCCAGTTAGCGCGCGGCGTGTTCACGGGCGAAGTGAATATTTCTTTGGGCGGATCGTTGCGGTCAATCAACGTCATCTTTATCGTCATCCCGAAACCGCCGGCGGCGGCCTTCGCGGCCGGCGAAACAGGCGCGGCCGGTCCAAGAGCGGCCGGTTGTACTCCCGCGAAGCTTGTCGCCGTGAGTAGCGTTCCCGGCAATTTCTCGAGTCTGGTAGCGTGGCCTACCCAATTGCAGGTACGCGTATTCGACGATTGCGGCGACGCTGCGGCCTCCGCCCAGGTTGTGGCTTCCTTCACGAACGGCGATGCGCCTATCGCGCTCCAGTCGAGCGACGCGCGGAACGGACTGTACGCCGGCACTTGGACTCCTTCGAAAGCTGCCGCGAAAATGACCGTTTCGTCCACGGCATCCACATCAGGACTCACCCCGGCGACAGCGGTGATTTCCGGCGCGGTCAACCCGAACAAGGCGCCGGTCCTGACGCCGAACGGAACGGTTAGCAATCTCAATGCGAAGGTTGGAGCCGCGCTCGCGCCGGGAACCGTGGCTGCGATCTTCGGTTCCGAACTCGCGAGTTCGGCCGAATCTCCTTCTTCGGTACCGCTGCCCACTTCCTTTAAGGGAACCACAGTCTTGATCGGCGGTCTCGAAGCCCCTCTCTACTTTGTGAGCAGCGGCCAGATCAACGCTCAAATTCCCGCCGAACTCGCACCGGACAAGGAGTATCAAGTGCTGGTTACCGTGGACGGCGCGTTGACGGCCCCGGACACGATTTCGCTTTCGCCGGTTCAGCCCGGTGTCGCGGCCTTCGGGAATGGACGCGTCATCGCTCAGCATGGCGATTTCAGCCTGATCGACTCGAACAATCCCGCGAGATCGAACGAACCGATTGTGATTTACCTAATCGGTCTCGGAGAAACGAACCCGAAGGTACCGTCGGGTACAGCATCGCCTTCATCTGAGCCGCTGGCGCGGGTCGTAGCGCCGGTCTCGGTGACGGTTGACGGAAGGGACACTGAGATCTTCTTCGCGGGCCTGACGCCGGGTGCGGTCGGTCTTTATCAGATCAACTTCCGTGTGCCGGCGGCGTCGCGTACCGGCGATCTGCCGGTTGTGATCACCCAGAAGGGCGTCACGGCGAACTCGACCACATTGCAGGTGCGGCAATAGCCGATACGGCCACATGGCGTCCGAACTCGTCTGTTTCGAGCCTCGGTGCCGCGAGCGTTTTGCGGTCACCGAGGCGATCTATAACTGTCCAAAGTGCGGCGGCTTGCTTGAAGCCGCCTACTCAAACCCGATCGACCCTGTAGCGCTGAAGAGGATTTGGCGGGAGCGGCGGATGAGCAATGCCGCCATCGACCAAAGCGGTGTCTGGCGCTACCGGGAGTTGATACCGTTTCTAGACAGTGACGCCCACATCGTGACGCTCCGGGAGGGGAACACTCCCCTCCTCCCGGCGCCGAAGGCGGCTGCTTACGGTGGGCTTGAGCGGTTGGTGTTCAAGCACCAAGGCTTTAACCCGACCGGATCTTTCAAAGACAACGGCATGACCTGCGGCGTGGCGCAGGCGCTGCGGCTGGGCATGAAGCGGGTGGCGTGCGTGTCAACCGGCAACACGTCCGCTTCCATGGCCGCGTATTCGAGCGCGGCCGGGCTCGACCCCATTATCTTCATTCCGAACGGCAACATCTCCTACGGAAAATTGGCTCAGGCACTCGAATACGGCGCTCTGACTCTTCAGGTGGAAGCCAACTTCGACCAGATCCTGGCTTTGGTGCGCGTGCTTGCGGACCGGCTGGGCATCTATCTGTTGAACTCGATCAACCCGTTTCGCATTGAAGGACAGAAAACGATTGTGATCGAGATGATGGACCAGCGCGACTGGAACCCGCCGGATTGGATCGTTCTGCCCGGCGGCAACCTCGGAAACACGTCCGCCTTCGGCAAGGCCCTGCGCGAATTGCGGGATCACGGGTTCATCGATCGCATCCCAAGGCTTGCTGTGATCCAAGCCGGTGGATCCGCGCCATTTTACGACCTGGCACGCCAGCCCGCGGGATCGCCGCTTGTACCGGTAGGGCATCCCGAAACGCTGGCGACGGCGATCAAGATCGGGGATCCGGTGTCCTGGCCGAAAGCTCTCCACGAGGTGACGTCGTCGTCGGGCGTCGTCGAAAAAGTAACCGAACAGGAGATTGCGGACGCGAAAGCGGTGATCGGGCATTCCGGAATCGGCTGTGAGCCGGCCTCGGCGGCGACCCTCGCGGGCATCCGCAAATTGACGGCGGCGGGCGTTATCGATCGGGGCGCGGACGTGGTGGCCGTGCTGACGGGGAATGTGCTGAAGGACCCCGATTATATTTACCGCTATCACACCGGACAACTCGAGGGGCCGGACGGAGGCGCCATTCGGGCCACCTTCGGCAACGCGCCCACGGTTGTGCCGAACGACGCGGAGAAGATCGCGGCCTTGTTGGGTTAGATGCCGGAAGTGTGGGCGGGCGTTCGCCACAATGCCGCTTACTTTGGGTGCTACCACGAGGCATTAGCAGCCTTCTTTTCACGGGGATCTGCCAAGGCGTGATCCCGCGCCTGACGCGGCAGCCCACTCAGCCCGACTCCATCCATCGGGAGTCTTGCAGCATGTGCGAGAGCGGCCTACAGCAGATCCCGAAGTCCCAGAAGACGGGCTTGAATCTCGGCCCATGCCCGTCGCGCTTGAGAAGTTCCACCTTACCGTGGATTGCGAACATCTTCTCGACAAACGTGCGCCGGAAGTGGAGCAGGCGCATGGGAAACGAACCTTCGTCCTCCGCACCGAGGGACGGGCCTTCGCCTCGCAGGAATTGACCCGGGCACGATTGTATTTCAACGCCGGCTTTTGCCGTAGGCGGTATCGCGAGTGCGGTAATAAACCCCCTTACGTAGGCGTTCGAGCGCCCCTTCACGCGTCAGGCGTGACAGAGCTTGAGCCACGGCCGTAAAGGAAAGACCGCGGAAGTCCTCAAGCTGCCATAGGCGCTCACCGCCGCGCTCGATGCGCCGGCGGACGGTGACCGAAATCGGGCCAGTGCCGATTCGCGTTCTGGACGACGCTCCCATACGCCAAGCACGTGGGTGCTCGAGGTCGATGTCGGGATTCGCAGCATTATCAGAAGGCTCTGCCAGGGCGTGATTCCGCCGGGCTGGATACGGCGCGCATAACCACCCATCCAACCAACTCCATCCGCTAGAAGTTCTGCAATCTGGGAAAAGTTGAACTGGCATTTTGAAATTGGAACCAAGAAGACTAGTATCCCCAGGGTGAAAACGAAAGAGATTCGATACTTATCCGAGTTCGAGGAGCTATGGATGCTGCGGGATCGCGTCGTTATCGAGCTCTCCAATCGGACGTTTCAGTTCGAGAGTTGCTTAACCCGACACCTTGACCCGTGCTGGATTAGGGCCGCGACTCGCCGGAACCACCTTGGGTGCGGATCTGGCCGAGGACAGATCAATACGGCAACAATCGTAGTAGTAGCTGGTTTTCGGAGGGTTCATTCCTAAAATCGTGACCACCCTGCGCCCTCCCCCCACCCGGCCCT
>SHUI01000088.1 GCA_009697455.1 Bryobacterales bacterium
GGGTTTTCTCAGGAGACACTAGTGCTTCGTTGTTCGTTGTATTGTTTGGCGTCCGCTGCCATTGGAGTTGCGGCCGCGCAGGAGACGATTCATCACGCGAGCGTAAGCGGACGGGTTTCGGACCCGTCGAGCGCGGTCGTCGAAGGCGCGAAGGTCACGGCGCGACAGGTCGAGACGAAGATCACAAGCTCCGCAGCCACGGATCGCGAGGGCCGTTTCCGCTTCCCATATCTTAAGGTTGGACCTTACGAAATCCAGGTCAGCCACGCCGGCTTTGCCGACGCGGTGCGGTCCCTGACCCTCAACGCCGGCGCGGCGCACGATCTGGCCTTTGGACTCGTCGTCGGTTCGGCCGACGCGAAAGTGACCGTGGTGAGCGAATCGGCCGTGCTCGAAGCCGCGCGCAGCCAGATTGCGGGCACGGTATCGCAAGCCGAGGTACGCAACCTGCCGCTCAACGGGCGCAGCTTTCTCGACCTTGCGCTGCTCGTACCTGGTGTTTCGCCGACGAACACCGGCAGCAATCAGCTCTACGCCGAGACATCGGCTGTTCCGGGGCAGGGAATTTCCGTCGGCAGCCAGCGTAACTTTTCGAACAACTTCGTGGTCGACGGCCTCTCCGCAAACGACGACGCGGCGGGATTGAGCGGAGTCTTCTACGGGCTGGACACGGTGCAGGAAGTCCAGGTAGTGACCTCAGGTGCGCAGGCGGAACTAGGCCGCGCGCTCGGCGGCTTCATCAGCGTTGTCACCAAGAGCGGCACCAATACGCTGCACGGCGACCTCTACGGATACTTGCGCAATCAGCGATTGAACGCGGCGAATCCGCTTTCGAACGCGAAGCTCCCCGTGACGCAGGCCCAATACGGAGCAAGCGTTGGCGGACCCGTTACACGCGAGCGTACCTTCTACTTCGCCAACTTCGAACAGCGCCAGTTGAATCAGAGCGGGCTGATTTCCATCACTCCCGCCAATGTCTCCGCGATCAATGCGCGTCTCGCCGCGAGCGGCTTCCGGGGCACTCCCATCGCGACGGGCATCTATCCGAATCCCTCCCACACCACGCACGTCATGGGAAAGCTCGACCATCAGTTCAACGGAAGGGACCAGTTCGCCCTCCGCTACAGCCTCTACGACGTAAACAGCCGGAACTCGCGGGGGGCAGGGGCATTGAGCGCAGCGACCGCGTCCTCAGGTCTGGACAATTCCGATCACACAATAGCCTTCAGCAATATTTTCACACTGTCCGCTAAGACGGTGAATGAAACCCGCGCGCAGCTCACGCACAGCGACCTGCTTGCGCTGCCGAGCGATATGGCGGGGCCCGCGGTCGGCATTTCCGGCGTCGCTACGTTTGGCCGTCTTTCGGGATCCCCAGCCGGACGCCTGAACAGACTGTACGAAATCGTGAACAATTTTTCGCATCAGTCCGGTGCGCATGCCATTCGGGCCGGCGTCAACTACCTCCATAACGACACCACAATCGCCTTCCCCCGTTCGATTCGCGGCAGCTACGCCTTCTCTTCCCTCGCCAACTTCCTGCAAGGCACATATAACAACTCCGGCTTTACGCAGACGTTCGGCAACACCGTTGTTCCTCAGACGAATCCAAATACCGGTTTTTACCTTCAGGATGAGTGGAAGTTGCGCCCGTCGCTAACGCTCAACGCGGGCATTCGTTACGATCTCCAATTTCTCGAATCGATCTCGACGGACAAGAACAACTTCTCGCCCCGCGCAGGCTTCGCGTGGTCGCCGTTTGCGTCGAGGCGAACGGTCATTCGCGGCGGATTCGGATTGTTCTACGATCGGATTCCCCTGCGCGCGCTCGCAAACGCGCTTCTATCCAGCGGGAACACAACCGCGCTCACGCCTTCAAGCCAGGTGAGCGTCAGCCTGTCGCCGGCCCAGGCTGGAGCGCCGGTGTTTCCCAATGTGCTCTCCACTCTGCCCGCGGGAGTGCTTGCGAACTTCACCACGATGGATCCGCGGATGCAGAACGCCTATGCGACGCAAGGTAATGTCGAGTTCGAGCAGCAACTGAACGCGAACAGCAGCTTCAGCGCCGCCTATCAGCGCTTGCGCGGCATTCATCTGATTGTTTCCATCAACCAGAACGTTCCGGCGTGTCTGGCGGCGGGCGCGAACAACGGATGCAGGCCGAATCCCGCGTTTGCGAACAACAGCCAGTACCGCTCACAGGCGGACTCGCGCTACGACGGTCTGCATCTCTCGTTTCAGCAGCGCGCCTCGCGCTTCGGAAGCTACCGAATATCCTATGCGCTCTCGCGGTCGCGAAACAACGTCGGCGAATTTTTCTTCAGTTCTCCGATCGATCCGTTCAACATCTGGCGTGACTACGGCCGCTCCGACGACGATCAGCGCCACCGCGTCGTCTTCAACGGAGAAGTCCACTCCTCCATGGGCGCGTCGAACGGCCTTTGGCAGCACGTCAGCCACGGATTCCGGTTGAGCGGTATTCTGCAATACTATTCCGCGTTTCCGCTAAATCTGACGACAGGATCGACGACCATTCAAGGCACGACGGCGCGGCCTGCAGTTGGCGGCGAATTTATCAGTCGCAACGCAGGAACAGGTTCGGATTTCTTCGGTGTGAACGCCCGCGTGAGCCGCGTGTTCACGATTTCCGAGCGCCTGCGTCTCGAAGCCATGGGCGAGGCGTTCAATCTGCTCAACCACCGCAATAACCTTACGAAGAACGGTGTCTTCGGCGCGGGCGCGTATCCGGTGAGTCCGTCGGCCTTGTTCGGCCAAGTCACCGCCGTCCAGGATCCCAGAGGAATTCAGTTCGCTCTGCGGCTGCGGTTTTAGGAAGGAGAAACCATGCTGCTCCAGGCTCTGCTCTTTTCTGTCGTGCACGTCCAACCCGGGGATGTGGGCGTTCCGTACCGCCAACCGCAGCTCGCCGCCGCGCATGGTCTGGTGGCGATGACGTTCGGAGGCGGTTCGTCCATCTACTTCACATCGTCGTCCGAGGGCCGGACCTTTCTACCGTCCACGAAGGTGGCTGAAACCGGGGCCTTGGCGCTCGGGCGGCATCGCGGCCCGAGAGTCGCGATACTCAACGACGCGATCGTGATCACGGCCATCGCGGGCAAGAAGGCTGCGACGGGAGCCCACGCCCACGGACTTCCCGAGAACGGAGACCTTATGGTGTGGCGTTCGATTGACCGCGGAAAGACGTGGGCGCAAACGGGCATCGTCAACGACACCGCCGGCGCGGCACGCGAGGGGCTTCACGCCCTGGCGGTAGGTCCGGACGGCAGCCTGTTCGCCGCGTAGCTCGATTTGCGGACGGCCGGCGCGCGGTTGTACGGCTCGTCGTCGAGGGACGGCGGCCTGACGTGGTCGAAGAACGTCCCAATTTATTCCTCGCCCGGCGGCACGATTTGCCAGTGCTGCCATCCGGCGCTCTCGATCGACGAAACGGGCCGCGTTTGGGTGATGTGGCGGAACGCGCTCGATGGATCGCGCGATCTTTACATCACGAATTCGGTGGACGGCGTTCACTTCGAGACTGCGCAGCGGCTCGGCGCGGGCACATGGAAGATCAACGCCTGTCCCATGGACGGCGGAGGTTTCGCTATCGAGAAGGGGCTTGTCACGTCGGCTTGGCGCCGGGAGGAGGATGTCTTCCTCACCGATCCGGATGGCGCGGAGAGGCGTGTTGGTGCTGGGAAAGACGTTGCCCTTGCGCGTGCGAAGCGCGGAACGTACTTGGCGTGGACGAAAAGCGGAGCAATCGAACTCCTGAAACCGAACGCAGCCGCAGCAGAACCGCTGACGCCGAAAGGCGGGTTTGCGACGCTGCTGACGCTGCCTGACGGGAGCGTGCTCGCGGCATGGGAAACGGGAGAAACGGTCGAGACGAAGCGGATCGACTGAAATTTGAGTGGCCTGGATACGTACGCTACGTCACCGGGCCGCTTCAGTGTTCTGCTTCTGATGACAGCCGCCTTACATGCCCAGACCTTCGCCGCTTCCCCGCAGGGTACCGTCAGCGATTCACCCGGCACGATGTCCCTGCCACCCGTATTGAGCTTTTCGACGAAGCCGGCAACGTCAGGGGCGTGAAGGGAATCCACACGGGCCCCTACAGTTCACCCTCATGCCGCGAGGCTCCCAACGAGCGGCCGTCGAATCCACGGGCTCTCGAACCTCGGTTCGCTCGGGCATGGTGCTGCAGGCGCAGCTTTTTGTCCGGCCGCAATGGGCAAACGGAGCGGCCCGCACGGACCGCGGTTCGAATGCTTGAACTGAAGACACCTCAAGTTGAAGAGCCTCGACTGCGATGAGCAGTCCACTGGGCTGCCCGTGAGTTGGTGGCCTACCGGCAGGATTTCTTTCTCAAATTCGCTTCCAAACAAACATCTCCTCGATAGATGCGCGAACGCCCGCGTCTGAAGCATAATAGTTCCCAGTATGCGAATTCTTGCAATTATCGGTTTGGCCGCCGCGCTTGCCGCGTGGCCCCTGGCGGCGCAGCACGAAAAAGACGGAGAGAAGCCGAAAAATCCGGCGATCGGCGATCCAAAAGCAATCGCGGCGGGCCAGGCGTTGTTTGCGAACGGGTGCGCCGCCTGTCACGGTAACGAAGGCCAGGGTGGACGAGGTCCCAACCTGCGTGAGCGCGTTTTCTGGCATCCGCTCGAAGACGACACGCTTTTTACAGCCGTCAAAAAGGGCGTGGGCGGCGGAATGCCCGCGGCGAACCTGCCCGACGACCAAACATGGCAAGTCGTGGCCTTCGTGCGGTCCATGACTTCACCCGCCATCGAGAATCCGCCTCCCGGTGACGTTAAGGCCGGCGAAGGGCTCTTCTGGGGTAAAGCCACGTGCGGCAACTGCCACGGGATCGCCGGCAAGGGAAGCGCCTTTGGTCCCGACCTTACGAACGTCGCGGCCATGCGGCCCGCGCTTGATATCCGGCAATCGATTATCGATCCCGATGCCGACGGAGCCCCTGGCTATCACGGCGTAACCGTTGTGATGAACGACGGCAGCACGCTCAAGGGCGTCGCGCGAAACCGCACCAATTACTCCCTTCAACTGCAGGACGCCAAGGGAAATCTGCACCTGCTCTCGGTCGCCTCCATTCGTGAGATCACCACTACGAAAGGCTCGCCGATGCCGAAAGATTTCGGCACGCGTCTGAGCAAAGCGGAGATCGACAATCTGGTGGCTTATCTGGGGCGGCAGAGCGCTCGCCCGGCGGCGGTGAAGAAATGAAGGGTGAAATGAAAGGTACAATGCGAAATCGGCTCTGGCTCGGTCTGGCTCTCGCGGGAATCGCCGCCGCGCAAGTGAAGTACGAGGACATACTAAAAGGTCCGGGCGATAACTGGCTTACTTACGCCGGCGACTATCAGGGCAACCGGCACAGCCCCTTGAAACAGATCACGACCGCGAACGTCGGATCCCTCACTCCTAAGTGGGCATACCACGTGCCCAAAGCCAGCGGGCTTAGGACTAATCCCATCGTCTACGACGGCGTGATGTACGTCACGAATACGAACGAGATGCGAGCGCTCGACGCGCGCAGCGGCCGCCTGATCTGGAGTTTTAAGGACAGCCAGTCGAAGAAAGAAGGCGCGAACCGCGGCGCGGCGATTCTCGGCGATCGGGTCTACTTTGTCACGGCCGACGTGCATCTTGTCGCTCTCGATAGAAGAACGGGCGCCGTGATCTGGCAGAAGAAGTACGGCAACGTGGAAGACGGGCTGTATGCCTCGGCCGCGCCGTTGGTGTTGAAGAATCTGGTTCTCGTCGGAGTCGCTGGCGGCGATACCGGAATGCGCGGATACATCGCGGCGCTCGCGGCCGACACGGGCGAGGAGAAGTGGCGCACCTACACGATCCCCACGAAGGGCGAGCCGGGTTCGGAAACATGGGGAAAATATATCGAGTACGGTGGCGGCGGCACCTGGCTTTCTGGAACGTTCGACCCCGCGCTGAATCTGATTTACTGGACCACTGGAAACGCCTGGCCGGACTTCTACGGCGAGAACCGCAAGGGCGACAACCTGTACTCATCCTCGCTGCTTGCGCTCGATCCCGACACCGGTAAGATGAAGTGGTACTTCCAGTTCACGCCTCACGATACACACGATTGGGACGCGCAGTCTTGGCCCGTGCTGATCGACGCTCAGGTACAGGGGAAGATGCGGAAGCTCGTGCTCCACGCCAATCGCAACGGGTTTTTCTACGCGCTCGACCGGGTGACGGGAGAATACCTCCACTCGAGCCGCCTGGTCGAAAAACTCGATTGGGCTTCGGGAATCGATGCCAAGGGCCGCCCGATCGTGTTGCCCGGCACGGACCCCACGCCGAACGGAAATCGCACCTGTCCCGGAGTACGTGGCGCAACCAACTGGATGTCGCCTTCGTTCAATCCCGTAACGGGATTGATGTACGTCGTGACACTTGAGCAGTGCGACATTTTTACGAGTTCCTCGAAAGAACCGGAACCAAAGAAGAACTTCTCGGGCGGCGGTGCGGGGCCGAAACCGAACGAAATCGGACAGTTCTTCCTGCGGGCATTTGATCCGAAGACGGGCTTGAAGAAGTGGGAGTACCCCATGACCGGACCGGGCGAAAGCTGGGCCGGAACTGTTTCGACCGCTGGAAACGTCGTGTTCTTCGGCGATGACGACGGACAGTTAGTCGCAGTGGACGCGCGCGACGGTAAGCACCTCTGGCACTTCAACATGGGCGAGGGGCTGACGGCGTCGCCGATTACCTACGCGGTGGACGGAAAACAGTACGTCGCGATCGCGTCCGCGACAGCGATTTTTTCCTTCGGATTGCACGAGCCGATGAAGTCCGTGCCGGTGCCGAAAACCAAGGTGGAGTAGGGAGATCGACAACGGATGGAGCAACTTAAGACACTGATACGGGAGATTCCGGATTTCCCAAAGCCGGGCATTCTGTTCTACGACATTACGACGCTGCTGAAGTCTCCGAGCGGCTTGCGTGGTGTCATTGACGGAATGGTGGACCGGTACGAGAATGCCTACGCGGATTTGGTGATCGGCGTCGAGGCGCGAGGCTTCATCTTCGCCCCGGCCATCGCGTACGCCCTAGGCGCGGGCTTCGTTCCCGTACGGAAGCCAAAGAAATTGCCGGCCGAGTGCAGCCGCGTCAGCTACGATCTGGAATACGGGCAGGATACGCTCGAAATGCACAAGGATGCGATCGCACCGGGCCAGCGCGTGCTCATTGTCGACGATCTGCTGGCGACTGGAGGCACGGCTCAGGCCGTGGCGCGGCTTGTCACGGAGGCCGGCGGCGTGGTGGCGGGCATCGGCTTCATCGTGGAACTGACCTTCCTTGATGGGCGCTCGAAGCTCGCGGGCTATGACGTATTCTCGCTTCTTCAATACGACAAATGAGCGGCGCGGCGAAGCGGGTGCGCCTTCGCGCCCTCGCCAAGATCAACCTCGACCTGCGCGTGTTATCTAAGCGGCCGGACGGATTCCACGAAATCCGGACGGTGTTCCAAACGATTTCGCTCGCCGATTCGATAGAGATCGCGTTTTCGCCCGCGCGCAAGACCTCGATCGAGCTCGAGCAGGATGTCGAGATCCCTGGAAATTTGATGGTGCGGGCGGCGGCTGTAGTCCTTGAAGCCATGGGAAAGACCGGCCGGGTCACGATGAAGCTCCGCAAACAGATCCCCGTCGGCGGAGGCCTCGGCGGTGGATCGAGCGACGCAGCCGCGGTCCTCAGAGCCTTACCGGTACTTGCCGGAAGGGTGGTTCCCACGCCGCTACTGGTGCGTCTGGCTTCCGCCCTCGGCAGCGACGTTCCGTTTTTCCTGTTCGGAGGGAGAGCGGTCGGTATCGGACGAGGCACGGAGTTGTTCCCCTTGCCGGACGGAAAGGCGAGGTCCGCGGTGGTGGTGACGCCTGGCATGCAGGTCTCGACGGTGGCGGCGTACCGCGACCTGGGCGCGCTCTTGACGCCGGAATCTACCCGGCAGGGGCAGGATGGATTCTCCACCGCGGTCTGGGGCAACGAGGGCGCGATGCGCAACGATTTCGAGCGCGTCGTGTTCCAGCAGCATCCGCAGTTAGCGGCGATAAAGCAGCGCCTCGCCAAAGCCGGCGCAATGCCGGCGATGTTGAGCGGGAGCGGTTCCGCTGTCTTCGGGTTGTTTCGCTCAAAGGAAGACGCGCGGCGGGCGTGCAAGTCGCTGGGCGACACCGCTCAGGCGGTTTCGCTGGTCAGCCGCCAGCAGTATGACGCCATTTGGAAGCGACAACTGGGGCGGTAGCAGTGGAGATCTTCGCCGAACTTGCCCGAACCAAGGGCCAGTCAGGAACTAACTATTCCAAGTCCGCACACGGAACTATCGCGGCGGCGGGGGCAGGCCATCGTTGTTTGTGGCCTGTCATTTCCACGGAAGGCCGCAGGGTGGAAAAACCCAGGTGGCCTAACTGGCGCGCTTCGCACGGCAAGCGGGCGGAAGCGCCCGCCCCACCGGCGCCCAATTGCAACAGTTGTTTCATGACGGACACTAAGGGATCCTATCGAGAATCTCGAAGACGCGCGTGAACTCAATGCTGCGATCCGGCATAACGGTGGGAAACCGTTCATCCCTTTGGAACGGGCGAAGAACGACCTCGGTCTGTGACGAACCACAGAACCACAAGGGGGCTCTGGCGGTAGTTGCCGGACGGGAAGGCGCGGTCTTGCGGTAGCAGTGACGCCTGTGATCCACGCCTCGACGGCGTCGCCTGAATCCTCCGGACTGGAATCAGGCGCCAACAATGGGACTTCCGAGCGCTACTTCTTCGGCGGCAGACTCGCTACGAACTGCAACGCGGAGTCAACCCAGCCTTGCAGGGATTCGTCGGAATCCAGACCGCTAGCATCAACATAGATCATCGATTTTAGGGCCCTCCCTGTAAAATCCATCGGGCGGGTATTTGGCCGTGTGAGCCCAGCGGCCGCTCCTTCCTCTCCGAGCCGGAGCATCAGGTCAGCCCCCACTACACCACAGAACATGTGGCCATTCATCGAGAACGCGAGCCCACCGAACATCTTCCGTTCGGAGATCGCGCGGTTTCCCGGAAGAGCCCGCCGGATTCGGCCGGCGAGTCCTGCATCAAACGCCATGCATGAATCTTCGCGCACGAGTCCTATCGTACGCAATTGGATTCTGAGTCTTGCCACTACCGGACGGCAATCCGGCCGCTGCGGGCAGCGAGGTTCTCCGGCGGTCTGAGCAACTAGCGCGCGATGCGCGACGTTTTCAAGCGTGTGTGTTCTCGCGACGGCAGCATGATTCCATCCGGAGCGGCAAGTGCTGAGCCAAGGGCCCGTCAGGAAATAACTGTTCCACATCCGCACACGGAACCGTGGCCGCGACGGGGCAGGCCATCGTTGTCTGTGGCCTGTCATTTCCAAGGAAGATGGCAGGCGACGAGAAACGATCGCTTGCCTCACCGGCTGCCAATTTCAAGAGCTGTTTAATGACGGCCTAACCTGCCAACGGATAGCCAAGCGTTTTCGTAAGCCACTCCCGATTCTTACGCAGTTCCGCCGTGAGTCTCGCGCACAACTCTTCGCGCGCCGCAAACAGACGGTAGCCGCCCTTCGGACGCAAGTATCCGCGCGCTTCAGGATGTTTTTCAAACAGCGCCTGCTCTCCAAACTCCGCGGCCATTCGCGCCCACCGCTTGCGATTGTCGAGCAACGCTTTCACCAGGAAAGGCATGACGGTTGAGTAGTCCGCCTGCATGCTCTCGGTGGTATTTGTGTAAGCGTCCTTGTCCACCTTGCCCCACGTTACCGCCTCGGCCGGCGGGCACGACGAGAGCGACCCGTCCGTTACCGGCGCGGTTACGATCTGAACGTCAAACAGATACCCGCGAACGTTTGGCAGACCGAGAATCTGTCCCAGGGCCGGCTCTGGCTGCAGGTTGTAATTCTTCGGCACGCCGCCGCCCAGCACCAGTGTTGCCAGCGCGTGGACCGGGTTGTCGAACAGGCCCCACCGGTGATAGGCACAGACCTCGAAAACTTCCCCGTGCAGATCTAAATCGAACGCGTAGGCGTCAATCAAACCCGCCTGCCGCATCGCCCAGAGCTTCATCGAATTGAGGAACACGCTGCCATCCGCCGGCGCACCTACCAGGACTGGGATCGCGAGACGGTGGCACGTGGCAAGGAGGCCCTCGGCGACGCCGTTGGCGCGTTCCTGCGCGGCGTACAGCGCGCCCAGAAGATGGCGCATCTCCGTCCCCGTCATCTTTTTCTGAAACTCGGGCCGCAGCAGGCACGCGCTGATGAAACGATCCTGATCGAGGAGCACCCCCTCGTCGAACGCCATGTCGGTGACGCGGATCGTGCCTTCGTCGCGCAGCGCGGCGTCGTCGGTCCAGATCGGCACTTCGTGAATCGGGCCGTCTTTGTAGGCGTCCAGACTGCGGTGGCCGTCGTGATAGCAAACCGCGTCGGTGGTGCTCAGGTACGCGACCCAGCCCGTTTCCAGAAGCGGGATCAGCCACGATAGGTGCTGGCCCGACACGGTTACCGGACCCGAGACGGCCAACGTGAGCGGGCAGCCGGCGCCGACCGCGCGGTCGAGAATGGTGTAAACGCGGCGAAGAAAGGCCCCGCCAAACGCCGGCAGGCAATGGGTAAACAACTCGTGCAACGAGTCGCATTCATCGACGCGGCGTACGGCAACGGGCTTTCTATCCTTGCACGGAACTTCGGGAATTGACATAGCGATCGCCCAACTTGACTAACACGTAAAGCAAGACAAATAGCCCGAGCGCGGCCAGTCCCAGTTCGCGGCCATGCGCGCGCAGCCACTCCCAGGCATGCTCACCCATTTGCGCGCCGAGGTACGCTTCGCCCAGATACCGCACGCCGCGCGCCGCGGTCACCACGAGAACGAACGGCACCGCCCGCGTTCCCAAGGCGCCGGAACTCGCGATAAAAACCTTGGTTGGCAGCGGAATCACCGGAACTACCGTCGTAATGAAAGTGGCGACAAGGCCGTAGTCGTGATACCACTCCCGAAAACGGCGTGTCTTTTCGGGAGGCACAATCCGGTCCAGAAAGGGCTTGCCACCCCGCCTCGCCAGGTAGAAAAGCACGAGGCACCCCGCCACCGACCCCACCATTGCGATCAGCGCGTAGACGTAGGCAAGTCCCGGATTCTTCGCGGAGAGAAGCAGTACAAGCGCGTCAACGCCCTGCGGCAGCGGGATGCCTGCCGAATCGAGAAACGCGACGACGAACAATCCGGGTTGCCCCCATGCCATGATGATGGAAATGGCTTTGGCTAGCAACCTCAATGTTAGCGTAATCACCCGCCGCCGAACATGAAAATCGTTGAGTTCCTCGGGCTGAAACGGAACATCGTGATTCTGCTGTCCGTCGTCGTGCTGATTGGCGCGGGTGAAGAAACGTGGATGCGGTTCCTCCCGAAGTATCTGGAGTCGCTCGGCGCGACCGCGCTGCTCATCGGCGTCTTCGACGCTCTCAGAACGTTTCTCGGCGCCGTCTACGCCTACCCGGGTGGCCTGGCGGTCGACCGATGGGGACACCGGCGCGCGCTTCTGGCGTTCAACGCGATCTCGATTTGCGGATACGCGATCGCCCTCGCCGTACCGCATTCGGCGGCCGTCATCGGCAGCATGTTTCTTTTCTTCGCGTGGAGTACGCTATCGCTTCCGGCGATGTTTTCCGTGGTTGGGTCAAACCTCCCGGAAGGAAAACGCACTATGGGAATCGGAGTGCAGGCGCTGGTGAAGCGCCTCCCGATTCTAATTGGCCCGGTTGTGGGTGGCATCTTGATCGACCGGCTTGGAGTGCGCGGCGGCGTCCAGGCGGGGTTTGCTGTCTCCATCGTCTTTGGCGTCATCAGCCTGATTTTGCAGAATCGCCTGACCGATACGCGTATCGCAACTCCCGCGTTCGGCGGCGGCCTTATCCGGACGGTTCGCGCGTTCGATCCGAAGCTGAAGCGGCTGCTCCTCAGCGATATCCTGATTCGCTTCTGCGAGCGCATCCCGTACGCCTGGATCGTAATCTACTCCATGGACCGGGCCGGCGTGTCCGCCACTCAGGTGGGGCTGCTGACGTCCATCGAAATGCTGGCCGCGATCGTCTGCTTCGTCCCCGTGGCATACCTCGCGGACCGTTACGGCAAGGAGCCGTTCGTGATCGTGACGTTCGTGTTCTTCACGCTGTTCCCGCTCTCCCTTCTCGCCTCGGATAGCTTCCCGCTGCTCGCGGTCGCCTTCGCCATTCGCGGACTCAAGGAGTTCGGCGAACCGGCGAGGAAGGCTCTTATCATTGCCTGTTCGCCCGAGCCTCAACGGGGCGGCACGATCGGCGCCTATTACCTGATCCGCGACGTGCTGGTCACCGCGGGGTCCTTCCTGGGAGCGGCGCTGTGGAACGTGTCGCCGGAGGCCAATTTCCTAGCCGCGGCCGCTTTAGGGGGCGCGGGTACTTTGTACTATTCCTGGACTCTGCTCCGCTCGCGTTTCGGGCCTTTGCCTCGGACCTGAACCGGACGCGCGGCGGTGGCCCTATCTTGGAACCGCGGTTCCAGGAAGAGACCCACTCTTTCGACAACCGCCTCGCCGAATCGCGCTGGCAGGGCCCGCTGTACCGGATGATGGCCGCCCTCGTTTCCGTCCAGCCGGGGGGATTGCCCGAAGCTCTTTCCCTCACTCGCGCTGATCTTGCGCTTCACTTGGCGGACCGCGAGATCGGCCGAATCGGCAGGTTTCTGCCCTCCGCCGCACCGGAGGAGTCCGCTCAGCTCCTCACGCGTCTGGCCGCCATCGTCACCGCATGCCGGTCCTTGGAGCCATCGGAGCTTCTTCCGATTGCCGTCGAGGAAAGCGCAATACCGGGCATCCAATTTCCCGGCGGCCCTCGCGTCGCCGCCACGCGTATCGCCGAAGCCCTGAGCCGGCAGGACAGGCTCGCGCCCATTGTGCCGGATACTGTTGGCGAAGCCGTTCTGTTAAGCGCCTTCGGCGGCAGGAACCTGCCAGGGGGTACCCAGGCTCTGGTGCGCACCGCCCGCCGGGCCGACCAGCGGCACGATGCGAACGTCTGCTTTGCCATTACCCGCACCTGCTAGGATTTCGCGAGCGACCAATGCCAGGACCCGCTGGATTGGGTGGAGGAGATCCGTGCGGGCCAGTCCGAGGCCCCCGGCCTTCTGCTTGAATTGGAGAACCAGATGCCGCGCGACACCGTGGTGCTGCGCGAACGCACCGTGCGCGTAGATGAGCTGCTGCTCGCCAGGTTCACACGATTTGCGGCGGATGCGCTGTCGGAAGAAATACAAAGACGCGCGCGCGGCTGGCGAACAACCTCGATGTTCGCCTCAGCGCCGTCGGGCCGAGGGCAGAACCTACCCGGTCCACCCTTGGGAAAACGTGTTCGATGCCGTGTTCCTCGGATCCGCCTGCCAGTTGGGGACGGCGCATCGTATCGCGTTCGAGTGCCGCGGCGGCGTCTGGGAAAAAAGCCTAAAGACTGCGTACTCCGAGCGTGACGATGTCGTCCACCTTCATCGTTTCCTTCACGACGAACGGCTCGCCGTATTTGACGCCAATCAGATTTCCGTAGAACCGGGCGATCGCTCCCAGCCGCTCGCGAATTTCGGCTTCGTTGGGAAACAGGCCGCTGCCGTCCGTGCCGCCGTATTGCGAACGGTAGCTCAGCAAAGCGGACATGCGGCGCTCGAACTGCGCCGAAATATCGACGACGAACGACGGCGTCACGTTAGCGTAGAGCGATGAATACAGAATCTTGAACGGGCGGTGAGGCTCCGAGTAGTCGTCGAGCTTCCTCAAGCCAGCGAGAAAGCAGGCTTCGTAGCCGAGTTCGCTGGCCCGGTAGTGATCGGGGTGCCTGCCCTGCCAGTATGGCAGGATCACGACGCGGGGTTTCAGCTCGCGGATGCGCACGGCGAGCGTCATGCGGGCGCCGATGTCGTTCTGCAAACGGGCGTCGGGGAAATGCTGATTGTCCCGCCATTCGAGCAGCATGACACGGCCTGCTTCAGCCGATTCTTCGACACGCTTTTCCGGTGTGCCGCGCGTGCCCATGTCACCGGCGGTCAGGTCGAGGACGCCAGTCCGGTATCCGGCTTCGGCCATCTTGATCAGCGTTCCGCCGCAGGTTTGTTCCACGTCGTCGGGATGAGCGGCAATCGCCAGTACATCGAGGGTCATAAGTGTTTTAGAAGCTCGTCGATCCGCACTTCGTATTGAAACAGCCTGCGTCCATTGACCGCGATGACTGGCACCTCTTCGTTGTATTCGGCGCGCAATGCAAGGTCGAGATCGATATCCACTTCCTCTAAATCGAACGGCTTGCGTGTACGTGCCCGCAGCAGCGCGCGCTTCGCTTCATCGCAAAGGCAGCAGCCCTTCCGCGTGTACAGCGTGACTCTCGGTCGAAGGGGGGGCATTGCCGGCTTGTTATCTCCAACTCGTGCCGCGGCTGTAACGGCGGGGCTGCGTCTTCAGAGTCAGGATGAGAAGCACCCCCGCGAGGAATCCCCCGACGTGCGCGAACCACGCGGTGCCGCCTCCCGCCGACAGGTGCGAATGCCCGATCGTTCCCCATCCGCCAAAGATCTGCAGGACGAACCAATAGACCAGCATGAGGTAAGCTGGCACCTCGATGGTCGTAAAAAACACGAAGATCGGGATCAGCGTGGTGATGTTCGCTTTAGGAAACTTGACCACGTACGCGCCCATGACGCCCGCGATAGCGCCGCTCGCGCCCACCATGGGGGCGCGTGAAAGAGGATTCAAATACACGTGCGTCATCGCGGCCGCGATCCCACAAGCGACGTAGAAAAGCAGGTACTTGCTACGCCCAAGGATATCCTCTACATTGTCTCCAAACACCCAGAGGAACCACATGTTGCCGATCAGATGCATCCAGCCGCCGTGCAGGAACATCGACGTCACCAGAGAAAACAGCGCCAATTTATCTGGCGTTGCGCCGTAGACGCTAATGAAATGGTTGAGCGAAAACGGATCGAGCGAGACCTCGAAGAGGAACACGGACACGTTGACCACGATCAGCGCGATGGTCACAAGCGGCGTGGAGTAGCTGGGTTGCGAGTCCCGGAGCGGAATCATTTGGCTGCGGCGCCCGCACGCGTTTCAAACTCGGGGCGCGACCGCCGTTCGGCTCGCGCCATGAGCGCCCTGCCTTCCGCGGCCCCGCGTATACCACCGCGCGCACCGATGGACATGCAATTCAGCGCAGCCATCGCATTTGAGAAATCGAGAGCCTCCCGCATCGGCATTCCCTCCAGGACGCAATAGCAAAAAGCTCCATGGAAGACATCGCCCGCGCCCGTGGTGTCGGCGCAGTTCACCACGAACGCCGGCGAATAAACGAAGCGGCCGTTCTCAAGCGCCAGCGCGCCGTGGGCGCCCAGGGTCATCGCCGCCACTCGCATCTTGTATTCCACCTGAATCATTTCGAGCGCTTTGAAGGGGTCGCTCTCGTTGGTCCATTGAACCGGGAATTCCGAACTGGCCACCAGATAATCGACGTGAGGAAGAACGCGGTCAAATCCATGATAGATGGTGTCCACATCCACGGTTACCGGGATTCCAGCCTCCCGGGCCATGCGCGCGGCGCGCTCAACCGCGGGGGTGTCGTGCCCGTCGATGTGCAGCATCCGCGCGCAAGTGATTTGTTCGGGAGCGATCTCATCGGGAGAGATGCGCAGGCATTCGGGTCGCCGCCACAACACCGTGCGCTCCCCGGTGCCGCGGTC
>SHUI01000089.1 GCA_009697455.1 Bryobacterales bacterium
ATCGGCGGCGACGGTGTCTGGGACGTCTGGCAGCTTGAGAGCCCCACCATGGTGTGGCATTTCCGTGGCGCGCCGCACGTGCACACATGGGTAAACATTCGCGCCTGAAGTGGCGAATCGCGGAAAGGCAGGACGAATTTCTCCGCCCGGCGCCACAGCTACGGTGATAATCGTGATAGCATGGCACTCGGAAAAACATGCAACGTAGAGCCTTCGTCGCTTCCTCACTGATCGGCACCGCAGCCTCCTGGGCCGGAGCCAACGACCGAGTTCGGGCCGCCGTCGCCGGAGTAGGCGGCCGCGGTCTCGACCATGTCGACAACCTTCTTCGTGCCGCCAACACCGAGGTTGCCGTAGTTTGCGATCCGGATGCGGCGCGAATGGCGAAGGCAGCCGCGCGCGTACAGGAGAAGACCGGAAAGCGGCCGCTCGAAGTCTCGGATCTCCGCAAGGTTCTCGAAGACAAATCGATCGACGCGGTCTCCATCGCCTCCTGTAACCACTGGCACGCGCTCGGCACGGTATTGGCCTGTCAGGCGGGCAAGGATGTATTCGTCGAGAAGCCCCTGTGCCACAACTTCGATGAAGGAAGGAAAATGGTGGCAGCCGCTCGCCGCTATAACCGGGTGGTACAGGGTGGTACACAGCGGCGTTCGAGCGGAGGCTATCGGAAGGCCGTCGAGCTGCTGCACGCTGGCGTTATCGGCGACATCTATCTGGCGCGATGGACGCTCATCAATCCGCGTGAGTCCATCGGCCACAAGCCGGTATCGGAGCCGCCTGCACACTTGAATTGGGATCTATGGCTCGGCCCCGCGCCTCAACAGCCGCATCACGCGAATCTTGCGCACTACAACTGGCACTGGTTCTGGGATTTCGGCGGCGGCGAGATGTGCAACAACGGCGTCCACTCCTATGACATTTCGCGATGGGCGATGCGCAAGGGACTGCCGGTGCGCACCTCATCGACGGGAGGCCGCTTCGTGTGGAAGGATCAGGGCCAGACTCCAAATACGCAAACCGCGATGTGGGAGTTCGAGGACGGAACTCAAATCGTGGGTGAGGTTCGCAACCATCACACGCCGAACGATGAACGCGCCTGGTATTTTTATGGGACCAAAGGAGCCATGCACATGGTGGATGGCGGCGCGGGCGGACCGGACAACGTCAAAGGCGTCTTCAAGGTGTATCTTAACGGCAGCAAGACACCGGAGCCGGATATGGGGAGGCTCGACGACATCGACCACCATGCGAACTTCATCGAGGCGGTTCGGAGCCGCAACCGGGGTAAGCTTTCGGACGAGGTTGAGGAACTGCACCTTTCGACCGCGCCGTGCCTGTTCGCCAATATCGCCTTGCGCCTGGGCCGGGAATTGCGGTTCGACTCGATGAGACAGAAATTCACGGGCGACGCCGAGGCTGACCGCATGCTGAGCCGCGAGAACCGGAAGCCGTATACGATGCCCGACAAGGTTTAGCAGCCACTCAGAGCCGCACTGTAGCGAGTGTCTGCAAGTCGATGAGGGGGGAACGATGCGAACGACAATCCCGGCACTACTGATCGCCATCTTCGCTGCGTTGAGCGCGCAGCCACCGGGCCCGGCATCAAAGACGGCCGCGGTCCCAACAGCCTGCGCGCCTTTGGGGTCGCCCCGCACTCGTACAACCCTATATTTCGGATTGAACCGGAAAGGCGGTACCGTGAGCGAGAGGCAGTGGCGCAATTTCCTGCGCGACGAAGTCACGCTCCGCTTTCCGGAGGGGCTGACGGTCTGGCAGGCGGATGGGCAATGGCGAACTTCGGAGGGGAGCATTGCACGCGAGCGTTCCAAAGTACTGCTCCTGGTGCATGACGACACGCCGCGGGTGAAGGCGGCCATCGAAGCCATCGTCGGACGCTACAAGGGAATGTTCCAGCAGGAGTCGGTACTGTGGGAGACGGCGGAGGTGTGCGCGGCATTTTGACGAGTGCGAGGCCGCTGCGCGGAAATTCACTTCCACCCACGCCAAACCCATGTCCAGTATGGATGTACACTGACCGTATAGGGGGACGCCATGATTCAAACGGTCGAAGCTGTGATTGATGAAGAGGGCAATGTGCGCCTGCTTGAGGCTGTGCATCTTCCGTCGGCCCGTCGCGCGCTGCTCACGATTCTTGAGGATCGCCCGCTTGAGTGCACGTCCGAGAGTGCTCTGCTGAGCAAGGCGGCGCTTGCCGAAGACTGGAATCGTCCGGAGGAGGATGAGGCATGGTCGCACCTGAGTGTGGTGCGGTAGTCTTCGTGCGGTTTCCCTTCTCAGACCTGTCGCGCACAAACCTGCGTCCGGCTGTGGTGCTTGCGGGGGTCGGCCGCGGCGACTGGATCCTATGTCTGGTCACCAGCAATCCTTACAGCGATGCCATGGTCATCCAGCTTGAAATGACAGCTTCACGGTTGGGTCGTTGAGCGCACGAGTTATGCGCGTCCGGGCAAGCGCTTTACGGCAAGCCAGAGACTGATCGTCGCGGAGGTGGGTAAGCAGAAGCCGGAGCCGTTGCGGCAGATTGCGGATACGGTAGTGGCCCTCTTGCGCACAGCTTGTGACTGAGGCGGCGTGACGGTTTAAGGTGGACAGGTCAGCGCGTATTTAGGAACGCGAACGACAATGACTGGTGGATGGCCATCGGCATCTCAGGTCTCGCCCTTGCTGTATCGGCTGTCACCGCTTGGCTCACGTTTTTCCGGGGCGGCGACCTCCGTATGACCAGAGCCCGACCGTCGAATTTATGCACGTAAATCTGCAGCGAACGGAGTCCAAGAAAATTTCACGATCTGGGTCCGTGTTTACGCCAAGCGCGTTTCGGATCGTGAGCAGGCCATATCGCTCGCATGCCGAAATCCGGAAGCCGAGCCCCATTCCGCCGTGGCTCTTGGACGCGGCCAGATAACGAGCATTGCGGCCGCCGTGTGCCTTCCAAGATCAGCCGGGCACTCTTGCACGCCAATTCCTTGGACCTCACGCGTTCGGTCGAGCCGTCATCGCTGTTCTCCTCGAATACGCACAAGACTACGGTCGATGGAGGCGAGGTTTCCAACTCCCGCCAAGCCCATATCCAGCGCCAGTTCGGTGCGCAACAACTCGAGGACCCGCTCCACGCCGGGTTGCCCGAACGCGGCCAACCCATAGAGGTAGGGCCGCGCGATACACACGGCCTTCGCGCCGAGGGCGAGCGCTTTGATGATATCGGTGCCGCGGCGGATGCCTCCATCGATGAGCACGGGGATCTTCCCATTCACGCCCTGCACCACCTCGGGAAGCGCCTCGATCGTGCCGCCGACATGGTCAAGTTGCCGCGCACCGTGGTTCGACACGATCACGCCGCTCGCGCCGCATTCCACGCTGCGCGCACCATCTTCCGCCGTGAGGATACCCTTCAAAAGAATGGGAAGCTTCGTAAGGGATCGCAACTCCTTCACCGAATTCCAGGTGGGCGTGGGAAATGCGCGCTCGGGATACACGCCGCTGCGCTCCGGGTTCCGCGCTTTCGGAAGCCGGCCCTGCGGGTCGCGAGGTATGCCAATCTCGCCCCAGGACCGGTCAAACTTGTTGTGGATGTTTCGCTCGCGATGGGAAACGTACATGATGTCGGTCGTGAAGCAGATACCCGCGCACCCCTGATCCTCAAGCCGCTTGACGAACGTTTTCATCGCGGCCGTGTTGCGTAAGTCGCCTCCGGTCGTGAGCTGAAACCAGACCGGACCCTTGCCTCCTTCGGTGACTTTCTGAATGCCGCCGTTGGTGATGTGGAGGGCCTTGGCATTCGCAGCGGCCCGGGCAACAGCCACTTCGCCGTCGGGATACATGCAATTCTTGCCGCCTGCGGGATCGAGCAGAATCGGATACGCGAGCTTTTGCCCGAACAGATCGAGCGAGAGGTCGATGTTCTGAATTCCCGTGAGAGCGCGTGGCCGGATGATGATGCGATTGAAGCCGTCGCGGTTATCGCGCAGCGATATTTCGTCTTCCGAACCGCCTTCAAGGTAATCCCAGGCAAGGGGATCGAGCTTGGCTTTAGCAAGCGGGGCGAAATCCATCACGTTGGCCGGATCGAGCAGCGGGTCGTCGCCCGGGGCGGGCGGCAGGAATACCTTCGCGGATCTCGTCGCCGCCTGCTGTGCACCCAGTAGCGACGATCCACCGAGCCACGCGGCCAGTCCTTTGAATGCGGTCCTTCGATTCCATTTCATAGTGGGGTTTTATCCTATCAATTTCGCGTAGAAACTTCTGCCCTGTTCGAAGCGCCCCAGCGCGACCGCCATGTCGGCCTGGCTTGCAAACTTGTAACTCTTGCGGATGAAGCGCACGGACTCTTCGATCTCGTCCACAAACGCGCCGGCCGCTTCCGAGCGCCGGAAAGGTGTTCCCGCCACGCGATAATAGACGGGGCTCGTGTGCGCAAACACGGTGGTGAGCGCATGCGTTTTCGTACTGCCTGAAACACGCGCCGCGATCCAGCCGCCTTGCTCCACGCGGATCTCGCGTTCGATGTTCGCCTCGCGCTGGCCAATGGCGGTTTGGTCGGCCACCACTTCGCCGTCGCGAACGATCTCCAGCCGCTCGAAGGGAAGGCGCGAAATCGCGCGCGCGCTCACTTTGAGCGGGGAGCCGGCTTCCTGTAAATCGAGCGACGCTCCGGGCCCCTTGCCATTGACCGTGAATTCGACCAGCGGGCCATTCGACACGAACGTTCGGCCGGCGCGCAGGCCGGCAATCCACGTGTCGTATGTGAAAGCCCCTTCCACCTGGACGAAAACGCGGTTGTGATCGTAGATCCACCAATCGGTACCGGAACTCGCGGGCATGCGGATGCCGCAGTTGAGAAAGCGATAGTAACGGCGGTAGTCGGCATCAAGCCCATCCGCGAGGTTGTAAGCGTTAACATTGCCGAGCGCGACGGCGACGGGCGTTTCCATTCCGCCGCCATTGTGGCACCAGATGGTTGTGCCGCCGATACTCTGCGCTTCAGCCGCGAGCATGGAGAGGGTCGGGAAATCGGGAGCCTTGCCGTCGCGAGAGAGAAGGCCGGTCGAGACAGGTTCGACGGCGCGGGGAATGTTGAGGAAGAGCACGTGCCCGTAGCCGAAATCGCCGAAGCCGCGATTGTTGCGGGCTTCCTCGCCCATGTCTATGATGGTGCCGTCGCGGGAGAACTGAGGCAGGCGCCCGATGGTGTAGCGGTTGGTGATGTACGGAGAATCGTTGCGAATCAGGTAGCTGATGACGCTGACGTCGAGCGCTTCGGCGGGCGGAACCATGCGGAGGCGGTCGTCGGGGTCTTCGTCGATCTCGAGGTGATAGTGCGTGTGCGTGTTGCCCGAATACCAGCCCGCGCCATGGAGATCGCGCAGGACCGGGATGCGGATATCGTGGACGTGCGCGATGCCCGCGCCTACTTCCGTGAATTCGATGGCGGCTTCGTGTGAAATCCCCCGCACGACTTCGAGCTGGTAACGCCCGGGCGGCACGGCGACTTCGTACTTTCCGCGAGCGTAGAAATAGTGCTTGACGCCGGGAGCGGTGCGTTGCGGCATAGTCTTGATCGCTCCGGCCGGGACGTAGGCTTCGCCCGACGCCGTGTTGACCACACGGATTTTCGCCGCCGCGGGCTGGCCGGTTGCGCCATCGATCAACGCGCCCCGAATCACGCCGGGTGTCCGCGTGTTTGGGCGCTGGCCGGAGAGAGGAAGCAGCAGGCTACCCGCGCCGAGGAGCGGGATCGCATTCAAAATTTCACGTCGTGAAGGGTGCCGGGAATGAAAGTGGGGATAGCCCATGTTTGCCTCCGAAGCGGTAAGGGACCGAAGGCGCTATTATATGCCGTCCGTGGCGGCACGTTTTGCAGACGAGCAGAATCCCGTTCCTCCGTTCCTCAATTAAGGTGAGTACACAATGTCCGAATACCGCTTCACTGTACTTTTCGAACCTGCTGAAGAGGGCGGCCATGTTGTAACGTGCCCAAGCCTTCAAAAGGATGGATGGCCCTTTCCCGCGGACAAAAGACTCGCCTTGCGACCGGCGAAAGTGGAAATCAAGATCGCCCTGTCCGAACCCGCATGCGCCGACACCTGCCGGCCCTGACGCCTGCTAAAAGTCCTCCAGGCTCTCTAGCTTCTCAAACACCCCGGTATACCCGAACTGCGCGTCACCATCCCCGTGCGCAACGCCGACCTCAAGCGGAACACCCTTACCTCCATCGTTGACCAAGCTGGCGACAGCGTAGAGGGATTTATCCAGTGGCTCTAATTTCAGTCGCCACCGTCAGGACGCCTCAAGTTCTTCCTCAAGCAGTTGCTTCCGGTGGAGATCCTCATAGTAGCCGCCGGCGGCCGCTAGTTCCCCGTGCGTGCCGTGCTCGACAATGCGCCCGGCGTCGAGCACGACAATTCGATCCGCCACGCGAACCGTGGACACGCGGTGAGAGATCAGAATGACCGTTCGTCCGCGCATCACCTCCGTAAGGCCCGTCAGAATTTTCTCTTCGGTGAGTGTATCAACGCTCGATAGCGCGTCGTCCAGGATAAGGATTGCCGGATCGCGAAGGATCGCGCGGGCAATTGCCACGCGCTGCTTCTGACCGCCCGACAGAGTAATGCCGCGCTCGCCCACCATGGTCCGGTAGCCGTCGGGAAAGTTCGCGATATCCGGTGCGAGACCCGCGATCTCCGCCGCCCACCGGATACGATCTTCGTCAGCGTGTTCCACGCCGAACGCGATGTTTTCACCGACCGTTGAACTGAACAGGAATGTTTCCTGAGGAACGAAGCCGATGTTCCGCCGCAACTCGTCCGGGGAAAGCTCGCGGAGATCGGTGCCATCAAGGGTGACGTTTCCAGCGGCCGGGTCCATCAGCCGGGGCACCAGATTCACCAACGTACTTTTTCCCGATCCCGTGCGGCCTACAATCGCGACCGTCTCTCCGCCTTGAATTTTCAGATTCACCGAATCGAGAGCCAGCAAGGAATCGTGACGAACCGTCACGCCTTCGAAGCGCAGGTCTCCGCGCACGCGGCCGAGCTTGACAGGGGCGAGCGGCGCCGCGATGGATGGCCGCTCCGCGAAAATCTGATTAATCCGCGCGAGTGACGCGGTGCCGCGCTGCATCAGATTCACCACCCACCCGAGCGCGATCATGGGCCAAACGAGCATACCCATGTAGGTGTTGAACATGACGAAGCTACCGAGCGAGATGCGTGCCTCAACCACCGCGCGACCTCCGGCCCAGAGAACGATCAGAAAGGTCAAGCCGATCATGCATTCGAGCAGCGGCTCGAAGACGCCCGAGATGCGGACCAGGCGGAGGTTCTGCGCGATGTATGCGCGGTTCAGCGTTTCAAACGTCTCGATTTCCGCGCGCTCCTGCGCAAACGCCCGGACGATGCGCACGCCGGAAAGATTCTCCTGCACGCGGCTGCTGATCCCCGCGAACATTTCCTGAATGCGCTCAAAGCGCGCGTGGATGCGCCTGCCGAAGAAGATCACCGCAAGACTGACGGCAGGCGCCGGCAGGATGGCGAGCAGTGCGAGGCGCCAGTCCTGCGAGGCCATCACGGCCACGGCGAGCACGAAGGTGAGGCTGGTTTCAGTCCAATACATCAGGCCCGGCCCCGCCATCATTCGGACGGCGTTGAGATCGTTAGTGGCGCGCGCCATGATGTCGCCGGTGCGGCTGCGGGCATGAAAATCAGGCGAGAGCTCGACCAGACGGCGGAACAGATCGTTGCGCAAGTCGAATTCGATGTCGCGCGACGCTCCGATAATAATGACCCGCATGCCGTACTGAAACGCGCCCTTGAGCACCGAGATCGCGAGCAGAAGAGCGCACATCCGGAGGACACCCGGCATTCCGCCGCCGGAACTCAACGTATCGACCCCCGCACGGATGACGAGCGGCATAGCTACGCCGGCGATGTCCTTCAAAACCAGACACACCAACCCGATCATGAGTTTCGACCGGTAACGAAGAAGATAGGGGATGAGCGAGCGGAGCGCCGTCACGGACTAGTTTTCGTCCGTGGATTTCTGGTCGAGATTACCAACGGTCTTGAGCCGCTGGTAAAGCCGCTCAACGTCGGCTTCGTCTTCAGGCCGCAGCACGCGATACCGCGGCACGGGTTGGCGGCGGTCGTTTGGAGCTAGCATTTCTCCCCAGTACTGCCGGTAGGGAATACCGTCGATGAGAGCGTCGCGCGAGTAGCGCCGCAACTGCCGCAGCAGACTCTTGCAGGATTCAAGATCTCCTGGATAAACAAGGAGAAACCGGGAATCGTCAAAGAGCGTGACGCGGACGACAAGCGGTGAGATCCATCCGGTCCGGTCAAGCCTGTGGATGTCCATCCACGGTAGCGATTTTCCGGAGATGACGATGCCGGACTCTTGAATTTCAATCGCGGGCCGGAACGCGAGCAGGATCATGAGAGTGGAACTGAGCGCAAAAAGCACGCAAGGAATGAACGCGGGAGTCCAGCGAAAACCGACCCAGCCCGAGAAGATGGCGAGCGACATCGCTAACACACCGAAAGTGTAATAGTGGCGAGCCGGCAAATAGCGAGTCATGAAACGGCAAAACTCCGATACCTTTAGACTACTCCCAGAGCGTTCCGGCGTCAAATGTGACCCACCGGATGCACCGGATGCCTCCACGACACAGCCAGATGGACACAGCTCCCACGGCGGCTCCGCATCCGCGCCCGACAAAGGGGGCCCCACGCGCGATGGAGCGCGGCAGGCGGACCGCTACCTGGTGGCGGGCAGGGACGGAACCTTTACTCAGTTCGTTCGTCAATTGGTTAGAGCCCCACGGAACCCGTTGCCGCCTTACTTACGTCAATGATAGTGTCAACGAGAAACGCAGATGCACGAAAATCGCCTGGCGAGGGCCCCGAGCCCGTCCCACTGGCGATATAATATCCAAAGCGCAGAGGTTCAACCGAATATGAACGTTCTAGATTTGATGAGGAAACACAAATTAGTCTCCATGATTTTCGTTTTGTTCACGCTGACCGTTGGCATTCTCATCGGCACGCTGATCAATACCGGCGTGAAAGCGGAAAAGGGCCAGGCCGCACCGGGAGCGACACCTCTGGTGATCCCAAGCCCGGTTCAGATGGCAACTGAGTTCACGAAGCTCGCGAAACAACTGGAACCGTCCGTCGTAAATATTTCCAGCGTGTATTCGGCGAAGGCGTCGAAAAACAGCAATCGGAAGCGCCGGACGGTCGACCCTGACGATGAAGAGGGTGGCGAGGAGGGCATGAACGATCTGTTCAACCGTTTTTTCGGCGGCAATCCACGGGCCCCGGGCATGCCCGATCCCGGCCAGCGACGCGGTTCGAGCGTCGGCTCGGGCGTGATTGTGGACAAGAACGGTTATATTCTGACCAATAATCACGTTGTGGAGAAGGCCGACCGCATCCGTGTCAAGATTTCGGGTGACACGACCGAATACGACGCGAAACTGATCGGTACCGACCAGGAAACAGACTTGGCGGTGATCAAGATCGAGGCGACTAAGCCCCTCTCATCGGCGAAGGTCGGCAATTCCGACGCTGTCAATGTGGGCGATTGGGCCGTCGCCATCGGTTCGCCATTCGGTTTGCAGGCGACCGTCACGGCGGGCATTATCAGCGCCAAAGAACGCGATATCACGCCCGGACAATCGTTCCAGCATTTCATTCAGACGGACGCGGCCATTAACCCCGGCAACAGCGGCGGACCGCTGCTCAATATCCAGGGAGAAGTGATCGGCATCAATACGGCGATCGCGACGCAGAGCGGCGGCTACCAGGGCATCGGCTTCGCGCTCCCCATCAACACGGCAGCGAAAGTTTACAACCAGATCATCAAGCAGGGCAAGGTCACGCGCGGTTCGGTTGGCATCAGTTTTCAGGAAGCGCGGCCGGAGCTGCTGAAAGTCTACGGGGCGACGAACGGTGTCTTCGTAGGAAGCGTTGAGCCGAATGGGCCGTCGGAGAAGGCGGGCCTCAAGCCGAAGGACGTCATCACGGCAATCAATGGAAAGCCGATCAAGGACGGTCAGGACTTGATTAATCGGGTGGCGGATACTCCGGTGGGGCAGCGACTCACCATCAGCATTCTGCGCGACAAGCAGAAGCAGGATCTGAAGGTTACGGTGGCCGACCGCATGGAAGTATTCCCGGAGCGTTACCGGGCCTCGCGCGGCGAGGAGCCGGAACAGAGTGAAGGGACCCAGGCTAGGTTCGGTTTGACCATCGAGAACATGACAGATGCGCGAAAGGACCGCTTGAACTTCAAAGAGAAGGGCGGTGTTCTTGTGGTCAAAGTCGAGCCGGATTCTTTTGCCGAGGATATCGGCGTCGCGGCTAACGACGTGATCGTGTCGATCAATACTCACCCTGTCAATTCTGTTGACGATGTGAAGCGTCTGCAGGGCACGTTGAAGCCGGGCGACCCCGTAGCGTTCGAAGTGATGCGCTCCGGACCGCCGCGTTCGGGACGTGGCGACAGAGCCGTCTGGCAGCCGGTGTTCCTCGCGGGAACGCTGCCGAACGGCAGGTAGTGAGAACCGTGGGCGTGGCCGCGCTCGCCGCATCCTTGTGGATCGCGGCGGGCGCCCCGCCGGATACAGCGAAAAAGAAGGCCTCCCAGAAAACCGGGTCCAAAAAGTACGCTTCCACGGGGAAGAAGGCGCAGGCGTCCAAGAAGAAGTCGTCAGGCTCCAAGAAGTCCGCGGCCGGCAAGAAAAAGGCTAGTTGGCGGGCGGGTCAGATGTCGCCCACACCAGAACGATATCGGGAGATTCAGGCGGCGCTCTCGCGTACCGGCTATCTGGAAGGTCCGCCGACTGGCGTCTGGGATGCGAGTTCGATAGAAGCGCTAAAGCGCTTTCAGACGGCGCAGAACTTAAAGGGGGACGGGAGGATCGATTCTTTGTCTCTCATCGCCCTGGGGCTGGGCCCAAAGCGCGAGCCTCAGGCGCTGGTTGCCCCACCCCCTAAGCCGCAAACGCAGTGAAACTCCCGGTGCTCTTATGATCGTTGGCGTTCCGAAAGAGATTAAAGATCACGAAACCCGCGTCGCCCTGGTTCCTGGCGGCGCGGCGGCGCTGGTCGAGGCGGGCCACCAAGTCCTGGTCGAGCGGCATGCGGGGGAGGGGAGCTCCATCCCCGATGGCGAATACATCGCCGCGGGAGCCACACTGGTGGAGGATGCGGTCGAGATCTGGCAACGCGCGGATCTCATCGCGAAGGTCAAGGAACCCCAAGCCGTTGAGTACCCCCGGTTTCGACCCGGCCTCATCATTTTTACGTATCTGCACCTTGCGCCGCTTCCCGGTCTAACGGAAGAGCTTCTCCGGGCCCGCGTGAGCGGCGTCGCCTATGAGACCATCCGCGAGCGCGACGGCGGACTGCCGCTGCTCACGCCCATGAGCGAAGTGGCCGGGCGCATGTCCGTGCAGGTGGGCGCGCAGTATTTGGAAGCGCCGAACGGTGGGCGCGGGGTCCTGCTGGCCGGCGTCCCCGGAGTCGCCCCGGCGAACGTGGTCATTCTAGGCGGCGGTGTGGTGGGTTCGAATGCGGCCAAAGTTGCAGTAGGCATGGGCGCGCATGTCACGATCGTCGATCGTTCCCTGCCCCGCCTGCGCGAACTCGACGATATCTTCAATGGGCAAGTTGTGACGCTCGCATCGGACGCCTGGACAATCGCGGAAATACTGAAATCCGCCGACCTCGTCATCGGAGGCGTGCTGATTCCTGGCGCCTCGGCCCCGAAGCTTGTAAAGCGCGAGATGATCTCCTCGATGAAGCGCGGCGCGGTTGTTGTCGATGTTGCAATCGACCAAGGCGGCTGTTTCGAGACTTCGCGTGCCACCACCCATACGGACCCGGTCTATTCCGTCGATGGCGTGATTCACTACTGCGTATCGAACATGCCCGCCGCCGTGCCGCGCACTTCAACGTTCGGTCTCACGAACGCCACGTTTCCCTACCTTCTGGAACTGGCGGGCAAGGGCTTGGCAAAGGCGTGCCACGAGCATCCGGCGATTCGAGAGGGTTTGAATACCTGTGACGGTTTCGTGACCCACCGCGGCGTGGCTGCGTCACAGGGACGGACGTGGAAGGATCCGCGCGAAGTGATGTAGCGATTCGCCGGCAAAGGAAATCAACAATGAGTAACGTAAACCGCCCCTGGCGAAGATCACGTTTATCAAAGTTGTTCCTGCGGGGCGTCCTCACGCTCGGACTGGTTGCATGTGTTGGGAGCAGCGAAGCAGCGGCGGTTAAAGGGAGCGAATTCAGTTTCGACTGCCCTGCCCTCGACGGCGTCAACCCGCTCCCGGAAGTCCGGGCGGCGATCGAAGCCAATGAAAAGGCCTTCTTGAAGGCGGTGCTGACCGGAGACAAGGCAACGCTGAATACTCTGCTTGCCGAGGCAATGTCCTATGTCCATGAGAATGGACAGGTGACCACACGACAGGAGTTTTTCCGCGACTATTTGAGCAAGGGGTATCAGGAAGCGGTATTGACTCCCAAGGAGAATACCCGGCAGTTTTGCAGCACTGTTTTCACGGTCGGCACCGGCTACCTTCGGCTCAACGGGGAAGGCCCATACCCGCCGACCACCGTCACCCATATCTGGGCAAAGCAAGGTGACCGCTGGGACCTGGTTCATCGGCATGAGTCGCACCGTGGCGTTCCGGTCGGGAAACAACTCACGATGGAGGGCTCCTCGAATCATACGGATAAGGTGGGCGCCACGCCAAAATCCGGCGTGGCCAGAATCATTACCAGTAATGAAGCAGCCTTTAAGAAAGCAATGGTTACGACTGACGCGGCAGTCATGGACAAGTTGATCGGCGAGTCGCTTCAGTACGTTCATGTCACGGCACACGTAAGCACAAAAAAGGATTTCATGAAGGAGCTTATGGGCGGCTTTACCGAGACTGATTTCAAGGACACGACGATGCGCCAGTTCGGAAATACCGTTGTGACGCTTCATAATGCCCACTACCGCCATACGAACCAGCCCGATCAGTCACGTTCCGAGGCCATGCACGCATGGGTGAAGATCGGCGGCAATTGGGTGCTCGTCGCACGACATTCGGCGAATTTCGTCGCAGCGCCGCCCCGCGCGGCCCCGCGCCGCACAGTAGCCCCGGCGTTGGAGCGCCCGCGGAGTGACCGGGCTATAATTTCCGCGGAGATTTGACAGGAGCTGTGAGCGAAACTGGCACCCAGGTGGACAGGTTTTCCTTGCAAGTCAAGCGGTCTCGTCCGAGGCATACAGCGCCGAGCCGTCCAATGATTTTCGCAGCCTTCTCTAACGTCCGTCGAGCGTTTTGTAATGTTCCCATACCTTCTTCTATGCGGATCTCCACTCGAGGATGCGGCGGGGGACCTCAATCCGGCACGTCATGCTCAACCGTTTCGCATCCTTCTGTTTCGCTCCCTCAACCAGACGCAGGCTCAGATTCTGAACCGCCGAAATCCCCGATCTGGTGTACGCTTAGACCATGACCGCTTCTCCCATCACAGAGGCTGCCGCCAGACCGCTGACGGCGCTCTCCGAAGAAGAGCAGCTCTTCCAGAACACCGTACGCAAATTCGCGCGCGAACAGATTGCGCCGCATGTCCGCGAGATGGATGAAGCCGGTGTGTTCCGCAAAGACATCATCCGCCAGTTCTTCGACTTGGGATTGATGGGCATCGAGATCCCCGAAGAGTTCGGCGGACAGGGCGGGAGCTTTTTTCAGTGCGTGCTGGCCGTCGAGGAGCTTTCGGCAGTCGACCCCTCGGCGGGCGTCATTGTCGACGTTCAAAATACGATCGTCAACAACGCCATTCTGCGGTGGGCGAACCCGGAGCAAAAGCGCCGCTTCCTGCCGAAGATGGCCGCGAGCACGGTCGGATCCTACGCACTCTCCGAAGCCGGCTCCGGCTCTGACGCTTTCGCCCTTGCCTCGCGCGCCGTGGAGCAGGACGACAGCTTTCTGATTACCGGCCGCAAACTGTGGATCAGCAACGCCGCTGAAGCGGGCGTGTTTATTCTCTTTGCGAATGTGAATCCGGAAGCGGGATACCGGGGCATTACGGCGTTTATTGTTGAGCGAGACTTTCCCGGTTTCCAGGTGGGCAAGAAAGAGGACAAGCTTGGCATGCGCGCTTCCTCCACTTGTGAACTTATCCTCGATAACTGCCGCGTGCCGAAGTCTAACGTGCTTGGCGAAGTGGGCAAAGGCTACAAGATCGCCATTGAAACATTGAACGAGGGGCGTATCGCGATCGGGGCGCAGATGGTCGGACTGGCGAAGGGGGCGCTCGGCCACGCTGTCGCTTATGCGAAGGAGCGCAAACAATTCGGCCAGCCCATATCGAATTTCCAGGGCGTCCAGTTTCAACTCGCCGTGATGGCGACCGAGATCGAGGCGGCCCGGCTGCTGGTTTATAACGGCGCTCGGCTCCGGGATGCAGGAATGCCGTTTGTGACTGAGGCCGCGATGGCGAAGTATTATAGTTCCGAGATCGCGGAGAAAGTGGCTTCGAAGGCGATCGAAATTCATGGCGGCGTCGGCGTAACGCGGGATTATCCCGTTGAAAAGCTTTTTCGCGACGCCAAGATTGGGCGGATCTACGAGGGAACAAGCAATATCCAACTTGTGACGATCGCCAAGGGGATTCTGGGAAAGTGAGCGGGAGGTGGTATGCGCAGGATTTATTACGTAGCACTGGCGGCGGCGATAGCTTTCGGAATTCCGGGCAGCGCGCAAGCGGCCGACACGAAGGTCGAGTCGAAGGACGTACCTCCGGAAGAGATCATCGCCAAGTTCGCGGCGAAGGAAGCGGATTTCGCGAAGGCTCGTGAAAACTATACATACCGCCAGACGGTTCGCATTCTCGAACTCGACGAAGCGGGCGGCACGCGTGGCAAGCATGAAATGGTGTCCGACATCATATTCTCCGGGGATGCCAAACGGACCGAAAAAGTGGTTCGTGCCCCCGTTTCGACGCTGAAGAATTTGCTGCTGACGCCCGAAGACGAACAGGATCTGCGGAACGTTCAGCCCTTTGTCCTTACGACCTCGGAGATTCCGCTATATGACGTCCGGTACATGGGCAGGCAGAAGGCCGACGAAATCCCGTGCTATCTTTTCGCCGTGAAACCAAAGAAAATGGAACCCGGCCGTCGTTATTTCGAAGGACAGATCTGGGTGGACGACCGCGACCTGCAGATTGTCAAAACGTACGGGAAAGGCGTCGGCGTTCTCAAGAAAGGCTCCGACAATCAGTTCCCGCGTTTCGAGACGTACCGGGAACAGATCGACAAGAAATACTGGTTTCCCACTTACACACGCGCCGACGATACCCTGCATTTCCAGAACGGGCCGCAGCGCATCCGTATGACGGTCAAGTACGAGGACTACAAGAAGTTCGAAGGCAAGTCCACCATCAAGTTCGGTGAAGTGCTTGACGAGAGCAAAGACCAGAAACCAGACCAGCCGAAGAAATAGCCACCATGAGACTCGCGACGCTGCTCCTTGTCGGACTCGCCTTATCCGCGGCCGAGACGCACACGATCTACCCGGATCATCATTCACGGGTTTTTTCGGCCTACAAGACCCCGGTGCTGAAGATCCACACCGGGGACACCGTGATTACCCGCACCTGGGATTCAGGGGGACAGGACAGCAAGGGTGTCCGCCATCTGAAGCATCCTTATGTGTATCCGGAAAGCGGTAACCCTCTGATGGGACCGTTCTACATCGAAGAGGCC
>SHUI01000090.1 GCA_009697455.1 Bryobacterales bacterium
CAGTATGATGTTCTATCATACCGTGCTATCACAGCGATTCGGAAAAACTCCGCCGACGTTGCGACCGACTCCATGGCCAGCGCCGCTCGCGGAACGACCGCCGCGATGCCATCGATTTAACAGAGAGACGCGCCTTCCGCGACCGATTCCGTCTCCGTTTCAGCGTCTTAGACGAGGCGGGTTCGCTGGCAGACATTCGGATCAGAGTCCCTACCCAGCTTACGTCAAATGTGAGCCGCCACTTCTAATTGTACGGTGGGCCGTGAACGTGCGGCCGTGGTTTCCGCCTAAGCGGGAGAGGCCTAACGTGAAGAACTGTCCATGGCGGCCCACTGCTCGACTCCGACCTCCGAATTCGGGCGGACGTCCGTGAAGTCACACGCGCGGAATTGACTGGCTATGCCCTCGCTGTCTCTCTTGCAGAAGATGTGGACTGCCGCATCACGACTGACGTTATCGCACAGGAGCCTGCGCGCGCGAGCGTCGGAGCGCGGCAGGCTGTATCCGAAGATGAATAATTCTCGAACATGGCGAAGCCTCTCCGCCGCGGAATTCCATAACGGCTCCCATAGGCCTTCCCAGTAGAACTTCTTGTCCGTATCCGGAAGAATCAGCGGAGACTCTTCATTGCTTGCGAAACCCTCAGGCCCGACACGAGTGTCCCGCAGATCGGGGTATCCGAGCAGCTTTAGATCGCGCTCAAACATCAGAGGAGGCAACTGGTCGTCCTGTCCGGGTCCAGCCGGCCTAAACCAGTTCACGCTACCGTGCAGTTTGAACAAGGTGATAAGCGACTTGGACCTGTCTGGGAAGAGAGGGAACCCATAACCCGAACCAACGTCCCATTTTTCCGCCTTCCTTAGTGCCCTGTCTAGCGCGACATCGTAGTTGAAACTAATGAGAGTGTCATCGGGCGTAACCCGTTGATGAGCGAGACTCTCATAACCATAGCCTTTGCTCCGGTCCCGGCCCGACTCCAGATCAAGGAAGTAGAGACGAAGAGCACTCACCAAATCTAATCGAAGATACTGCGGATAAAAGCCGTTCTTTCCGCCTGGATTACCTCGCGTTGCGTCTTCGAAAAGGTCCAAATCGCACTGCTCGTACATGCCGTTGGACCCGATGTCGACTCGATCCAGACCTTGTGTTCCTAGCCGTCGAAGGATGGCTTCGAAGTTATTGAGCGAGCCAATGAAGGATCGAATCTGAGCGATACGGCTCTGGAAATCTTTGATCTTGCGTACCTTCTTAATGTCTTGCGCGGCCAGCCACACAGAGAGGCCGGTCAACAGATTCGACGCGAGTGGATACTGCGCGTCCACCGAAGCGCCAGCACCGAAAACATATCCTCTCATTTACACCCCGAGTAACAGCGAAGATTGCCGCCGTGCGATTGAAATAGGGAAGCGTGGCCCGATCGGGCGGGCCACCTCGACCCACCCCGCGTTCTAATATCCCTACGCCGTTCTCTGCGATTCCGACTTATCCCCCGAAATCGCCGCCTGCGCTGCGGCCAATCTCGCAATCGGCACCCGGTACGGCGAACACGAAACGTAATTCATTCCCGATCGGTAACAGAACTGCACCGAGTTCGGCTCGCCGCCGTGCTCGCCGCAGATCCCTACTTCGAGATCCGGCCGCGTGCTCCGGCCCAGTTTGACCGCGTGCTGGATCAGACGTCCCACGCCCTCCTGATCGATCACGGCGAACGGATCGTCCGCGAAAATCTTCGCGTTCTCGTAGTCCTTCTGGAACTTCGTGTAGTCGTCGCGGCTCAGACCCATCGTGGTCTGCGTCAAATCGTTCGTTCCGAAACTGAAGAACTCCGCCTCGGTCGCCACTAACTCCGCCGTCAGCGCCGCGCGCGGAATCTCGATCATCGTGCCGACGTAATACTTCAGGTCCTTCAAACCCGCCTTCGCGAGAACCTCTTCCGCCACCCGCACCACGATATCCTTCTGGTGCTTGAGTTCCTTGACGCCACCAATCAGCGGAATCATTACTTCCGGAATCACCTTCACGCCCTTCTTCGCCACTTGCACCGCCGCTTCGAAAATCGCGCGCGCCTGCATTTCCGTGATCTCGGGATACGTCACGCCCAGACGGCAGCCGCGGTGGCCGAGCATCGGGTTGAACTCGTGCAGTTCTTCCACACGGTGCAACAGCTCCGGTAGTTCCTTCTTGAGCGCCGGAACCGGAATGCGGTAACGCTCGGACATCTCCTTCTTCGTCTTGATATCCGCGTGTGGCAGCTTCGCCAGGTCCACCATCAGGTTCTCGCGCTTCGGCAGGAACTCGTGCAGCGGCGGATCGAGCGTGCGAATCACCACCGGGTATCCGTCCATCGCCTTGAACAGGCCGGCGAAGTCGGAGCGCTGCATCGGGAGCAGCTTGAGCAACGCCTTGCGCCGCGTCTTTTCGTCACGCGCCAGGATCATCGCCTGCATGTGAGGAATTCTGTCCTCGGCGAAGAACATGTGCTCCGTGCGGCAGAGGCCAATGCCTTCTGCGCCGAACATGCGCGCCGCCTTCGCGTCGCGTGGGATGTCCGCGTTCGCGCGCACGCCGAAGCCGCCGCGGAACTCGTCCGCCCAACTCATGAACGTCGCGAACACGGGAGACTTCGGATCGGGCTCGTTGGTCTTGGCGCTGCCCAGCCAGACTTCGCCGGTCCCGCCGTCGAATGAAATCCAGTCGCCCTCGTTGATCGCGAGCTTGGTATCGCCGTCGCTAACGATGCACTGGTTTTTCCGTTCGTCTACTGAAAGCTGGCTCGCGCCTACGATACACGGCCGTCCCATGCCCCGCGCCACAACGGCCGCGTGGCTCGACTTCCCGCCAACCGCCGTCAAAATGCCACGTGCGACGTCCATGCCGTGGATGTCGTCCGGCGTCGTCTCCTTGCGGATCAGGATCACCGGACCGTTGCCCTTCGACACTGCGGTAACCGCGTGGTCGGCGCTAAACACGGCGCGCCCCACGGCGGCTCCGGGCGATGCGGAGATGCCCGTCGCAATCTTCTTCAGGGTCGCGAGCGACTTGCGGTCGAACACCGGATGCAGCAATTGATCGAGTTGCTGCGGATCGACGCGCAGCACGGCTTCCTTCTTCGAAATCAGCCCTTCGTTCGCGAACTCGACGGCGAGCCGCACCGCCGCCGGTCCCGTGCGCTTCCCGTTTCGAGTCTGGAGCATGTAAAGCTCGCCCTCTTCCACGGTGAACTCGAAATCCTGCATGTCGCGGTAATGCTTCTCCAGGTTCGACGTAATCTCGCGGAGCTTCGCGTACACGGCGGGCATGTCGGTCTCAAGCTGCGAAATCGGCTCGGGCGTGCGAATGCCCGCCACTACGTCTTCGCCCTGCGCGTTGATCAGGTACTCGCCGTAGAAGACCTTCTCGCCCGTCGCGGGATCGCGCGTGAAGCCGACGCCCGTGCCTGAGTTCTCACCACTATTTCCGAACACCATGGCCTGGATGTTGGCCGCCGTCCCGATGTTATCCGGAATGCGTTCCATCTTCCGATAGTAGATGGCCTTCGGATTGTTCCAGGAGCGGAACACGGCGTCGCGCGACATGCAAAGTTGCGTCAGCGCATCCTGTGGAAATTCCTTGCCCGTATCTTTCTTTACGAGCTTCTTGTAGTCGGCGATGATGGCCTTGAGATCTTCCGCATTCAAATCCGTATCGAGCTTCGCCTTCACCTTGGCTTTGCGCGAATCGAAGATGTGGTCGAAGTGTTCCATGTCGATGTTCTGCGCGACTTCGCCGAACATCTGGATGAAGCGGCGGTAGCAATCGTAGGCGAAGCGCGGGTTATTGCTCTTCGCGCTTAGCGCTTCGACGGTTATGTCGTTCAAGCCCAGGTTGAGGATGGTGTTCATCATGCCCGGCATGGAGAACTTCGCGCCGGAGCGGACGCTCAGAAGCAGCGGGTCCTTGGCGTCGCCGAGCTTCTTGCCCGCCTGCTTCTCAAGCTTGGCCAGAGCGGTATTCATCTGCTTTTCGATCTCATCGGGAACCCTGTTGCCCGCCTCGAAGTACAGGTTGCAAACTTCGGTGGAAATCGTAAAACCCGGAGGGACAGGCAGGTTGGCCCGGCACATTTCCGCCAGTCCCGCGCCCTTGCCGCCGAGGATATCTTTCATCTTGCCGTCGCCGTCGGCAGTGCCGCCGCCGAAGGAGTACACGTACTTCTTCATTCGTTCTCTCTCCTATGAAGTGGTTACAATTTCTGAAAAATCCGCGATTGTCGAAAACTCCGACCGCAGTTGATAAAGCAGCGCGAGGCGGTTTCGCCTCACGTGAGGATCGGCCGCGTTGACCAGCACTTTGTCGAAAAAGCGGTCAACCGCAGGCCGCAGGGATGCGATGGCTTCGAGCGCCGGGCCATGCGCTTTTTTCGAGACGGTGGCTCGAACGTTCTCAAACTCGGCGTGAAGCTCAGCCTCGGCGCCAGGTTCGAGCAGCGCGGGGTCAATCGAGACACCGCCCTTAAAATCCGCCTGCTTGAGGATGTTTTGAATCCGCTTGAAGCTCGCCGCGAGCGGCTCGAAGTTCGGCGTCGGCCGCACGGCCTGCACAGCGGCGAGACGGCTTTCAACGCTCACCAGATCATCCCATCCGGAGGCGAGAACGGCGTTGACCTCATCGTACTGAAAGCCCCGAATTTCCTTGAAGTAGTAGCGCACGCGGTCGAGGAAGAACTCCGCAAGCTGGGCGTTTTCCTTCACAATGCCGGCGATTGGCAGCGATAGCTTCGCCTCAACCAGAATCTTGACGATGCCCTGCCCCGCGCGGCGCAAAGCGAAGGGATCGCGCGATCCGGTCGGGATCAGCCCGATCGAAAAGCAACCCCGCAGAGTGTCGAGTTTGTCCGCGATGGAGAGAATCTGACCGGCGCGGTCGCGTGGTACGGAATCCTCCATGCTCGAAGGTTTGTACTGGTCGTAAATGGCGCGCGCGGCGGTCTCGGTTTCCCCCTGAACGCGCGCGTAGAGGCCGCCCACGACGCCTTGCAATTCCGTGAATTCCTTTACCAGTTCGGACGTGAGGTCGCACTTTGCGAGCTCCGCCGCGCGAACGGCGTCGGCATCCCCTCCAAGCTCGTTGACGAGATCGGCAACCCGCTTTGTTTTATCTAGATACGAGCCGAGTTTCGCTTGAAACATTACGCTTTCAAGGGACGGCACGCGGGCGGCAAGAGTGGCTTTCTGATCCGCGTCCCAGAAGAATCTGGCGTCGTTAAATCGCGCCCGCAAGACCCGCTCGTTGCCTGACCGAACCAAGCCATCGGGGTCTCCGTTCGAGTTCATGACCGCAAAAAACCTCGGAGCGAGAGCGCCCGATTTGTCCTCAACTGAGAAGTACTTCTGATGGTGCTTCATCACCGTTACCAGTACTTCAGCGGGGAGCGTCAGGTACGAAGGATCGAAGCTGCCGCCGATGACGGTTGGATATTCGGTGATGTAGACCAGCGTCTCCAGTAACGCGGGATCCGGCTTTACGCTAGCCTCGACTTCGGCGAGAATCTTCTTGCGCCGCTCATCGGCCGAAAGAATGACGAAGTTCTCCAGAAGCGTCTGCTCATACGTCTCGAAAGTCACGGGCACTCGAGCTTTACCGAGTTTGCGGTGACCGGAAGTCTGGTTGCCCGAATGCACCCCCGCGAGTTCGAATGGCACTACGGCGTCGCCCAGTAGCGCGACAATCCAGCGGATGGGACGGATGAAACGGGGCCCACCCGGCGCGATCCAAAACATGGTCTTCGGAAAGTAGATCTTCAGGATGATGCCCGGCAAAGCCTCCGCCAAAATCTCGGTTGTAGCCCGGCCGGCAACCTTCTTGCGGTAACTGACGCGGTCTCCCTTGGGACCTTTTTCGACGCCCAGATCGTCCACGTTCACGCCCAGTTTGCGCGCGAATCCTTCAATGGCGGCAGGCGCGGCGGACTTCGCGGGCCCAAGCAGCAACTCTTCGGAATCCGTCTGACGCTCCGTCAGCCCTTGCGCCCGCAGCACCAGGCGGCGGGGCGTGGCGTCGAGCGTGAGCGTCACGCCTTCGGCCAGATTGCGCCCGGTGAGCAGTTCCTGAAACAGAGCGCGCAGGCTCTCGAGCGCGCCGCCAATCATCCAATCCGGAATTTCCTCGACGCCGATTTCGAGCAGAAACGGAAGCGCGCTCATTGGGCCGCCTCCGCGCCGTGCTGCTGGTTGACCCACGCCTGCGCCACGCCGACCGCGATCTTACGCACGCGCTGGATCACGCCGACTCGTTCGGTGACGCTGATCGCGCCCCGGGCGTCGAGCGTGTTGAACAGGTTCGAACATTTGAGCACGTGGTCGTACGCAGGCAGCAGCGGGAAGCGCCGCTTCTCCTCGGCCTTCGGATACAAGCCAAGCAACCGTGCGCATTCCTTTTCGTGGAGGTCGAAGAGTTGCCACAGCGTACCAACATCGGCCATCTCGAAGTTGTAGACCGAGTATTGAAGTTCGTCGTTGAAGCGGACGTCGCCGTAGCTGAACTTCGGCGCCCACTCAATGTCGTAAACGCTGTCCTTCACCTGCAGAAACGCCGTGAGACGTTCCAGACCGTACGTGATTTCGGCAGGGCAGAGATCGAGATCGATTCCGCCGCACTGTTGGAAATAGGTGAACTGGGTGATTTCGAGGCCGTCGAGCATCACCTGCCACCCGATGCCCCAGGCTCCGAGCGTCGGCGCTTCCCAATTGTCTTCCTCGAACTTGATGTCGTGCTTCGCGAGGTCGATGCCGATGGCCTCGAGGCTGCCGAGATACTGCTCGATGACGTCGTTCGGGGTTGGCTTTAGGATTACCTGCAATTGCGAATGCTTGAAGAGGCGATTGGGATTCTCGCCGTATCGGCCGTCCGCCGGGCGGCGGCTGGGCTGCACGTAGGCGACGCGATAGGGTTTGGGGCCAAGCACGCGCAGAAAAGTCTCAGGACACATCGTGCCGGCGCCGACCTCAACATCGTGCGGTTCCTGGATGATGCAACCGCGGTCGGCCCAGTATTGTTTGAGCTTGAAGACAACTTGTTGAAAGGAGTCCATGGGTTACTTAGCACGCCTCGAGTAGCGGCGCGGTGGCGAGTTTGCGCTCCAGGTGCGTTTCAATCTGCTGTACAAGAAAACGGCGAAGATCGATCGCCGTCCGGGCTGGCCAGCCCTCCGGGAGAACGTCAGTAATCGGATTTCTCAGCATGTATTCCGCCAGCAACCTGGAAAAACCTGTCAACTCTCCACCATCGCGAAGTCCCTGAGCCTGGCGGCACTCACCGCACACCAAGCCGGCGCGCGAGCGAGAATACCATGCCCTGTCCATCCCTGCGGCATCCGGTGCATTCGTCGGGTCATTCGCCACGTCATGTAACCAGGCGCCACAACCGAGACACACGTTCAACTCCGGGAGAAACCCGGACAGCCTCGCCGCCCACAGGCTGAAATACGCCACGACGCGCCAGACGTTCGCGGGATCGGCCCGAAGATGCTCCAGTACCGCCGCCATCAGCCGGAAATAACGGTCGCTCGGTTCGTTAGACGGAAGCAACTGATCCGTCACCTCAGCGATAAAATCCAGCGCCACGCTGGCCGCATAATCCGACGCCAGCCGGAACTGGGAGTGAATCAACTCACAGGAATCGAGACTGACCAATTCCCTTGATTCAGTCTGGAAGTAGGACATCCGTACATGGGACAGCCTTTCCAAACCCGAGCCAAAGGCGCTTTTCGGCTTCCGGGCGCGCCGGGCGACGCCGCGCAATTTTCCCTGATCCCGCGATAAGAAACTCACCACGAGATCCGCCTCTTTCAGCGGGAACGTCCGTAACACAAAGGCTTCGCTGACACGAGCCGGCACGTAGAATACCTTAGGGTAGCACACGCACGGGCGGTCGATGGCGAAGGTCCGGGCCACATTTCGTGACATTCAGAAGTACGCCCGGTCGGCTCGTTGTTTGTTTGGAGGTGCCCATGTCTGACGGTTGGGATAAAATTCCTTTGCTCGATGCCCGTGCTGGACATTAGGTCGCGGTTGGTGCCGCCCCGGACCGCTTGGGGCCTCCCGGCGGACTTGCCGCCTACGGAGCTACCTTCCATCGGACCGCGGGCTCATGGAAGGTAGTAGTTGCGATGACGCGCTCGTCAAGACCGGGATAGACCGCAGCCGCACCTCGGGCTCGTTAATGCCCGGCTCCCCCGGCGGCTTGATTTGCGGCTCCATTCTCAACCATGCCACCGGAGCGCCCGGCGTGGCGCGCAGACCTGCCTCCTCGATGATGCCGGTCACTCGCGCCCGCTCGGACTCCGACAGATAAGGCTAGACGATGGTATGAAAGGCCACGGTCGCCACGCCTGCCGCAGGCCTTGCCAGCCGTGATTCCAACCAGCCGTGATTCCAACCAATGCTCGGCGCTGGCCGGTTCGACTTAGTAAGACACGCCCCGCGCAATCCCGATGGCTGCTTCCAGCCGACGGCTACGTTCCAACTGGTCGGGCCACTTGCAGGCGCGCAGCGTCAACCGGCCCTCGGGGCTGTGTACATCAACCAGGTCCGGATCGCCCTAAGAGCCCCCGCACCATTCGTAGCGGAATCGATCCCAGCACAGGTTAAGACCGGCGCTGGCGCCGATTTCGAGCAGACGCAAAGGCAGGCCGGTGCGCCGGGCGATTAGCAGCCGCCCAGCAGGCTACCGGAGCGCCCCGGGTCGTTGGTTTGAACGGGCCGGCTCACCAGCGCGCGCAGCGATTCCGCCTGCTCCACGATCGTTTGTCTAAAAAGCTCCCAGGATGTTTCAATCGCCAGCGAACCGCCGCTCGACGGATAGAAGCGCGCCAGTTCGGGAGCGCGGACTTCCAGCACCAGGCGGTGAACGGCGGCCATCAATTGCAGCGGGAGCGCTATTTCACGGCGATCCTGGGCTTGAGGATCGAGCAACTTCCGCACTGGCCCGCCAGTTTCGTAATCCTCTGCGGCGCGGCAGCAGGTGGAGATAGAGCGGCGATCCGAGGCGCCGGGACCAGTCGGCCTGAAGTCGTAATTGCTGCGGTACGCTCAGCGCCTCGCGTGCCATAAGTAGATCTTGACTCGGCACAGGCCGCAAAAGCCAGTTCTCTTTCCCAAGCAATTCTCTTTCAAAGATTCGCCAAGCGCAGGGAATTTCACGCCCTTTCGCAGCCGGTGTTCCACTACCGCCCGGATCGGCTCGATTAGGATGCCCGCGGCTGGTCATCTCCCATTCGGCGTGGCGGCAAACGAGGAAGTCCATGGTTAGCTCGCAAATTCTCTTCCACCTGTGACAAACTGGTTCGCATTATGAAGTTCACAATTCCGCTCCTCATCTCGTCTCTCGCCGTCGCGGCCGAAGTGCCAACCACCTGGACACCCGAGTTCTCCTTCGAGTTCCAGACCGTCGGCACCGTGGTCCCGTCGCCTGACGGGAAGTTGGCTGCCTGGACGCAATCGCGCGCCGTGATGGAAACCGAAAAAAGCGAAGTCGTTTCACAGATCTTCCTTGGTCCCAGCGATGGCTCGCGGCCGCCGGTGCAACTGACACGCGGCGAAAAGGGATCATCGCATCCGTCATTCACTCCCGATGGCCGCTCCGTCTGCTTCAGCTCCGCGCGCTCCGGCAAGACAAACGTCTACCGCATTCCCGTCGCGGGCGGGGAGGCGGAGCAACTCACCGACTTCAAAGGAGAATTCGGCGAGTATCAAGTCTCGCCCGATGGTAAATGGATCGCCTTCGCCGGCTTCGACCCGCCCGCGGACGAGGAGAAGGCGAAAAAGGAGAAGCGGGACTTCCGCGTCATCGACGGCGCGCCCCGCGCCCACGCCCTCTACCTCGTGCCCATGGAGCCCGCGGCCGATGGCAAGCGAAACCAGAAGAAGATTTTCGACGCCAGGTATCACGTCGCCCAATTCGCGTGGTCGCCCGATTCGCGCTCCATCGCCTTCGAACATTGGCCCACGCCGCTTGCCGACGATTGGACAAAGTCCGACATTTCCGAAGTGGCCGTCGAAACGAGCAATGCCGTCGTCATCGCCTCGACCGCCGCTTCGGAGAGTCAGCCTCTCTATTCACCGGACGGCCGCTATCTGGCATTCACGCGCACGTCCATTCCACCGCGCTGGCCCGGCGACCAGCGCATCGTGATCGTGCCCCGCCAAGGCGGCGAGCCGCGGGTGCTGCCCGCCACCTACGACGAGCGCCCGAATCTTGTGGGCTGGTCGCGCGATTCCACAAACATCGTTTTCATGGAAACGAAGCACACGAGGAACGCCTTGTACACAATGCCGGTCGACGGCCCGCCGCGGACAATCTACGAACCCGCCAGGGGCGTCACGGGCACCGAAACGGTGCTGAATTCCAAAGCGACGCATGTTGGCTTTGCATTCGAAAGCCCGGACACCGCGTCGGAAGCCTTTGTGATGGATGTCTCGGGCGGGAAGCCCGTGCAAGTCAGCCGCGCCAATACGGCTCTCCCAAAACTGCCTCTCGGCCAGACCGACGTCGTTCGGTGGAGATCCAAGGACGGTCTGGATGTGGAAGGTCTGCTCACATACCCGGTGGGCTACGAGAAGGGCAAGAAGTACCCGCTGATCCTGAATATTCACGGTGGCCCGGCGGGAGTGTTCACGGAGACCTTCATTGGCCGCTACGGCATCTATCCCCTTGCCACCTTTGCGAGTCGCGGCTATGCGGTGTTGCGCCCGAACCCGCGCGGCTCGGGCGGCTACGGCGCAAAATTCCGTTTCGCCAACGTAGGCGATTGGGGCGGCCGCGATTTTGAGGACGACCAGAGTGGCGTGGATCACGTCATCGCGATGGGCGTGGCCGATCCGGATCACATGGCCGTGATGGGATGGAGTTACGGCGGTTTCATGACAAGCTGGACCATCACGCAGACCCAGAGGTTCAAGGCGGCGGTGGTGGGAGCCGCGGTCACGAACCTCTGGAGCTTCACGGGTACCGCCGACATTCCCGGTTTCCTGCCCGACTATTTCGGCGGCGAACCCTGGGACAAATTCGACGCATTCCAGAAGCACTCGCCCATGACCTTCGTCAAGAATGTGAAGACGCCTACGCTGATTCTGCATGGCGAGGCCGATATCCGCGTGCCCATTTCGCAGGGTTATGAATACTACAACGCGCTCAAGCGGCAGGGCGTGATCGCGAAGATGGTCGTCTATCCGCGCACGCCGCACGGGCCGCGCGAACCGAAGTTTGTGCTCGATATCATGCAGAGGCATCTCGATTGGGTGGACAAGTATGTCCGTTAGGCCGGTCATGAAACAACGTCTGAAGAGTGGTAGTTGGTGGGCCCGGTGGGCCCGGTGGGCCAGGTGGGGCAGACGATCGTTTTTCGTCGCCTGCCTTCTTCCTCGTATACTCTCGGCCCAGGACCGCTGGACGCCCGAACTCTCCATAAAGGTCGCCACCGTGGCCGATGTGGTTCCTTCTCCCGACGGCAAGCTGGCCGCCTGGACCGAGACGCGCGCCGTCATGGATGGCGAAAAGAGCGAGATGCTCATGCAGGTTTTTCTGGCGCAGTCGGATGGGACAGGGCGGGTCCAATTGACGCGGGGAGAAAAGTCGTCCGAAGCGCCCGCGTTCTCAGCCGACGGCCGCTACGTTATTTTCGCCTCCGAGCGGGACGGCAGGAAGAACCTCTATCGAGTCGCCGTCAATGGAGGCGAAGCCGAGCGGCTCTCGGATTGGAAGGGCGCGATGGCATCCTTCCAACTCTCGCCGGACGGAAAGTGGATCGCTTTTGCGGGGCGTGAGGCCGATCCGGATGAAGAACTCGCCAAGCGCGAAAAGCGCGACTTCCGTGTGATCGACGAGAATCCGAAAAACCATTCGTTGTGGATAATCCCCTTCGAATCTGACGCCAAGCGGCCTGCCCGCGGAATCGCAAGCGGCCCGTGGCACGCCGGTTCCATCGCGTGGTCGCCCGATTCCCGGCGCATCGCCTTCGGCACGCATTCCAGTCCTGCCGCCGATGCGTTAAAGTCCGCGGATATCCGCGAAGTGGAAATCGAGACCGGCAAGACTGCGGACATCGCGGCCAGCGCCGCGATTGAAGCGCAGCCATCCTACTCGCCCGATGGAAGGCGCCTCGCCTTCGTCAGAAGCGCGAATCCGCCCTCGGTCTTTTCCGATAACCGCATCGCATTGTTCGACAGGCAGACCGGACAGGTGCGGGAACTGCCGGCGACCTTCGACGGATCGCCCAATATCATCGCCTGGTCGAAAGACTCCACGCGAGTCTATTTCAGCGAAGCGCGCCGCACGCGCTCTGGCATTCACGCCATGCCCGTGGATGGCGCGCCGTTGCCCCTGCTCGAACCCGCGGCCGGCGTCATCGGACAAAACGCCAGGATGAACGCATCCGGCGCTTACCTGGGTTTCACGAAGCAGAGCGCGGCGGAGCCGGTGGAAGCGTTTATGATGGACGTGGCTTCGGCGCGCGCCGTGAAGGTGAGTGATGCGAATCCTGGGCCGCGCCCGCCACTCGGCGAAACCAGCGTGGTGCGGTGGAAAAGCAAAGACGGCATGGAGATCGAAGGATTGCTGACGCTTCCTACCGGCTACGCAAAAGGGACGAAGTGTCCGCTGATTCTGGTGATTCACGGCGGTCCGTCGGGAGTGTTCGGGGAGACATTCATCGGAGCGCATGGACCCTATCCAACGGCTTCCTTCGCATCGAAGGGCTACGCCGTGCTCCGTCCGAATCCCCGCGGATCGTCGGCGTATGGACGCGCTTTTCGCTCGGCGAATCTGAACGACTGGGGCGGAGGAGACTATCGGGATCTGATGAGCGGCATCGATTCTGTGATCACCCAAGGTATCGCCGACGAACGCCGGCTCGCCGTGATGGGCTGGAGTTACGGCGGTTACATGACGAATTGGGTGATTACACAGACATCCCGATTCAAGGCTGCCGCGGCGGGAGCCGGCTTGTCGAATCTCATCAGCATGTGGGGAACGAACGACGTTCCAACCGTGCTCGACGACTACTTCTCCGGTCCGTCCTACGAGCAGATTGAACGTTACGCGCGGCTCTCTCCGCTTCGCCATGCGGGGAACGTTACAACCCCGACGCTGATCCTGCATGGGGAGGCAGACGTTCGCGTCCCCACTTCGCAAGGCTACGAAATGTACTCGGCAATAAAGAGGCACGGCGTGCCGGCTCAGATGGTGGTGTATCCCCGCGCGCCGCACGGGCCACGAGAGCCGAAGTTTGTGCTCGACATCATGCAACGGCACCTGGACTGGGTGGAGAAGTATGTCCGCTGATTGAGGCTGGCGGGTCTCGATCAGGCTCGATGCTAGTATGAGGACTACGCCATGGCCGATCAATCAGCCCAGGATCGTGAGTTGATGCGACGCTGGGTCGAGACTTGGCAGCGCGCCGGGAAGGAACTCGACGAAATCCGTTGCCGCGAGATCGCGGCCACCGACAACCGCGAGGCAATCCGCCAATTGTTTGAAGCCGGGGCGGCTTTTCCGGAAATTCCACCAACCACCTCGGGCCTGGTTGAGCAGCAGGCTTGGTTTGCCAAGTTGCGACGATGACACCGTTGTTTGAATCGGCGTTGAATCTCCAGAGATTCTTTATCGAGAGGCAATGGTCTTTCTGCATCATCGGAGGGCTTGCGGTCCTGCGATGGGGAGAGCCACGATTCACTCGGGACGTGGATGTGACGCTGCTGGCGGGATTCGGGCGGGAGGACGACTTCATCGAGCCGGTGCTTTCGGCGGGGTATCGCGGACGTATCGAAGATGCCGCCGGGTTCGCCCGGAGAAATCGCGTTCTCCTGGTTGAATCGCCGCAGGGCATCCCAATCGATATCGCCCTTGGTCGATTGCCGTTCGAAGCGTTGCTTGTTGAACGAGCCAGCCTGTACGAGTTCGCAGCCGGGTGTTCGCTACGAGTATGCTCCGCGAAGGATTTGATCGTGCAGAAGTTGTTCGCCCTTCGACCAAGGGACGTGCTCGATGTGGAAACAATTGTTGTGCGGCAGCGTGACTACCTGGACTGGAGCTACATCGAGATGCAAATCAGCCCCTTGGCCGAACTAAAGGAAGATCCCGAAATAATGAACCTCCTCCGCAAACTACGAAAAGCGTGAAGGTTACCAGGTCCCCCAATCCGCGCGGCAACGTCTAAGGCAAGTAAAGGCAAGCACTGGCTGACGAAGTCGCGGTAGCCTTTGCGGCCGCCTTGCCCGGTCCATCGGGGAATGGACTTCTGGATCTTCCGCAAACATTTTACGGCTCTGAGCGAGAATTCGGATAATGTGCCATTCTACGCGGCCTTCGGGACCTTGTGAAAAGCGACGCATTCGGTGATGGTGACGGCCATGCGCCTTGAGCCCTAGCGAGGTCTTCGGCCTCAAACCGACCAGCGTAGAGTCGCCGAATTCCGTAGAATCTCGTTCATGGAGAGCATCCCTGAACTGTTGAATGGGCATGTCACGTTGGAAGTGGAATGCCTGGACCGGTTGTACCTGAATGGGTACATCGGGCCATTGGCGACATCGGGCGGACTGGTGAAGTTCATGCGCGGGCGGTTGGGCAAGCCGATTCCGTCGCCGGTGGTGCTGGGACGGGGGTGATCGCCCACATTGAGGCCGAACTGTTGAAACGCCGGCCGCCAGGGAGGTCGCTACCTTATTTCCGCCGGATGAACGACGCTGATCGAGGTGTAGCGCTTGAAGTCGTCGCGATCGAAACTGAGGATCTTCCTGACGTGATGAATGGTCATGGCGGCAACGATTCGAGCATCGTGGACCTTAATCCCGGAGACGTGGTGTTCAAGCACGAGCTTGCGCCATGCTGGGAAAATCTCCGGCGTGTCTGGAAGGAGTCGCAAGAGGCTCTGAAAGCGATCCACATATCGAGCCGCCTGCGCGGGAGTGAAGCCGAGACCATTTGCGGTAGCTGGCCGCGTCGAAGCGTTCCAGAATTCCACGAGGTTTTGGGGAAAGCAGAGAAGTTGCTCACCCTGACGGTAAAGTGTCTTCACGGCGTGGCGCGCGGTTGTGCGTAGTTGAGGATCAAAGGTCTGAATTGCGCCAACCAACACGTTGGTATCGACTGCGATCATCGATACCAGTTCTCACGACGCATTGCCCCCTGGCCTACACCGGGCGGGACTTCCACAGTGTCAAAAACCTCGTCGATCACTCGGTCCAGATCTTCCCCTTGACGCGGAAGGGCCTGCCCCAATTTCACTGACTCCAAAGCGGCGGCTTGAGTCGTGATGATGGTTCGGAGGAAAGCGTCAAGCGAAAGACCCCGAGCCTTTGCTTCGGCGACAAGGTTCGCCTCGGCTTCGGGTGGGAGCTCCAGTGTGATGGTCATCTTAGCCTCATTCAATATCGTACCGTTTAGCCAGCCTACTAGCGAGGTCTTCGACCTCAAACCGACCAGCGTAGAGTCGCGGAATTCCGTAGAATCTCGTTCGTGGCGAGCATCCCTGAACTGTTCAACCTGAAATCCGAAGTTGAACGCTTATTGACCTCCTGTCTGCGACCTTTGAATGTGGTTCGGCGGTTGTTCGCCGATCAGGTTACCAGCTCGGATTCCAACTTCGGCGAAATTGGAATTTCCCATTTCACGATGCTGTCCAAGAAGGG
>SHUI01000091.1 GCA_009697455.1 Bryobacterales bacterium
GGGTCGGCGGGTGTGGCCTTCGCGGCACGCGTGCTCGCCGGTGGGTGAGGATGAGTAATTCAAGTTCCGGTCGATGAATCTCAATCGTCATCGCGGGCCGCACTCCAGTCCTTCAATTCGGCCACGGCGAGGTCCTGGCAAGAGCCAATTAGCGGCGCGCCACAGCAATTCGAGGACTTGATACAATCACCACAAGCTGGGAGATCGTGACGGATTCCCGATATTGCACACATAAGGATACTCTATGTCTCGCTTGTTTCTACGTCTCGGAATCATTGTCTTTCTTTTCCAATTTGCCGCCAGCGGTCAGGAATTTCGCGGATCGCTTCAGGGTCAGGTTGCCGATCAGACCCAGGCTGCCATCGCCGGAGCGGAGGTAACGGTGAAGAACATCGGAACTTCCGTCGAACGCAATACCACGACCGACGATCAGGGCCGGTACCTCTTTCAATTCCTGCCGCCCGGCAAGTATTCTCTTACGACGCGCGCACAAGGCTTTAAGCAGGACATGCGGGAGAACATCGAGATCAGCCTTGGCGAAAACATCCGCCTGGATGTCGCGCTCGCTCTTGGCGATACCGCGGAAACCGTCACGGTTGCGGGCGAAGTCAGCTCCCTGCAAACCGAGAACGCGGGCCTCGGCTCGGTCCTCCGCCAGGACATCATTAACTCACTCCCATTGAAAGGCCACTCGAGCCTGTTTATGTTCACGCTGGCGACCGGCGTCGTGAACAATCGTTATGGCGAAGATACAAGGCCCAACGATACGATCACCAACGTGAGCTACACCTCCAACGGTTCCCCCATGGCCTCGGGCGACGTCAGCGTCGACGGCGTCGCCAACACCATCAATGTCAATCGCGGCGTCAATATCTCGCAGTGGGTACCGGCGCGTTTCGCTGTCCAGGAATTCAAGCTCCAGACCGGAACGCTGTCCGCCGAGCATGGCCGCTCCGGCGGAAACATCATGAGTCTGGTCATCAAGAGCGGCACCAATCAGTTCCACGGCGATGCCTATGAGTTCTTGCGCAACGCGGCGCTCGACTCAAATCTCTTCTTCAACAACGCGGCCGGACGCCGGCTCGCCCGTTACGGATCCAATACCTATGGCGCGTCCCTCGGCGGTCCCATATTTATTCCCAAGCTCTACAATGGCCATAATCGAACCTTCTTCTTTTTTAACTACGAAGGTTCCCGCGAAGGCAATGGAATCAGCCCGCTGATCAGCGTTCCCACCGCCCGCATGCGCCGCGGAGATTTCGGGGAAGTGCCCACCGCCATCTTCGACCCGCTCTCGCTGTCGAATGCCACAGGGACGCCGACGCGCACGCCGTTTCCAAACAACGTAATTCCCGCGAACGCCCAGGATCCGGTTGGCCGCAATATCATGAACTACTGGCCGGAAGCCAATCTTCCGGGCGCGGGCCGCTCCTACGTGCAGAACTATGCGTTCTCCACCAAGTGGCCGCGGGACTACGAAGCCATGGTCGTGAAGATCGATCAGCAATTCAGTTCCAAGAATCAAATGTTCGTCCGCGTGAACAGAGGCGAGGGCCGCCTGGTGTTTCCTTTCGATTTTGAAGGCATTGCCACCAGCGGCAGAAACAACGTGAAGCGGCCGCATCTTGGCATAGCCATCAGCGACACCACAACCATCAGCCCGCGTACCACACTCGATATCCGGCTCGGTTATTCCCGTGGAATCGAAAACAACCGTCCCTGGTCGGATGGGTTTGACCCGGTTTCCCTCGGATTCCCCTCGTCCTTCAGCAACTTGATCCAAAGCCGCGCCTTTCCTAACATTTCGGTGTCCGATTTCCAGCCGCTTGCGAACAGTCCATACATCTTCGATCCCGGCGACACGTGGTCCCTTCAGCCGGCGATGACCCACCAGCGCGGCCGGCACCTGCTAAAGTTCGGGGGCGAGACCAGGCTCATCCGCGGCCATTTCTTCCGCAATCTTACGCCGAGCGGGCGCTTCAGTTTCGCGCCAAATCAAACGGGGGGACCGAATGCTGCAACACCCGCGGGTGGTTTCGGCCTGGCCTCCATGCTCGTGGGGTTTGGTTCGGGCGCCCTACCCACCAATACCGGTGTCAGTATCCAGAACGTGTACTATGGCCTCTACCTGCAAGATGATTTTCGCGTGAACGCCAAGCTAACGCTGAACCTGGGCGTCCGGTGGGAATATGAATCTCCTCGCACGGAGCGCTACGACCGCACAGTGCGCGGCTTTGCATTCGGCAAGCCCAGCCCTCTCCGCGTCGCCGGCCTCAACCTGACAGGCGGGTTGCAATACGCCGGCGTGGGTGGACTCCCGCGCGGCCTTTACGATACCGACCGCAACAATTTCGCCCCGCGCATCGGCTTTGCCTATAGCATCAGGAAAGGCACCGTTCTTCGAGGCGGCTACGCACTTAGTTACATCCCGGTTATCGGCTCCGTTCTTGCGACCGGCTATAGCAACGACACGCCCTGGGTGAGTTCCACCGACGGCGGTATCAGCGTCGTCAGCCGTCTCAGCAACCCGTTTCCATCCGGTCTCCTGCCGCCCGTCGGCAATTCGCTCGGTCTTTCCACGCTGCTCGGTCAGAACGTCGATTTCGTCGAACCCACCGACCGGGCCCCGAAATTTCACAACTGGAACTTCAACCTTCAGCGCGAACTGCCCTCACGTGGTCTGATCGAGGTCGCCTACGTCGGATCGCGTGCCATCAGCCTTATTTCGGACACCGAGCAGTTGAATCAGCTACCCACCCAGTTCTTCTCCCAGGGCGCGGCGCTCACGCAGTTGGTGGAGAACCCCTTCTTCGGGACTCTGTCCGGCGCGCTCTCGGGCCGTACGGTTCAGCGCCAGCAACTCCTCCGTCCCTACCCGCAATACACGGGCGTCGCCCGGCTGAATCCGGCTTTCGGCAACACCGTTTATCATTCGGTACAGATCAAATACGAGAAACGCATGGCGGCCGGACTGACCGGATTGGTTTCCTATACGATCTCCAAGAACATCGGAGATACTTCGACCGCGCAGAATGCCTATGATCGCCGCGTGGAGCGGGCGGTTACCAACCTCGATGTCCCTCAGCGCTTGACCATCGCCGGTGCCTGGGACTTGCCCGTTGGGCGCGGCAAGTCGCTCGCACCAAATGCGAACCCGGTCGTAAACTACATCATCGGCGGGTGGCAGCTTTCGACTTTCGCCACATTTCAGGCGGGCTTCCCAACTCGCTTCGGTGTGCAGGGAGGTACTTTCCCGATCGGTGTGGGCGGAGTTCGTCCGAACGTCGTGGGCGATCCCACTAGCAGCGCCACAGGCGATCATGGCCAGCGTCTCGGGCGTTACTTCAATACCGATGCGTTCGTTCGTCCCGCGGACTTCACGCTGGGTAACCTGGCGTCTTACCTGCACACGGTCCGAAGTCCAGGCATGAATAATCTGAATCTCACGCTCGCCAAAGATTTCAAGATCGCCGAGAAGGCGGTTATGGAGTTCCGTGCGTCAATGTTTAATGCCGCAAATCACCCCGTCTTCAGTGGACCAAACACCACCGTCGGCAACGCCAGTTTCGGCCGTATTAGCGGGCAGGCGAATCTGAGCCGCCAAACCGAATTTGGTCTGCGGCTTACTTTCTAACGTCAAGCCTTTGGGCGCGTTTCAACGCTCATGTTCGTTCGTGACGTGCCCTTCGCGCTTGCGAGGATCAGTTGGCCATAGCTCGAGGATCGAATGGTGTGGCGTTCCGCGGAAATTGTTCATGGTGCGGCATTGCTGCCCCTTGCTCAGCTTTGCCGTACTCTTGCGTCTTCGCGCATCCCGCAGCCAGCGGCGGCGTCCGAAACGCAGTCAAGTGGGTTCTTCTTGATTCAGCCAGGGGTCTCCAGCACAGTCGTGTGGGGCGGGCGCGCGGAGGCCCCTGTCTCCGCCTTCGCAAGCCGGGCAAGGGCGCCCCGCGTGGTCCAGGGGGACCGCCCCACCAGCCGGAGTCACCGCGAATAGCTGAGTGAAAGGGGTACCCATTCGTAGTCATTTGCCCGTCCGCTCCAACTCTCCACACACCGAACCGCTATACTGGTCTTTCCGATGCTAAGAGTCCGTTTTGCGCCCTCTCCCACTGGCTTTCTCCGCATCGGGAGTGCCCGCACCTTGGTGTTTACCGCGATAGGCCGGGATTGGGTCATCGCGCGCCAGGGCGGAGTGTAACGCTAAATGATCGTCCTCGGTATCGGCGGTATCCTCGGCCACGGCGCGGCAGCATTGGTGAAAGACGGAGAACTCGCGGCCGCGATCGAGCAATCGAAGGTCGTGCGCCGGGCCACTCGCGGGGAATTGCCCATGGAGGCCATTTCCGGGTGCCTCACTCTGGCCGGAGTCTCAACGGCGGACGTGGATACGGTCGCAATCGTGCGTCCGCTCTCGCCGAATTTCCACCTTCAACTGCGCTCCGTGTTCCCGGCAAGCCGCGTCGTCCTGGTGGAGCACCAGACTGCGCATGCGGCGTCGGCCTATCTGGCTTCGCCGTTTGAGGAAGCAACGGTCCTGACGCTCGACAGGGGCGGCGACATCCGCTGCGGCTCGCTTTGGCAGGCGGTGGACAATCACATGGTCCTGCGGAAGGAGTTGTTCTATCCCGATTCCCTCGGCGATCTCTACGGGCGCGTCACCGAACTACTGGGCTTCCAGGCCTGCGCGGACGAACACAAAGTTCAGTGGCTCTCCCCCTCTGGCAACGGCCAGTTCCACAGCCTCTTTACCGAAATAATGCCTTTCGACCGGGAGGGCTGGCCGCGCATCGACCGGTCTTTCTTCGATGCAGGGCGCCTGACCGCCGGCGGTTTCAGCGCAAAGTTCTACTCACGCCTTGGTCTTGAAGACGGCGCTCCGATTCCCGGAGAGATACGGCCGTCCCTTGCCTCCGGAATCCAGCGGGCTACCGAGGATGTGGTCGCGGCGCTCGCCGGCTCGGGCAGGAACCTCTGTTTCGCCGGTGGCTTGGGGTTGAATGCGCTGCTGGTCGCGTCACTTGAACGGTCGGCGAATTTCGAGCGCGTCTTCGTGCAGGCGGCCGCCGGCAACGCAGGCACTGCTATCGGTGCCGTGCTCTACGCCTGGCATACCGCGCTCGGAAACCAGGAACGGGTTCGGATCCCTAACATGAGTCTTGGACCGGCTTTTGGGGCAGCGGAAATCAAGCAGGTACTGGAGAACTGCAAACTCAGTTTCCGCTACTTGTTGACAACTGGTGAACTGATCGGCAACGCGGTGAGGCTGCTCGGCGAAGGCAAGATCGTCGCCTGGATGCAGGACCGTATGGAGTTCGGGCCTCGCGCATTGGGCAACCGCAGCTTGCTCGCGTCGCCACTCGATCCCTACTCGGCGGAGAATCTCAACGCGTTCATTAAACACCGCGAAGCTTTCCGCAAGTTCGCGGCGTCGGTGCCAGCCGAGGTTGCCGCGGAGTACTTCGACGTCGGCCCCAACGCCCGCTTCCTCGCGACAGCCGGCCGCGTCAGGTCCGGCCACGGCAAGACGTTCGGCAGCGCGATATTGGGGGAGGACACGATCCGCGTTCACACCGTCGCACGCGAGGACAATCCGCTATATTGGCAACTGCTCCACGCGGCCGGAGCCGCCACCGGGTTGCCCGTGCTCTACAACACGTCGTTCAATCTGTTTGGCGACCCGCTGGTATGCACGCCGCGAGACGCAGTGCGAAGCTTTTACTCTTCGGGGATCGACGCCATGTTTACGGGCAACTTCCTGCTGGAGAAGTAACTCGCGCATCGAGTTGATCACGCGTTTTGTCGAACACCGCTCCGCGCGCTCACCACGAACTCCGATCCCGGCCGTCACGTTGTCAGTGCCCGCGGTCCTTCCGCGCGGCAGACGCGTGACCTTCGATATTTGACTGGGGGAACCCAAACGCCGGTCCGGCTGAGTTCAATGTCCCGGCGGAGCCTTGTTGCAGAGAGAGCTTGCCAGGCCACTTACGCGGCACGATCCCAGCCGGGGGGCTGTTCCGCTACACCTTGTCGAATTTGATCCGAACCGGCCAGCCGCTGAATTGACGCGCGGCGGACAGCTTCGGATCCACGTCGTGCGGCCAGCATTCCAGTACGAACTCCTTCGCCACGCGATCCACGCGAACGATTCCGTAGCCCTCACTCTTCAATTGACGGTCGCCCAAGCCTTGCCCCTGCGTCCCTTTGAAATTTCGATATCTGCGAAAACTCACCTTCGGATTCGCGATCGCGATGACGCGGATGCTGTTGCCGAAACCGTCGACGAAGTCACCGTCCTCCGGCAATGGGGCCGGCTCCCACCAGCGCTGGAAATTGGACGCTCCCGCCGGCCCGCAAAATTGGAAGACTCCGCGACCCGCCTCCAACCTATGCCACACCACCGAAGCCAGATGCTGATCTCCGCCAAGCACCAGCGCACGCGCGTCGCCAAGCAGACGGATCGCCCGGTCACGTCCTGCTTTCGGATAACCGTTAGAATCGAAATCGAGCGTGGGCTTTCCATCCGGATTGGTCTGGATGCAAGCGAACGCCGTCTGCGTCAAACAGATTCTCGCGTCCTCGTTTTTCGAATCCTTCGCCCACTGCGCGAGAAATTTCTCCTGCCTTTCGCCAAGGAGCGTGGCTTCTCCAGGCGGAATGCGCGCTCCCGGCATCGGAGCGATCTTGAATTTCCGGTCTTCGAGAATCGCGAAGCTGACGCCGCCATACGTGAAGGATCCGTAGTAGACGCCAATGTTCTGGGCAACCGGCGTGGCGTCGAAGGGGTCTGGATTGTGGCCGCATTGCGTGCGTTGCACGAGGTTCACGAAATCGCCCGTGCAGCGATAGCCCCCTTTGTCCTGATCGCCGTCAGGAGCGGGCCGGCCGCCCGCACCCCAGATATTGCCGTGATAGACGTCATGGTCGTCCACCATTACGATCGTGGGCGTCACGCGAGTCATGTCGCGAAACGCCCATAGCCACAGGTACCACTTATAGAGGTAGTCAAACGTGGGAGCCTCACCCCACTCCTTGCGCGTCGGCTGCGTTTCGTAAATCTGATCGCCGGCGAACACCAGCAGGTCCGGATTGTGCCGGCCGGCGTTATGGATAAGACCTGAATGCGGGAAATAGACCGACTTCTGAGTGTAGCGGCCAAGAAATTCTTCGCCAGGAATCTCGGGCTTAAAGACCCCGCCTTCGAGCGGCCGCACCGTCGGCATGATGCAACTGAACAGCGCGATATTCAAGCTCCCGGTCTTGCCTGGCTCCTTGCGAATCACACCCTCGAAGCTGTCGGCTCCATACCGCACGCGATATTGCCATTCACGCGTTGCTTCCCAGTATTCCACTCGGAACTGCGCAGTGAATCCCGGACCGATCGAGGCCGTAGCCGCCCGTCTCCACGTTCCGCCGGGCGCACGATACTCCAGTTGCGCTGTCTTGCCCGGCACAGGCATGAACTGCGCCGTCATCTTGAGCGCGCCGTTGCCGAGCGAATACAGCGTACCGAGGATTGGACCGAGCGCCCGCTCGGGATGCCGCGCGATTTTGTCTCCCGTCGCGGAAAAATCACGAAACCAATAACGCGCTCCCGCCGCGCCGGGGAGCGGCGACGATACGAGCGCGATGCCTCCCACTACCGCATCCTCCGCGACGCCACGCAGAATAGCGCCCGCCAGCGTCTGACCGAGAGACGAGGCCGTAAGCCTCAGGTCGAATCCGCCACTCGACCCCGGCGTGATCTCGAGATTCAGCGTGACGCCGTCGTCCACCGTTCTCGGCGCATTCGCGCCAGGGAGTTGCTCGGAGGGCACTTCCGCGAACGCGAGAGGCTTCTCTTCCGAAGTGTGTTCGCGAAATCGGATGCGCCCATCCGATTCGTAGACGCACAGGATGCCGCCGCCCGTCCCCGAGGCTTTTTGGACCAACGCCGCCGCACGGTAGTCGAGTTTGCCCGCGCCCGCGCCAATTAGAAAACCGGAGAATCCCGGACCGCCCTCGATTGTGCCGGTCCGCACGCGAAGCCTCGCGATTCGGCCATGCGCGGAAATTTCCCGCGTGAGAATCGCGACCGTGCGCACCTCGTCTCCCGCCGCGCCCGCAAGGCATTCGATGCGGCGTGTGTAATAACGCCAGTCCTGCAGGCGGTTCGCCCAGAATTCAGGTCCGAGCCAGTTTGGCGACGCCTCCGCTTGGCCTTTCACGGCGCCGGCAAGCAGTCCCGCGGCGGCCCCTCTGACGAACGAACGGCGCTTGATCCCAGCCATTTTGATCAAGCTATCACAGATAGAATGTCGCGTTGTGCTACGTTAATGGCTTCATGCTCCGTTTGCTCTTCGCTTTCCTCTTCGTATTCGCTGTGCGTGCCGCTTCCGATCCCTTCATCGCGAAGCCGTATCTTCAACTCGGCGACGCTCCCAAAGCCGCGAAGCAGGAGACGCTCACGCTCGTCTGGCATGCCGCCGACTCCGATGCGAACTGGAGCGCCGAAGTGCGCAAGCCGGGCGGAAAGTGGGCGGCTCAGCCGGCCCCGACATTCCGGCGGGTCGCCGTTAAGGATATTGACGCGCACCGGGTCTACGCATCGGTCCTATCCAAACTCAAGCCCGGCGCGGAGTTTCAGTATCGCGTAATGAAAGACGGGGAGGAAGTCTTTTCCGCGAAAGGCACCGCCCGTAAGTCCGCCAAGCAGCCCTATCGCTTTGCGGTGTTCGGTGATTGCGGCGCGGGAACGAAAGCTCAAGGAGTCATCGCGGAGCGGCTGCACGAAAGCAAGCCGGACTTCGTCTTTACCACGGGCGACATCGTTTACAGTAACGGCCGGATCTCCGAATACCGCCAAAAGTTTTTCCCGGCGTACAACTCCGAGAAGACTCCGCTCACCCGCTCCACTCTGCTGATCGCCGCGCCCGGTAACCACGATCTTTCCAGGCGCGACCTCAACCTTTTTCCGGACAGCCTCGCGTACTTCTACTACTGGAACCAGCCTCTCAACGGTCCTCTCACGGTGAACGGAACGCCGAATTCTCCGGTGCTCATCGGGCCGCCCGGTGAAAATCAGGCGGCGTTTCTCGAAGCGGCGAAGGGCGCCTACCCGCAAATGGCCAATTTTTCCTTCGACTACGGCAACGCGCATTGGACCGTGCTCGACAGCAACCGCTATTCAGATTGGACCGACGCCAAGCTGCAACAGTGGCTCATCACCGATCTGAAGTCCGCGCGCAGGGCGGCTTGGCGGTTCGTCGCGTTCCATCACCCCGGCCTGCATTCTTCGAAGGCGCACGCGCTGGACCAGTGGATGCGTGTGCTTTCACCCATCTTCGAACAGAATGGCGTGGACATTGTGTTCGGCGGCCACGTCCATAACTATCAGCGTTCAAAACCATTGCGATTCGCGCCGTCCGGCGGCGTTGCGAAAAATGGCGTGGTCGAAGGCGAAGTCACTCTCGATAAGAACTTCGACGGCAAAACGAACACGAAAGCGGAAGGCGTCGTCTACATTGTGACGGGCGCTGGCGGAGCGGGGCTTTACGATCCAGGACAGGAGCACGACCCTGCGTCGTGGAAACCTTTCACCGAGGTGTTCAAGTCAAACCAGCATTCCGTAACCATCGCCGACATGGAGGGGAAGCGGGTTAGCATCCGTCAGGTGAGCGAAGACGGAACGGTGCTCGATAGCTTCACAATTACAAAGTGACCACTCCGCTCTCAAGACGCGATTTGATAATGTTGGCCGCGGCGCAATTCCCCGGCGTCGCGTACCGCGACTATTCGCGCGTGCTGCCGGATTATCTGCGAGGACTAGCCGCGCGGGCCTATTCGCGCCGTAATGCCGAGATCGAAAAGCTTACTACGTCCGAAGCCGTGCGGCAGCGGCAGTCGTGGACTCGCGATACATTCTGGAAGCTCGCGGGCGGTAAACCCGAGCGGACGCCGCTCAACGTGAAGGTTACGGGCCAGCTTGACCGGCAGGGCTATCGCGTCGAAAAGCTGATCTACGAAAGCCGTCCTGAGATGCACGTTCCGGCGAACCTTTATATACCGTCCGGCCGCGGACCATTTCCGGGCGTGCTCTTCCAGATGGGACACTCGCTCAACGGCAAAGCGTATGACAGCTATCAGCGCTGTTGCCAGGGCCTCGCGAAACTCGGGTTCGTGGTGCTGGCGTTCGATCCGATGGGACAGGGCGAACGCGTCTATTATCCGGACGGGCGGCTCGGGCGGACGCGGCTTGCATCTTCGGACGAAGAGCACACCCTGCCGGGGAAGCAATTGCTGCTGCTTGGCGACACCAGCACGCGCCTCCAGACGTGGGACGCCGTGCGGAGCCTGGACGTTCTGGCAAGCCATCCTTCGGTCGATCCGAAGCGCCTCGCTTCCACTGGCCAGTCCGGCGGCGGCACGCTGACGATGCTGCTTGCGGCTGTCGACGATCGCCTCGCGGCGGCGGCCGTGTGCTGCGGCAACACCGAAAATTTTGCGTGCGCGCGCTTCAATCCGCCTGGCTCGACGGACGATGCCGAGCAGGACTTGCTCGGTTCCGGTCCGCTCGGCTTCGACCGATGGGACCTGCTCTATCCGCTAGCGCCGAAACCGCTTCTTGTGACGGTGAGCGACAAGGATTTTTTCGGTACCTATTCGTCCGAATACATTTCGAACGGATGGGAAGAGTTCGGCAAGCTGAAGAAGGTTTACGAAACGCTCGGCGCGGGCGAGAAACTGGAGTGGGCCGGCACGCCTTTGCCGCACGGACTCGCCTACGACACGCGGATGCAGGTGTACAACTGGTTCACGCGATGGCTGAAGGGATCGGCGCAGCCGGTCAGCGTGGAGCCGGTGGTAGCGCCAGAGCCGGACGCGAACACGTGGGCTACGGATTCCGGCAACGTGGTGAAGTCGCTTCGCGGCCACACGCCGTTCGCAATTAATCGTACCCGCGCGGTGAAGTTCACGCCCACGCCGCTCGACCGTCTGCTTGGCGTGCAGCATCCGCCCGCATCGCTCCGCTTGATCACTCTGAAACAGGTGCCGTCGCGAGGAGCGGATATCGAGGCGATCGAGATCGCGTCTGCTCCCGGCGTTTTTCTGCCTTCTTGGCTCTTCCTGCCGAAGAAAACGGAGCCGGTGACCTCCGTGATGCTCGTGCTTGAGCCCGGGGGCCGGAACTTGCGCTGGCACAAAGGCGAAATGTATCAGACGCTCGCGGCGCAAGGAATCGCGGTCTCGGTGGCGGACTTGCGCGGAATCGGCGACCTTGCGCCGGAGTATGGGAGAGGCTCGCCGAGATACGCGCGATCTCACAACGAGGAGGAAGACTACGCCTGGGCATCCCTGATCCTGGGCCGGCCATTGCTCGGGCAGCGCGTCACCGATGTGCTGGCCGCGGCGCAGGCGCTGAAGAACCGTTTCGGCAGGTCCGTCGTGCTGGCCGCGCAGGGAAAGCTGACGGTTCCCGCGCTGTTCGCAGCCGCGCTCGCCCCCGCGGGATCCATCGGTCATCTTTACCTTTCGGAAGGGCTGTCATCATTTCGCAACATTGTCGATTCGGAAGAGTTCACGCACCCGTTCGCCAATTTCGTACCCTCGCTGTTGAATCACGCGGACCTGCCTGAAGTCGCCCTTTCGGCGGCTCCGCGGCGGATTACGCTCGCCGGACCGGTAGACGCGTCGGGGCGCCCGGCGGACCTCGAACTGGCGCGAAAGCTCTACGAAAAGGCCGCGAATGTGCGTGTTGAGCCACGTGCGCGATGGGACACCGAGGCGCTGTCGGCCGCGGCCGCCTTCCGGTAACTTCAAGCGTTGCTTTACTTTCGCTATCCTAAAGTGATAGCCTAAGTGTCTCATTCCCCATGCGAACTGTTGACCTGATCCACAAGAAGCGCGATGGCGTTGAGCTGAGCGCGGAAGAAATCTCGCACCTCGTTGAGGGTTATACGAATGGTGAGATACCCGACTATCAGATCTCCGCTTTTCTGATGGCCGTATTCTATTCCGGCATGGTGGACCGCGAAGTGAGCGCTCTAACCGATTGCATGATTCGCTCCGGACAGTCGCTGGATCTCTCCAGTATTCCCGGCGTCAAGGTGGACAAACATTCCACAGGTGGCGTTGGCGACAAGACAAGCCTGATCTCGGCGCCGCTCGCAGCGGCCGCGGGCGTGATCGTGCCCATGATTTCGGGCAGGGCGCTGGGCCACACTGGCGGCACGCTGGACAAGCTGGAATCCATTCCTGGTTTTCGCACCGATCTCTCTCTCGACGAGTTCAAAGCGCAGCTCGCTGAAACTGGGCTTGCGTTTGTCGGTCAGAGCGCGGAACTGGCGCCGGCCGATGGAAAGCTTTACTCGCTTCGCGACGTAACGGCGACCGTGGAGTCAATTCCGCTGATCGCGTCCTCGATCATGTCGAAGAAGCTCGCGGCGGGTTTAGACGGGCTCGTTCTCGACGTGAAAGTGGGAAGCGGCGCGTTCATGAAGAAGCAGGTTGACGCACGACGGCTCGCCCAGATGATGGTGGGAATCGGGCGTCGCGTGGACAAACGTGTGCAAGCGCTCATTACCGACATGAGCCAGCCGCTCGGGTATGCGGTAGGCAACGCACTCGAAGTCATGGAAGTCTCGCAGACGTTGCAGGGCAGCGGCCCGGCGGACCTGACGCGCCTCTCGATCGAACTCGCCGCGCGCATGATTTTCCTTGCCAGGGGTGCCCCGTCTCTCGACGCCGCGCGCGACATTGCGCAGCGGAAACTCGTGGACGGCTCGGCCTACCGCAAGTTCAAGCAGGTAATTCAGGCGCAAGGTGGTAATCCGGCCGCCCTCGACAAGTTCGAGTTGCTTCCCAACGCGACCGGTATGCGCGAGATCACGACGCCGCGAGGCGGATACGTCAGCATGATCAACGCGGAGGGCATCGGTTCCGCGTCGGTTCTGATGGGCGCCGGACGCGGAAGAAAAGAAGATGCGATCGACCACGCGGTGGGCGTCATCCTCGAAGTGAAGGTCGGCGAAAAGGTCGAGGCCGGTTCGGTCCTTTGCCGGCTCTACTATACCAAGGAAGAATCGGTCGAAGAAGCCGCGGATCTGGTTGAAGACTCGTTCCGGATCTCCGGGCAAAAACCGGAAGAGCGCGAACTGATTCTCGAAGTTGTCGGCTAGGCGCCGCGCTTATGGGCCGCTTCACCGGTCTCCTGGGGCTGGCCGCGATCATGGCCGTGGCGTGGGCCATGTCCTCACACCGTAGCCAGATCAAACCACGTCTGATCGCGTGGGGACTGGGCCTGCAGTTCGCCTTCGCCATCCTGGTGCTCAAGACGGATTTCGGAAAAGTGTTTCAGGCCGTCGGCGTGGGCGTCAACGCCATGCTTGAATACACCGAAGCCGGCAGCCAGTTTGTTTTCGGTCCTCTCGGCGCGAAGAGCGGGCCATTCGGCGTCGTTTTCGCTTTTCAGATCTTGCCGATCGTCATCTTCATTGCGTCTTTCTTCTCGATCCTCTATTACCTCGGCGTCATGCAATGGCTGGTGAAAGGCATGGCGATCGGGATGCAGAAAGTGATGGGCGTGAGTGGCGCGGAATCGCTGAACGTCGCGGCCAGCATCTTCATGGGGCAGACGGAAGCCCCGCTGACGATCCGTCCTTTCATCGCGGGAATGACGCGGTCTGAACTTTATACGATCATGACCAGCGGCATGGCCCACGTATCGGGCGCGGTCATGGCCGCCTATGTGAAGATCGCGGGCGTGGAGATTCAGCATTTGCTCACGGCCGTGATCATGACAGCGCCGGCGACGATCATGCTGGCGAAGATCATCATGCCGGAAGTGGACAAGCCCGTGACGGCGGGCAAAGTCGAAATCAAAGTGGAGAGCGAAGCCGTCAACATCATCGATGCGGCGGCGCGCGGCGCTGGAGAAGGGCTGCATCTGGCGCTGAACATCGGGGGAATGCTGATCGCTTTCCTGGCGCTGGTCGCGATGGTGAATGGAATGCTCGGATGGGCACACACCTCGCTCCAGGAGATTTTCGGTTTCGTCTTCCGTCCTGTCGCGTGGCTGATGGGCGTAAGCTGGAAAGACTCCGCTGCGATCGGGAATCTTTTGGGTACACGGCTCGTGCTAAACGAATTCGTGGCGTTCTTGCAGCTTGGGCCGATCAAGGCGCAACTCGATCCTAAATCGTTCACCATAGCCACGTACGCGCTTTGCGGATTCGCGAATCTGAGTTCGATCGCCATACAGATTGGCGGGATTGGAGCGCTCGCGCCTTCGAGGAAATCGGATCTTGCACGGTTTGGACTTAAAGCTGTGGCGGCGGGATCGATGGCGAATTTCATGTCGGCCTGCATCGCGGGAATGCTGCTATGACCGCCACCATCGAGTACCTGCAATCGCTCACAGCCGTCAAACCGAAAATCGCCGTGGTGCTTGGGAGCGGGCTCGGAGGTTTCGCGGATGAATTGTCGGACCGGCGCGAAATTCCCTATACGGAGATTCCTGAGTGGCCTCGCTCGACGGCGATTGGTCATGCCGGGAAACTGGTGTTTGGCAAGATCGGCCGGCTGGAAGTGGTGGCGATGTCCGGCCGCGTGCACCTCTACGAAGGCTACGGTCCACAAGCGGTGACCTTCGGCGTGCGCGTGTTACGTGGATTGGGCGTCGAGTCGATCGTATTCACGAACGCAGCTGGAGGCATCAGTCTGGCGCTTGAGCGTGGCGGACTGGTACTGATTTCCGATCACATCAATCTTCAAAGCTCGAATCCGCTCATGGGACCGAACGACGATTCGCTTGGCCCCCGGTTCCCGGACATGTCGGAAGCGTATTCGAAGGCGTACCGCGAAATCGCTAAAGCTCTGGCACGCGAGATGAGGATCAAACTAACGGAAGGCGTCTACGTGGCTCTCTCGGGACCGAGTTACGAAACCCCGGCGGAGATCCGATTCCTGCGGACGATCGGCGCGGACGTCGTTGGCATGTCCACGGTGCCTGAAGTAATTGTGGCGAATCACATGGGAATGAAAGTGCTGGGCATATCCTGCGTGACGAACATGGCGGCGGGAATTTTGCCGCAGAAGATCAATCACGAAGAAGTGCTCGAAACCGGCGCTATGGTGCGGGAGACTCTGGTGCGATTCATGAAAACGCTTTTGCCACGTCTGGCGGAGTGAGGACTCTACGATGGACCGGCTGATCGAGGCCGCTTTGGCTGCGCGCGAGAACGCACATGCGCCCTTCTCGAATTTCAGAGTCGGCGCGGCGGTTGAAGACGCGAACGGACGCGTGTTCACGGGGTGCAACGTCGAGAACGCTACCTACGGATTGACCCTTTGCGCCGAGAGGGTCGCGATTTTCAAGGCCATCTCCGAAGGCGCGCGAAAGTTCGTTCGCGTGGCGGTTGTGGCCGACACGGACTCCCCGACACCCCCATGCGGCGCGTGCCGGCAGATCCTGTGGGAATTCTGCGGCGACGTGGAACTGGTTCTCACCAACCTCCACGGCCAAACCGAAACCGTCCGTTTGGGAGAACTGTTTCCGAGGCCCTTCGATGCGTCTTTTCTGTAGTCTGCTTTTTCTTGCATGCGCGCTGCGCGCAGAGCCCGCCGAGTGGATCTGGAGCGGGCGCTACGTGGTCACCGTCGATGGATCGAGACGCGTGATC
>SHUI01000092.1 GCA_009697455.1 Bryobacterales bacterium
GTCCACCGACTTGTCGTCGAGCGCGCGGCGAAGATCCCCGATCAGCGGCGGACGGCGGTTCTTCTTGTCTTCCACTGCCTTCATAGCCCGCTCGACGACATTCTCGTCGACGTCGCAGAGGTATGAGAAATTCACATCGTCGAGCTTCGCGAACTCGCCGGCTAGCGCCCGGCCGCGCCCCCGCACGCCGATGATGGCGATATTGACCTTGTCGCTGGGAGAGGTTCCAGCGAGCGCCGCGCCCGCGAGCGCAGTGCCGAAAAAGTAGCGTCGTTGCATGATGAATCGCTCCTTGGTCCACTATGATATCGCGGTCTGGTGTACGATAACCTGCGTGACCAGACGAGAACTGCTGCTTGCATCTTCCGCGACCGCGCTTTCAGCTCAGACACAGGCCCGCCCAAATATCCTATTCATCATGGTGGACGAAATGCGCTGGGACGCCATGAGTTCCGAACATCATCCCGTGGTTGCGACGCCTAACCTCGACCGTCTCGCGAAACAGGGGGTCCGCTTCACGAACGCGTATACGGTCGCGCCGGTGTGCTCGCCCTCGCGGGCCTGCACTTTTACGGGCCGTTATGCGGATGTCGTGGGCGTCACGGCGAACGGAGTGCCCGCGCATCCGGGCGAGGTCTTCCTCCCGTCAATCCTCAAGCACCACGGATACCATACCGCGATCGCGGGTAAACTGCACTACACGCCGGCCCGATTTTCCTACGGCTTCGATCAGTTCTGGAGCTTCACCCGCGAAGGGCCTGCGCCCGAACTCGGCTATATGAGTTATCTCGAGCGCAAGCACGGCTCGCCCAGGAAATTTCCGATCGTGCCTGGAACATGTCCCTGGCCCGATGACGAGCTTGGCCGGGACGTCGGTATCTTCAAGTACCCCGAGGAGGATTTCGAAACGGAATGGATCACGGACCGCTCGCTTGAATACTTGAGGAGCAGAAAGGAAAAGCAGCAGCCGTGGTTCCTTTTTTCAAGCTATCTAAAGCCTCATTCGCCGTCGGTCGAACCCAAGCGATATTTCGAGAAGTACGATCCGGCCGCGATCCCGGTGCCGAAGTTGCCGCCGAACATCAAGCAGATCCGGGCCGCGCAGGAGGGGCAGGGGAAGAGACGGTTCATCGACGACGAGCGCATGCTCCGCGTGATGAGCGCGGCCTACTATGGAGCGATCGCCCACATCGACGACCACGTGGGAAAGTTGCTTGCCGAGCTTGACCGCCTCGGCATGGCGGACAATACTCTGGTGCTCTTCACCGCCGACCACGGCAACATGCTCGGCGATCGGGGCCGCATGTTCAAGGGCGTGATGTACGAAGGCTCCTCGCACGTTCCGCTCATCTGGCGCGAGCCAAAGCCGTCGCCGCAGAAGCGTGGAGGCACCGAGGCGAAGATCATCGAGAATACGGACTTGCTGCCGACGATCCTTGAGGCAGCCGGTTTGCCCGTGCCCCAAGGCATCCAGGGGCGGAGCTTCCTCAAACTCGCGCGTGGGGCCGCCGACAATACCTGGAAGGACCTCTGTTACTCGCAACTCGCAACGGCCATGGTCCGCACGCCGCGGTTCAAGTTCATCGACCAATCGCGAGATCTCAGCCGTGATTTCGAACTCTACGATATGAGGAACGATCCCAAGGAAGAGCGCAACCTGGCTGGCGAGGCGAAGCATCGGGACGCAGTCGAAGGTTTCAAGCGCCAACTCGCCGCGTGGCGGAGGGACAAGCCCGCTCCCGTCCGGATTCCTGGCATGGACGTTCCCGACTATGCAAGCTAATCGCGTCCAGACGAAGCGGCGTGGCACGTGGATTGCGGTGACCGTGATCGCGGCATCGAGCGGCGGATGTACGAGCACTAAACCTGCTTCGCGCAGCGGTCCGGCGGCCGAGTGGCGGCACTACGGAAACGACCTGGGTGGGGCGCGCTATTCTCCGCTTACCGAGATTACCAAAGAGAACGTAGGCCAGCTAAAGATTTCCTGGGAGTATCATCACGGCGACATCTCAACGGGAGCGGGCGGAACCCGGAAGTCGGGTTTCGAGGCGACACCCATTCTCGTCGATGGAACGCTGTATTTTCCGACGCCATTCAATCGAATTATCGCTCTCGATCCCGAAACAGGGCGCGAGAAATGGACGTTCGACCCGCACATCCGCCGCACGGGCGACTATGGCGACGGCTTCGTCTCACGCGGGGTCGCTACTTGGTCGGACGGAACGGAGCGCCGGATTTATGAAGCCACGCAGGACGCGCGGCTCATCGCGGTGAATGCGGTGAACGGACAGCGGTGCGCGGACTTCGGAGTCAACGGGGAGGTCCGCCTGGATGCGGAGATCGAGACGAAGCGTCCTGGGGAGTACCACATGACGTCTCCGCCCGTTGTGGTGCGCGATACGGTGATTGTTGGATCCGCGATTAACGACAACGCTCGCGTCCGGATGCCGGGCGGCGTAGTTCGAGGCTACGATGCGCGCACAGGCGCGCGACGGTGGTCGTGGGACCCGATCGCGGGACTAAACGCCGGCGCCGCGAACGCATGGGGACCGCTCTCGGGCGACGAAGAACGCGATCTTGTGTTCGTTCCCACGGGGAGCGCGAGCCCGGACTTTTACGGTGGCGAACGTCCTGGGGACAACAAATGGGCGAATTCGACGGTGGCGCTACGGGCCTCGACCGGAGAATTCGTGTGGGGGTTCCAGGTGGTCCATCACGACGTTTGGGACTACGACCTCGCCGCACAGCCTACACTTTTTCTGTGGCGCGGGATGGAACCCGCGGTGGTTCAAGCCACCAAGATGGGTCACCTGTTCGTGTTGAATCGCGAGACGGGGAAACCGCTGCTACCGGTAGAGGAGCGTCCGGTGCCGCAAGATGGCGTTCCAGGGGAGCGGCTGTCGCCGACACAGCCTTTTCCGGTGGCGACGCCTGCGCTGGTCCCGCAGCGCGCCACCCAAGATGATGCGTGGGGACTTACGCCGTTTGACCGGAAAGGCTGCCAGGAGCGGCTTGCGGCTCTGCGGAATGATGGCATCTTCACGCCTCCGTCGATAAAAGGCTCGCTCGCGTTGCCAGGGAACGCGGGCGGAACCAACTGGGGCGGCGTTTCGGTCGACCCCGTGCTTGGAATCATCGTGGTGAATCAGTCGAACCTGCCCTTCATACTGCGGCTGGTTCCAAGAGAAAAGTTGAAGGACGATCTGGCGGCTGATCCCAAACCGGAATTGGGGCGTCAGGAGGGCGCACCCTATGCGATGCGACGCCAGCAATTTCTCTCGGCGATTGGAATGCCGTGTGTCAGTCCGCCATGGGGAACGCTTGCAGGAGTGGACGCGGCGACTGGCCGCATCCGTTGGCAGGCGCCACTTGGCACGATCCGCGACCTGAGTCCGATACCGGTGCCGTGGAAGGCGGGGACACCGAACATCGGCGGACCGATCACAACCGCCGGAGGTGTTACGTTCATCGCAGCGGCGCTCGACTTTTATCTGCGCGCCTTCGACACCGCGACCGGGACGGAGCTATGGAAGGCGCGGCTGCCTTCGACGGCTCAGGCGACGCCGATGACATACCGGGCCCGCGAAGGGGGTAGGCAGTTCGTGGTCATCGCCTCGGGCGGGCACGCGAAGCTCGACGCACGGCTGAGCGACGCGCTGATTGCGTTCGCACTGGAGTAGTGGGGCAGGGAAGTAGGAGAGGGTCAAGGATCAGGTCCCATAATTCAGACCCGGCGATCAGTTAGAGTCGTGAGGCGTTTACGAGCAGGTCCTTGAGGTTTTCCGCGAATTTTCTCCGCGAGTTCCTTCCGCGGAGCGGCGTCATGTGGAGACGAATTCACGCTCAAAGGATCGGCATGGCTTTACCCGATTTCGTCGTCGCTCCCGCTGGGCGTGGAGAGAGGTTTCGGCGTTCACCGCCAGCCACATCGCCGATGCCCACCATCGCGACATGGCGTTTCCGCTCATGAGAAGCAGTATAGGTGAATTCGCCATCGACCATCGCCTGAACGACGCCTTGTTACAATACGACGGTGGCGCAAATCCTCGACGGTAATCGCATCCGGGACCAGATCTTACAAGAGTGCAGACCGAGAGTGGAAGCGCTCGCGGCGTCCGTAAGGCCGCCTGGGCTGGCGGTGATCCTGGCAGGCGCGGACCCTGCTTCCGCCATCTACGTTCGCAACAAAATAAAGGCCTGCAAGGACTTGGGGATCAAGAGCGAACACCTGACCCCGCCATCCGATGTTACAACAGTCGAATTGCTGGCCAGCATCATCAAACTGAACGCCAGATCCGATATCGACGGCATCTTGGTGCAGATGCCGCTGCCTGCGCAGGTCGATTCCAAAGCCGCGCTGCTCGCCGTCGATCCTTCGAAGGATGTGGACGGATTCCATCCGTTTAACGTGGGAAGCCTGGTGACGGGCCGGCCTGGACCTCGCTCGTGCACACCGGCTGGAATCATGGAGTTGCTTAGACGATATGAGATTCCCGTCGCGGGCCGCCGCGCGGTAGTGGTTGGCCGCAGCGACATCGTAGGAAAGCCTATGGCGTTCCTTCTGTTACACGAAAACGCCACGGTAACGATCTGCCATTCAAAGACACCCGATCTCGCGGCCGTATGCCGCGAGGCTGACATCCTGGTGGCGGCGATCGGCCGGCCGGCCATGATCAACGCGGCACACATTCGCAAAGGCGCCACCGTGATCGACGTGGGGATGAACCGGATCGCCGATCGCTCGGAAGCCGAGCGCGTTTTCAGAGGTGCGCGCGAGAAACTGGAGGCGTTTGATCGCAACGGTTCCGTGCTCGTTGGCGACGTGGACCCGATTGCCATGGCCGATCTCGCCTCCGCCTACACGCCCGTGCCGGGCGGCGTTGGACCACTTACGATCGCCATGCTGATGGTGAACACAATTCGATCGGCGGAGCGCAGGCTCGGAGCATGCTAACCGCCGGGCTTACGGGAGGGCTCGCCTGCGGCAAGACCTTCGTTGGACGTGCTCTCGCGAGCCTCGGCTGCCATCTGATTCTGGCTGACGAGTTAGGCCACGCAGTCCTGATGCCTGGCGCCGAAGCGTACGACGCTACTGTGCGCGAATTCGGCGCTCGCATTCTGCGCGGCGACGGAACCATCGACCGCCGGCTGTTGGCATCTGAAGTGTTCGGCAAACCGGAGCGCCTTGAAGTTCTCAACGCGATCGTTCATCCAGCCGTCTTCCGGCGGGAGGACGCGCTCATCCGGGAAGCCGCCTCGCGCGATTCCCGGGGCATTGCGGTTGTGGAAGCGGCCATCCTGATCGAGACTGGCAGCTACAGGAAGTTCGATCGCCTGATAGTGGTAATATCGAGCGAGGAACTGCAGGTGCGACGAGCCTTGGATCGCGACGGCCTCACGCGGGACGAAGTCCTGGCACGGCTCAAACGTCAAATGCCCGCCGCCGGGAAACTAAAGTTCGCGGATTACGTAATAGATACTTCGGGTGTCGAAACGGACACCTTGCGCCAGATTCGCGAAGTCTTCGATGCCCTAAAACGTTTAGCTCTATGAAATGGCGATTCATTATTCTGCCGGCCGCTCTCGCCGGGGCATTTTATTACGTGACTTCCGGCTCGAACGGGAGACTCGGAGGTCTATTCGAACCGTTCCGCCGGACCGGACGCTTTTGGACCGCACCGGCGACGGCGCACACGGCCGGCTTTTCGAGTGACGAAAACAATAACATCGACATCTACAAGCTGGCGAATCAGGCCACGGTGAATATCACCAGCATCGTGTACCGGGAGAACTGGTTCTTCCAGGTTTATCCGGAGCGCGGGCAGGGATCGGGCTTCCTGATTGACGCCGATGGCCGCATCCTGACGAATCACCACGTTGTCTCGGGCCGCGCGACTCAGATCACGGTCACGCTGGCCGACAAAACACAGTACAAGGCGCGGATACTTGGCGTCGATGTCAACAACGATCTGGCGCTTCTTAAGGTGGATTCGAAGGTCAAACTGCCGTTCCTGAAACTGGGCGATTCCGATCCCTTGCAAGTGGGGCAGAAAGTACTTGCGATCGGCAACCCATTCGGTCTGTCCGGGACGCTGACCACGGGAGTGGTGAGTTCCGTGAACCGCTCGATTCAGGACGAGAACGGACGGACGCTGGAAGAAATGGTGCAGACCGATGCCGCGATCAATCCCGGTAACAGCGGTGGGCCGCTGCTCGATTCCCACGGCAGCGTGATCGGCATCAATACGATGATCTACGGGCCGCAGGGGAATATCGGAATCGGTTTTGCGATGCCGGTGAACCGGGCCAAAGCGATGCTCGACGAGTTCCAGGCGCGGGGCCGGATCGCGAGGCCACAGCTCGGCGTGAGCGTTGTGCACATACGAGGCGATTTGGCTGAGGCGCTCGAACTCCCCGCGGAGGGCGGTCTGCTGATCCAGCGCGTGGAGCGAGGCTCGGCGGCGGACGATGCCGGCCTTCGTGGCCCGCGGCAAGTTGTCGTGGTGAGTAATTACCGTATCGGCGTGGGTGGAGACTTGATCATGGCAATCGACGGGAAGCCGGTGGAAAACAACGACTCCCTGCAGCGCGCGCTGAACCGCAAGCGGGCGGGCGACATGATTGAACTGACGCTATACCGCAATGGACGGCAGACGCAGTTGAAGGTGCGTTTGGGTGAGTCGCCTCAGGCACTGTGAGGCGAGTGTTTTTCTCCTCCACACCGATGCCCGTTAGCGGCCACCTTCCGTTTCGGTGCCTTAGGCCAGTGAATCACAGGCCGCCGTTTCCCGGTGGCACAGTCCCTCAAGAACAGATTGATGAGATTTTGATACAGCATCCCCAACTCGGCTGCCATTTCCTTAAGTTAAGGTAGCCTACCGACGAAATATCGAGCCGGATCGTGATTTGGCGCTTGAGCCGATCAGGCGGATCTCGGAATCTCGTTCCCGGTAGCCATGAATGACGATCAGGCAGCGCCCTGAGAGCTATCGCCCAGCAGCACGAACCGTTCGTCCTCATCGGAGTGATCCGGATCGCCGATCAAGCCTTGCGGCTGTCCGCCGAATACAGCCCCATCTTCCGCTTGACCAACTCCACCGTGGAATTGGCGATAGGCGCAACCCGTTCCGCGCCTTCACGCAGGACACCCGCAACGTATCCAGGCTTGGCCGTGATCTCCCGATACCGCTTCTGGAACGGCTCCAGATGCGAAATCACCATGTCAGCCACCCGCTTCTTCAGATCGCCGTACCGAAGGCCTTCGAAGGCCGTGCGGATCTCACCGTCGCTACAGCCGCTGAAAGCCTGATAAATGTTCAGCAGGTTTTCGACTCCCGGTCCCATCCCTTCAAAACTAACCGACGGATTCGAATCCGTCGTGGCGCGCATGATGGTTTTCCGGATTCGCTCCGGAGGATCGAGCAACGCCACGGCGTGTCCCGCCCCACTGCTCGACTTGCTCATCTTGGTCAAAGGATCGTCAAGGCCCATCACCCTTGCGCCGATCGCGGGAAGTTCAGTCGCCGGCATCACAAACGTATCTCCGAACATCGAGTTGAAGCGTTGAGCAATGTCGCGAGTCAATTCCAAGTGCTGCGCCTGATCCTCACCCACCGGGACGATCGCCGCTTGATACAGAAGAATGTCGGCGGCCATCAGCACCGGATATTGGAAAAGTCCGTCACCGATTGTCTCCTGTGCGGCGGATTTCGCCTTGAACTGCGTCATACGGGAAAGCCAGCCCATGGGAGTCACGCACGTCAGCATCCACGCCAACTCCGCGTGGGCCGGCACGGCGGACTGCACCATGATTGCCGAGTGCTTCGGGTCGATTCCGGCCGCCAGATAAATGGCCGCGATCTCTTCGATCTTTGCGCGAAGCCGCGCCGGATCCTGTTGCACCGTGATAGCATGCAGATCGACGATGCAAAAAATGCTCTCGTAATCGTACTGAATCTTCGCCCAGGTCTTGAGAGCGCCGAGATAGTTGCCGATGTGCAAATTGCCGGTCGGCTGCATTCCGGACAGGACGCGTGCTTTCATAGAGGATGGTCTTCTTATCGTAAGCGATGCGCGCGCATGCAAACAAACTTCGAACTGACAATTGAGAAACTCGTCTACGGTGGCGACGCGCTTGGACGCGTGGACGGACGCGTGGTACTCACGCCCTTCGCGCTGCCCGGCGAGACCGTTTCCGTCTGCCCCGAGGCTGTGCGATCCTCGCTGCTGCGCGCGAGAGTGGATAGCGTTCTTACTCCTTCGGCGAAGCGCATGGAACCGGCCTGCTCGTATTTCAGGCGCTGCGGAGGCTGCCACTATCAGCACGCCTCCTACGAACTCCAGCTCGATTCGAAAAAGGACATCCTGCGCGAAGTATTACGCCGTATCGGCAAGATCGATTGGACAGACGAGATCGACACTGTTTTGGGAGACGAGTGGGGTTACCGCAATCGAACGCAGTTTCGCATCGAGGGCGATGGGATCGGTTTCAGGGAAGCTCGCTCACACAAGCTGTGCGGCATCGAAGCGTGTCCCATTTCTTCGCCCAAAATCAACGAGACGCTTGCGGTGTTGAGCCGCATGATGCGTGACTCGCGCTGGCCACGCTTCGTCAAATCGCTCGAATTGTTCACGAACGAGACCGAAGTGCAGGTGAACGTTCTCGAATCGGACCGCCCCGTGGCAAGGCGCTTTTTCGACTGGTGCGCGGAGAGTATCCCGGGAGCGGCAGCAGGTTCGCTCGAATACCGTTGCGGCCCCTTCCTGTTTCGCGTAGGAAACAAGTCCTTCTTTCAGGTGAACCGGTTTCTCGCGCAAGGTCTGGTGGACGTAGCTGTCGGTGGAGCGCGCGGAGAGACTGCGCTTGATCTCTACGCCGGAGTCGGCCTGTTCTCGCTGGCGCTCGCCGGCCGCTTCCCGCGCGTGACGGCGGTCGAATCGGGAGCGGGCGGGGTACGCGACCTGAAACACAACGCGGCATTGGCGGGCCTCCCGGTGGAGGTTGTGCAAAGCGATGCGGCGCTCTACCTCGAAAAAGTCGAGCAGGCACCGGACTTGGTCTTGGCCGATCCGCCTCGCTCCGGCCTGGGTAAGACCGTCGTCCGGGAGTTGATCCGTCTCGCTCCCCGTGAGATCGCGGTCGTCGCGTGCGATCCAGCGACCCTCGCGCGCGACCTTGCGCAGTTGCTCGCAGCGGGGTACAAGTTAAAGAATCTGACCATGATCGACCTGTTTCCACAGACGTTTCACATTGAAACAGTGGCCAGACTGGAGTGGACATGAGATTCGTAGCGTTGTTTCTTTTCGCGGAGCTTCTTTTAGCCGGCGCCGTTTCCGGCGCGATCGGCGTAACGAGGGAAGGTAAGCCGATTCCTGCGTTGATCGGCGACGGTGATCTCGACTACAACACCCGAAAGACCCGCGTGCTCGTACTCGGCGGCCTCGATGGCCCCGTGAGACAGGCGTTCGAGTGGTTCCATTCTTCGAAGGCAGCAGCCGCCTATCGGAAGCGGTTTACGGTCTCGGCAATCCCGGACGCCGCGCCCGGTGCGTCCTATCCGCCGAAAGGCGACGCCTACGGGTCAGATCCGGAAGTCCACTACATGTGGCGTTGGATCGGGACGCATGCTCCGGATGTAGTCCTGATCGCGGGGGGCGATACGAAGCCGGACGATTTGGCCTCGCAGCTCCCGCGCACCGCGGCGGCGGGTACAGGCACAATTCCCGCCGTTCGCTTGCGTGCGGCGAACTCCGCGTTTCTCCGGAAGTTCCTCTCGGAATGGAAGGGCGGGCTGTCGCCGGCGCGCCTTGAGATACAGCGGCGGCTTTCCCGGACGCCCTCCGAGGTCGCGCGGCAATTGAGCGTGAAGTACGGACACGATCTGAATGAAGCCGTGTATATTCCGGGCGTCGCGCTCATCGGACGTCTGCGCCTGGGGGCACTGGCCGACGTGGAGAGCATCGTTGCCCCCTATTTCGACGGGCGGAAGAATTCGCTTGAGAAAGCTACCAGCAGCCACCTTTCCGGACACCTCGTCTTCGGCGAGCTCGCGAAACTGACGGGCAACCCGCACTATATCAGCCGCGCGCGCGCCGCTGCTGATCTTGGCTTCGACGCGCAAGGCCGGCCGAAAGAATCCATGCCGATGCACAACGAAATGAGTGACTCGCTGTTCATGGGTTGCCCCATCCTCGCGCAAGTGGGCGCGCTGACGAAGGACACGAAGTACTTCGACATGTGCGTTCGTCACATGCGCTTCATGCAGAAGCTCACTTTGCGGAAGGATGGAATCTACCGGCATTCTCCGCTCGACGAAACGGCGTGGGGCCGTGGCAACGGTTTCCCAGCACTGGGCTTGGCCCTGAGTCTCGGGGACTTTCCGAAGGACCATCCTGGCCGCGTGGAAATGCTTGCGTCGTTTCAGGCGCACATGGCCGCTCTCCTGCCGCATCAGGACGCGACCGGCATGTGGCGTCAGGTGATTGACTTCGACGGAAGTTATCGCGAGTTGACTGCGACCTGCATGATTGCGTTCGCCATGTCCCGGGGGATCAAATCCGGCTGGATCGAGAGAGAAAAATACGCGGCTGCGATCGACCGCGCGTGGTACGGAATCCGGGCGCGCGTCGCAGCCGACGGTGCATTGATCGACGTTTGCTCGGGCACCGGCAAGCAGGCAAACCTTAAGGCCTATTTTGACCGGACGGCGATCCTAGGACCCGACCCGCGCGGCGGCGCGATGGCACTGCTGATCGCCACGGAACTGATGGATCCGGCACGGTAGTGTGTCCGCAAGAGTGCATGCGCCACTTTCCCGGCGTTGCGCGGACATCGTGTCTGCCGGGTCGGCACTTATGCCGACGCTTGCCGAGCGACGCGTAGCCTGGCGGTGGCCGACGCTACCGCCACGTGGGGTTAACGAAGGCGCCGTTCGCGGCCACGTCCCAAACTGCGACACGCGCCCACTTCCAACCGGGCGCTTCCACCTTCCAATCGAACGTCCGCGACCCAAATTCCCGCGTGCTTTCGAGTGGAATCACTTCGCTGTGCGTGTTGGTCCCGTCTCCCCATACAATCTCGGCAAACTTCAAAGGGTAGGTCCATCGCACGTCCGCGCGCGCCGCGATCCCGCCTGAAGGGCTTGCTGCGATCGAAACTGACGGCAGCAGGATCTCGCCGGTGGTTGTAAAGTACTCGCCGCGAGACAGACCCTCCAGATACTTCCCGTAGTTGTCCCAGGCCGGCTGCGATGCCAACTTTACGTAGTTAATGTTCATATGGGCATACAGTTCATGGGTCGAATCGAGTTGGAACACATCCACTTCGCCGAAGATGCGCTTCTTCATCCCCCAGTTGTTCATGTCGTCGAGAAGCTTGAGCGAGCGCAATCCCGCGCGTCCAGTGGAAAGATCCGACGGCATCGCTTTCCACCCTGCGCCCAGGTAGCGTGGATCCTTGAAGTGCTCCGTCTCGCGGATCTTGTCCGGAAACCCCGTCGAACCCTTCGTTCGCGGATGCGTCTGGTACATGTAGCCGCCCTCGTTGCGAACCATTTGAAGCAGTTCGGCCTCGTTGCCGATGCGGTAGTACGGTCCATATGCAGGATGGCTGCCCCGCGGTTCCTCGTTCGGGCCTCGCTTCATGAACCAGTTCACCGGCTTGGGAAAGAACAGAGACCAATGTCCGCCCAGATGCACGTTCGCCTCCTCCGAGGGCAGCAGGAGAAATTCCGAATCGGACTGCGCGCGGCATGCCTTGAAGAAGTCAGCGAGTTCCTGAAGCCGCAAATCGGTGGTGTCCGCGGGGTGTCCATCTCCGTGAAAATCCATGATCGCAGCGGCATTCACGCCCATGGCTTTTAGGACAGCCTTGAACGGAGGAGTCCAATCGAAGCCGTTCTTGAGCGCCTGCATGGTGTAGGCGAAGTGCCAGTGCGGTGCGAACGTCTTGTACCCGTCGAGCTTTGGGTAGCGGTCGCTGTTGGTGTAGCGAAGCGTCTGATCGAGTGTGGCCCTGGCGTCGCCGTCGCTCGGCAGCAGGAAGAGAGTCATGCGTTGAGAAGTGCCCGGAGGGGCGTTCATCCACGGGTAGAACGGTGTGTTGTCATCGGTGATCTGACGGACGCCGAGCGAGATGTCCCCGCGATACGACGAGTGCCAGGTGTGCGCGAGGTTGGTCGTGATGTCGCGCGCGAAGAAGTATTGGTGCGGCGTTGGAAACACGGCGACGCTGCCGTGCTGAAGGCGGGCCGCGATCGAGCGATAACGGGTCGCGACGGCTTTCCTGTGCAATTCCGGCGCTTCCGCGCGAAGGTTCCCCGACGTGTCGTAGTAGACCACTCGCGAATCCATGTCCCAGCCGGGTTTACGGTCCCGGTCGCTTGCCATCCGAATGCCCGCGTCATAGAAGTACGCGGTGTCCGGTTCGCCTGTGGATGCGACGGCCTCTTGCTGAATCAGGCGGCTTCCGGGGAAGAACGTGTAGGCCACGCCGCCGCGAAACGGCCCCATCGTCAAACCGTCAAAGAGCAATTCCACGCGGTCGCCCAAGGTGCGCGCCTTTGCCGACGTGAGTTTGAGCACGCCCGTGAAACGCCGCGTGCCTTCGGGATGCGTTGTGGGATTGTCGAAGAACGCATCCCAGCCGCCGCGGCGCTTCCCGGTCTCGACCCAGTACATCGGTCTCCCCCGTTCCATGGCCAGTTTTCCGGCCACGCCAATCCCGGTAATCAGGGGACGCACGGGATCGAGCGAGAACTCGGCTCTCCATTGGCGGCCTGTCTCGTCCGGCCACTCGACTGCGACCGATTCCCCGGTAGCAGTGACCGTCACTGGACCGGGACGAACGCCGGCGGTATCGATGGGGACCACGGCAGCGGTGCAAACAGAAACGAACAATAGTAAAGGCGCATATCGGGCGATCATGTGACGCATCGTATCAAATAGCGGAGTGCCGCAGCCGAATGATTTTCACCGCGCGGCTTTCTCTCGGACATGACGGGGCATGACCTGGAGAACCAACGCAAGGCCAAAATGACGTTATGATGAATTCTGCATGCCGCTCGATCCCAATGGTGCAGGGCCTCTACATTCTTATGCGCTGGTGGCCTACATCCCCGATCCTCTCGGCGAGTTCCTCGACGATCTACGCAAGGATCTAGTCCCAGGCTGCACGCCAAATTCACATGTCACCGTTTTGCCCCCACGCCTGTTGACCACACAACCGCCGGCCGCTGTTGAATATCTGCGCCCTTTGCTTGCCCGGTGTGCGCCCTTTGACGTTCAGATGGGCGATGTCGAAGTGTTTCCAGTGAGTGACGTTATCTACATTGGAGTCGCGAAGGGAGGTCCGGAATTGCACCGGATGCACAACGCCCTCAATTGCGGCGTGGTCGAGTTCACGACGATCTTTCCCTTTCATCCGCACATCACGATAGCTCAGGAACTGGCCCCGGGCACAGTCGACGGTCTGCGGGCACGCGCTCAAGGCCAGTGGGCTGCCTTCCCTCATCCGCGCAGCTTCCGCGTGGACCGCGTCTGGTTCGTGCGGAATACCGGTGGCTGCCAATGGGAAGACCTGGAACAGTTTCAGTTGGCGGGCGATCCGCCGGCCGGCAGGTGAACAGAAATGGACGAACGTGCATATTTCAACGAGTTCCGCACCACGCGGCCGATGAAGCTCAACTGCCCTCACTGCCGCACGGTGAACAGTTACGATCTGAACTGGTTGCTCAGAAAGAAGAAGGACCGCGTCCCACCGGGCGCCGACGAGCGGGACCGCGCAAAGTTCCAAAAAACGCAGAGCTACATGCTCCTGCTCGACGACAAGACAAGCTGCAAGAACATCCGCTGCCGCAGGCCGTTCGATATCTCCGGCGTCAAGACCATGGCGTTTCTTGGCGAAGAAACGGGCCTGCCGAAAGACGAGTAGGCGGGTCGAACGACGCTCAAACAAACCGTACGAACAGGTACACCACGGGAATCGAGAACAGGCTGCTGTCCACGCGGTCGAGCAGGCCGCCATGTCCCGGAAGCAAAGTACCGCTATCCTTCACACCCGCACCCCGCTTGATCGCGGATTCCGAGAGATCGCCCAATTGCCCGGCGGCATTTGCGGCAACAGCCAGGATCGCGGCCTGCCAGAGCGGAACGTGCGGGAGGAAGCGCGGAAAGTAAAGAATCGCCACCAGGACCGATGCCGCCACCGAAGCAATCGAGCCTTCCCAACTTTTCTTAGGACTCACGCGTGGCGCGAGCTTGTGCATCCCGATTGCCCGTCCGACGTAATACGCGGCGGCGTCGCCCGCCCAGTTCAAGCCCAACGCGAACAGAAGCCAGTGCGGGCTTGCAGCGCGCAGCGGCACCGCAAATCGCCACGCACCGAAAATGTAGACAATCCCGAATACGAACGTGGCCGCTCGAGGCAATGCGGCGGACAGCTCATCGGATCGCATCGCCACCGTCATGGCCAACAGAGACACGAGCGTCACCACGGTAAATTGCCCGCCGGGCAACAGCAGCAGCATGAGTCCAGCGCCCAACCCGGCCACGAGACCGGCCCGGTCGCCGCCTGTAATGGTCGAAAACTCGTGATAGCAGATCGCCGCGACCGTGCACAAGGCCGCGAGAAAGCACCATTCGGGAGCCCGGATGACGGTCCACAGTATAACCGGAATGAGAACGAACGACGTCAGCAGCCGCGTCATCGAAGAGACATGCCGGACGCGGCGATAAGATCCTCGTCCGCGGCAACCGCTGACACCGGCGCCGCGCTCTCGCGATCCGCTTCGAGGCCCAGTCCTCCGTAGCGGCGGTCGCGCCGCTGATAGGCGATGATCGCCTGCAGCAGATCCCCGCGAGTGAAATCCGGCCACAACGTGTCCGTGACGTAGAACTCGGAATAGGCGATCTGCCAAAGCAGAAAATTGCTGATGCGCATTTCCCCAGAAGTGCGGATCAGCAGGTCTGGATCGCAACAGTCCGGCGCGTAGAGGCGCCGGGAAATGGCGTCTTCGTCGATGCGCAGAGAGGCGAGCCGGCCTTCGCTCCGAGCCTCTTCGATAAGGGCATTGACCGCATCGGCGATCTCGGATCGCCCTCCGTAGTTGATCGCCAGGTAGACGCGCAGACCGCGGTTCGAAGCCGTCGCGGCAATCACTTCCTCCAGTTCCTCCCGCACTCGCTCGGGAAGTTCCTCAACCCGCCCGATGGCTTGGAGCCGGACTCTGTTGCGCTGAAGTTCAGGCAGTTCCTTCCGCAGATAGTAACGTAACAGACGCCAAAGCGCCTCGACTTCCGCCTTTGGCCTTTTCCAGTTTTCCACGGAGAAGGCGTACAAAGTGAGGCAATCGATACCCAGACGCGCGCATGTCTCAACCGTGCTGCGCACGGGGCCTACGCCGGCTCTATGACCCGCCACGCGTGGCAACGCGCGCCGCCGCGCCCAGCGCCCATTTCCGTCCATGATAATGGCGATATGCGCGGGCAACCGGTCCGGATCGATGGCGGTCGCGAGATCCCAATCCCTACCGTCGGGCCTGAGGGATTCCAAAAGGGCCTTCATGAGGTAATTCTCTATACTAGCACCGCGAGCGCGCCCGGCCTTTCAGTCCCGCAG
>SHUI01000093.1 GCA_009697455.1 Bryobacterales bacterium
CAAGGCAACTACGGCCATGATTGGCACACGGCCTGGCACGGCATCGCCAACGTCGAAGTCACCGCGCTGGCCGACGCGAACGAGGCCGGCCGGCAGAAAGCGATCCAACAGGTTGGACGTGCGGGCGTAAAGGGCTACGCCGACTATCGCGAGATGATCGCCCGCGAGAAACCGGACATTGTCAATATTTGCCCTCGCACACTCGACGAACGCCTCGCCATGGTGACCGCCGCGGCCGAAGCGGGCGCGCACATCCTGATGGAGAAGCCCTTTGCAGGCAACCTCCGCGAGGCCGACGCGATCGAAGCGCTCGTAAAGAAACATAAGAGCAAACTGCAACTCGGCCACAGCGCCCGCGGGATGAGTGTCACGGCCGGCGCGAGGGATCTGTTACGCAACGGAAAGCTGGGCGCCCTCGAGGAAATCCGCGCCCGTGGCAAAGAGGATCGCCGCGCCGGTGGCGAAGACCTGATCGTTCTTGGCACGCATTGCTTCGATCTCATGCGCTACTTCACCGGGGCTAACCCCGAGTGGGTTTTTGCGCACGCCACCGAGAAGGGCCGCGAACTCACTTCCGCGATGATGCACCCGGCGGGCGAAGCAGTAGGCCAAATCGGTGGCGACAACATCAGCGCGATGTTCGGATTTCCCAACGGCGTGCACGCCTACTTCGGCTCGCAGAAGAACGACGTACTCACGGGTTCCCGCTTTGGAGTGTCTCTCAACGGCAGCCGCGGCTTTGTGTTCGTTCCTCTCAATGCGGTGCCGAGCGATGAGCCGTATCACCTCGACAGCCCGGCCTGGGTGCCCGAGAAAGGCGAGCCCTGGGTGCGCATTCCGTACGCCGAGGGCAAGCCATCGGATCGCCACTTCGCCAACAAAGTGATGGCGCTTGATCTGCTTGAGGCGATCGAGACCGGACGCGAGCCCGTCTGCAGCGCGCAAGACGGCCGCTGGACTATCGAAATGGTGGCGGGCATCTACCAGTCGCAATTCTCCGGCGCGCGCACGCGCTTCCCGCTGTCGAAACGTGCGTGAAGCCGACTCTCAAGTTACCCGAAAGGACGAGTTCTCGAACATGACCAAAGATTCCACGCGCCGGTTTTTTGTGGGCGCCGCCGCTGCCGCCGCCGCTTCGCGAGTGTGTGGCGCCAATGACAGAATCAATGTCGGCATTGTCGGAGTGGGCGGACGCGGCGGGGATCACCTCAGTGTTTACTCTCAATTGCCAGGCGCACGCGTGGTGGGAGTTTGCGACGTAAGCCAGGCTGCGCGCGAACGGGCACAGGCCATGCTCCTTAAAAATACCGGGGAGAAGGCGAGAGAGTTCGAGGACATGCGGGAGGTTTACGCCGACTCCAAGGTCGACGCCGTCTCCATCGCCACGCCCAACCACTGGCATGCGCTGGCAGCCATTTGGGCCATGAAGGCCGGCAAGGACGTCTATGCGGAGAAGCCCGCTTCCTACGACATCGCCGAAGGATTGAAGATGGTGGAGGTAGCTCGCGACTCGAAGCGCATGCTGCAGATCGGGTCACAACACCGCAGCAATCCGTTCAAGATCCGAGGCATGGCGGCACTTCGGGGGGGGGTGATCGGCGATATCTATCATGTGAGAGGCCTTTGCTTCAAGCGGCGGCGCTCCATCGGCTCCAAGCCAGATACGCCTGTGCCCCCGGGCGTCAACTGGGACCTGTTCCGTGGGCCGGCGCCCATGCGTCCCTTCAACGAACTGCGATTCAAATACAACTGGCACTGGTTCTGGGATACCGGCAACGGCGAGATTGGCAACACGGGCGTTCACGAGATGGGCATCGCGCGCTGGGCTATGGGAGATCCCGAATGGCCGAAAGCGGTTCATTCGCACGGCGGGAAATTCGTATACAAAGACGACCAGGAAACGCCCAACACGATGACATCCAGTTTCGATTTTGGCGACCGGGAACTGGTCTTCGAAATCAGGGGATTGCCAACTGGCGCGGAAGCGGTAGTGTCGAAGACCAAGGGGGGATGGAGACCCTCCCCGTCGGCCACGTCCCCACAGGCTGGAGCGCCTCCTCTCAACGTCATGATCGGGAATATTTTCCTTGGTTCCGAAGGCTGGGCGGCCATGAGCGACGAGGGCTTTCAGGCCTTCAAGGGCGATAGCGATGAGTTGGTGATGCAGGAGTACCCGGATAAGAAGCGCGAAAACGATCCCACGAGTCTACACATCCAGAACTTCCTTTCGGTTTGCCGGTCCAGAAACGATAAGGATCTGCATGACGGAATCGGGATCGCAAACATGAGCGCGGCGATGTGCCACTTGGCGAACATCAGCTACCGCGTGGGGCGTGGTTTGAAGCTCCAGGCGGGGCCGAAGTTTGTCAACGATCCCGCCGCGACCCAGCTCTTGTCGCGAACCTATCGCAAGCCATACATGCTCTAGCAAGGCATCACCCAGCCGCCGTATTGGGCTGGTCCGATAAACTGCCCGGATGCGCCCGGCCGAAATCACTCGGCGGCAGGGGAAAGTGATGGACGACGAAAGCAAAGATCCACTACGCATGGGCGGGCGCGGGCGTGACTTTCGCTGTGCTGCTGGCTGGGGCGGGCGTCCGTTCCACACCAAGTCTTTTGATGGTCCCGTTGGAGGCGGAATTCGGCTGGTCGCGCGCGTTGATCTCGACGGCCGTGGCCGTGAATATTCTGTTGTTCGGATTGATTGGTCTTTTTGCTGCGGGTCTCATGAATCGGGTCGGACTGCGGCGGGCCGTGCCGGGCTCGCTGTTGATCGTCTCGCTTGCGGTGCTGGCATCGTCGCGGATGAACGAGCCCTGGCAGTTGCTGTTACTTTGGGGGTGCTGGTGGGCATCGGAACCGGCGCCACGTCGATGGTGCTTTCCGCGGTGGTGGCCAACCGCTGGTTCTTCACCCATCGTGGCTTGGTGGTGGGGTTCCTGTCGGCGGCGAATGCCACGGGCCAGTTGATCTTCCTGCCGTTCATGTCGCGGATCATTGCGCAAAGCGGCTGGCGCGCGATGTCGTTGGCGGTCGGATGCGTGACTGCCGTGACCGCGGTGGTTGCGTGGATCGTCATGCGCGATTCGCCCGCCTCTATTGGGCTGCGGCCATATGGCGCGCCGGCGGCCGCGATGGCTCCTCTGGCGGCCTTGCGTTTCGCCAGCGGCAAGCCTGAGTTTTGGCTGCTCGCCGGAACGTTCTTCGTTTGCGGCGCAAGCACGAATGGGCTGATTGGCACACACTTGATTCCGGCCTGCCATGACAATGGCATTCCCGAGGTGCGCGCCGCGGGGTTATTAGCGCTCATGGGGATCTTCGACATTCTGGGAACAACCGCTTCCGGCTGGCTGACCGATCGCGTCTCGCCGCGGCTCCTGCTCTGCGTGTACTAAGGGTTTCGGGGACGGTCCTTGCTATTCCTTCCCAACATGCTCGCCATGGGAGACACTCCGCAGTTGAACCTGTTCGCGTTCTTTTACGGACTGGACTGGATCGCCACGATTCCGCTCACGGTCCGGCTGACGTTTGATGCGTTCGGGCGGGAGAACACGGGCGTTGTCTATGGCTGGATCGGCGCGGCGCACCAACTGGGCGCCTCGCTGGCGGCCTTTGGCGCGGGGAGCGTTCGGACGTCTACAGGAGACTGTCGTTGGGCGTTTCTGTTTGCGGCGGCGTTGTGTATGTTCGCCGCGAACTCGTTCTTGTTGACGTCCAGAAGGCGATCGGAAGTGCCCGCCCGAACGGAGTTTCGTCGCGAGCGGCTGCTCAAAAACTCAGGCGCAGGCCGAAGCGGACCATCCGCTCGTCGATGCCTTCGCGGCCGGTATTCGCTATGCCCGTAATGCGGCCGAAGTTGGCGGCATTGCTGACGTCGCCGTTCGGGTTCGAAAAGTGGGGCGTGTTCGAGATGTTGAACATTTCGGCGCGGAATTGCGCGCCGACGCGCTCAGTGATCTGAAAGGCACGATAGATACTCAGGTCCACATTGTTCATGCCGGGACCGCGCAGTTGATTCCAACCGGAGTTGCCGAAGCGGGCGGCGGTCACCTGGGCGTAGGCGGACGTGTCGAACCAGCGATCAGGATTGTTGAAGACCGCCACGCTGGGTTTGATCTGGTCGGCGAACTGGCTGTTGCCGGGGGCGTTGAGCGAAGCTCCGGGAGAGGATACGGTAAACGGTCCGCCGGTGTAGGCCGTGTAAAGGCCATTCACTTGCCAACCGCCCAGAAGAGCCGCCGCGGCGCCGCTGGTGGCGAACTTCCGGCCGGCGCCGAAGGGTAATTGCCAGGTGAAGGCCGCGTTGAAATTGTGTGTGCGGTCGTAGGATTTGACACCCTTGGCGGCGATGCCCCAATACTCGGGCGTGGAGATTTGGTAGCCGTCCACGCCGAAGTCGTTCCCGGACCACGGGCCCTGCGCCTTCGACCACGTATAGCTCAAGCGTAGCGAATGGCCGCTGTTCATGCGGCGCTGCAACGACGCCTGCAGCGAATCGAAATAGCCGCGGAAGCCGCCGGCGTCGGAGAAGATGTTGGCTCCGGCGAGATAGCCGAAGCGCTGCCGTAACACTTGGCTGGCGGTGCCCCCTCCGATGTAGCCGTAGTTGGCGTTCCAGCGGTTTTGCAGCCGTAGCGAGCGATTGCCGACGTAGCCGGCCTGACCGATCCAGCCCTTCGACTCCCGCTCCACCATGAAGTTCCACGATTGGATATAGCTGCGACGGAAATTGGGATCGGCGAGTTCGAGGGCGACATTGCTCGGCACTCGAATCTGGCCGTCGCCAACCGCCGGGGGCGCCACCGCCGGAATGCCTTGCGCGATGGGGGAGACGAATTGGAAACCATTGGCGGCGGGGAAGGAGGCGCTGCTGACGATGGGATAAGTCTGGAGGGGATTGCGGCCGATGTTGACGGGATCCCAGGCGATCCCATAACCCGCGCGAATGACCATGCTCTGGCTGGTGCGGTAGGCGATGCCCAGGCGAGGAGAAAAGTTGCGCTTGCTCGACCGGAATCCGCACGAAGAGACGGAGACCGACCCGATGCCGCACAGCTTCAGGATGCCGGTGTTAAGGTCGAAGACTTCCAGGCCACGGCCTTCGGCCCGCGTGGGCACACCGAAGTAGTCCCAACGCAAGCCGGCCGAGACGGTGAGTTTCTGGGTCGGCTGCCATTTGTCGCGGACATAGAGGCTTTGCGCCCAGGTACGCGTGGTGCCGGTCTCGCGGCGGACGGTGCGCTGCAAGTCGCTGGGCAGGCCGAGCGCGAAACCGGCGTAGGCGTTGTAGGGGTTGGTGACCGTGGCGGTGAGTTGCGCGGGGTTGGCGGGATTGGCAAATTGCGAGCCCGTGGTGCCTTGTCCAAACGTAAAGAAGCCGGGGCTGCCGAAGGGCTCGTTCCCGTTCTGCCCGACGTAAAGCGAATCCCAACCAAAACGGATGTTGTGCTTGCCGCGCAATACGCTGGCGCCGGCGACATACTGCGCTTGCGGAAGATTGAGATTCCAGGGCGAGTTGGATTGCGCGCGGCCGTAGGGGGTGAATCCGGCGACGTTGAAACCGGGCCAGCCTCCTTCCACCCGGCTGGAGCCATTGGTGCCGGGAATCCCGAGAAAATCGCGGCCCAGGTTCTCATCCAGGCGGATGTTCTCGACGCCATTGTCGAGCAGCGTATAGCCGGCGTAACCATCGAGGACGATGGTGGGGGTCAACGTGTAGACAGCCGAGTAAGTCATGCTCAGCGTCGTACCGATTCCCAGGCCATCGTAGGAACCGCGCCCGTCCAGGCCGTTCCCGCCCAATTGGCCAAAGATGGGAGGGTTATCGAAGTGCCACCTAAGGTAGCTGACGCGTCCGGCCACGTTCAGCTTGTCGGTGACGCGGGCGTTCACCTTGGTGTCAAGGGTGTGCCGGTCGTAAATGAAGGAACCGCTGGTGAAGTAGTTCTGGACGATGGCGCCGGGAGCGCCGATGTTCGGATTCGGCGTCAACCCAATGATCTTGCCGATGATGGGGCTGATGCGGCTGGCCGGCAGTCGATTGCCGGGGAATTGAATCCGGTTGGCGCCGCTGGGTTCGCCGGTCAATGGATCGTAGACGGCCGAGGGCGATGCGGAGTAGTCGCCCGATTTCATCGCCGGAGTCGGAACGGCGACTAACTGAAAGGCGGAGGAGCGGTCGGGCGTGGCTTCGTAAGCGGCGAAGAAGAAAAGCCGGTCCTTGATGACGGGTCCACCGAGGCTGCCGCCGTACTGATTTAGAATGCGCTTGGGCATGCCCTGGCTGCGAGGCAGGAAGTAAGGGCGCGCTTTCAAATGCTGGTTGCTGTGGTACCAGAACCCGGAGCCGTGAAATTGATTCGTGCCGCTCTTGATCTGCACATTGACAGAGGCTCCGCCGGCAAAGCCGGTGTCGGCTTCGTAGCTGTTGGTTTGGACGCTAACCTGGTCAATGGCTTCCAGCGTGGGGACGTACCCGGAGAGATGCGGCAGCCAGGCGTTCCACGTGGTGGCGCCATCCACGCGCACGGCCGTGGACTGGGCGTTCGACCCATTGGAATTCAACACCAGGGCGCGCGAGGGATTGGCGGAGATAGAATGCGCGTTGGTGGGCGGCGCCATTCCCGGCACTGTCACGAGCAGGTTCTGATAGTTGCGGCTGACCGGGACGGGGGTGTTCTGCAAGTCGGTGGCGCGGATCTCGCTGCGCACGTCCATGGTGTCGGTCTGCAACGTCACGGCCGACGTGTTGACTTCCACTGACTCGCTGACCGCACCGACCTCCACGCGAAACTCGACGCGTACGGTGGAGTTGGCTGGCACTGTGATCCCGTCCTGGTTGAAGGAGCGAAAGCCGGTGGCGCTTACTTTCGCGGAGTAGCTGCCGGGAGGAATGGAGGCAAGCGTGAAGCCTCCGGATTCGTTGGCGGCCAATTCCCAACGCTGGCTGGTACCGGTGTTCGTGATGGTGACCGCCGCCTTGGGCACGGCCGATCCAGATTGGTCGAGTACGGTTCCCGTGAGCGTACCGAAGAGGTTCTGAGCGGACGAAGCCATTGGTGTAAGGCCAGCCAGCAACAGAAGCGCAAAAGCATGTTTCATAAGCCAGGGTCTCCTGCAGTGAGATCGACCAAGCATACACGACTGGGGCGGGGACTTGTCGAGGGGAGGGGCGGCGTTCCGAGAGCGCTTTGGCCGGTAAGGCCTGCCATCTGCGGTATCGGATGTAAGGGAGTAAGATGCGTGGAGATTCAATGCACACACCCAAATTTCAAGGCAGCCGGCGACAACTCATTGGGCTGGCCGCTACCACGTTCGCTGGCACCATGACCGCGCAGGACTCGGCCGGACTGCGGAAGATGCTGGAGCCGCCCACTGGCAAAGTCCCCGTGGTGATCGATACCGATACGTTCAACGAGATCGATGATCAGTATGCTGTGGCGTACGGGATTCTGTCGCCCAATCGAATGGACGTGGAGGCGGTCTACGCGGCCCCGTTTGTCAACGACCGCTCGAAGAGCGCGGCCGAGGGGATGGAGAAGAGCTATGAGGAGATCCTGCGCATTCTGAAGTTCCTGGGACGTAGTGCGGATCGCTTTGCGTTCCGCGGTTCGGAACGTTTTTTCGCCGGCGCGGGCAAGCCGACAGACAGTCCGGCGGCGCGCGACCTGATCAAGCGCGCCATGCAGCCACGCTCCACGCCGCTTTATGCACACGCCGCTTTATGTTTTGACGCTGGGCTGCCCGGTCAATGTGGCATCGGCGATTCTCCTGGAGCCGAAGATCAAGGAGCGGATTGTGGTGGTTTGGCTGGGCGGCACCACGCATCAGTGGCCCTCGGCGCGCGAGTTCAACCTTAACCAGGACCTGCCGGCTGACCGCGTTCTGTTCGATAGCGGCGTGCCGCTGGTGCAGATCCCGACCAAGAACGTGTCGGAACATCTGCGGACGACAGTGCCGGAACTCCAGCGGCAGATGAAAGGGCGTTCGCGGCTCGGCGACTACCTATTCGATCAATTTGTGGAGTACGAAAAGACCTACACCAAGGGCAAGGGGCCGAACTACCCGTATTCGAAAGTGATCTGGGACATCTCGGTAATCGCCTGGATCATCGATCCGAAGTGGGTGCCTTCTGAGTTAGTGCCGAGCCCAATACTGACCGATGATTTCCGCTGGAAGCAGGAGGCGGGACGGCACCAGATCCGTGTTGCCACGAACCTGCAGCGCGACGCGATTTTCTGCGATCTGTTCGAAAAACTAGCGCGCACCGGGGGCTAGTCAGACTATTTGTACTGAGCCATTGTTCTGTGATAGTATTCCTAAGAATTCGGTTCGGCAAGAACCTACGGAGTGTTCCATGTACAGGCGATACTTGGTGTTTGTCGGCGCCGCGGTTCTCGCCCTGCCGCTTTTTGGTCAGGAGACGCGCGGAATGATTTTCGGCCGCGTAGTCGATCCAAGCGGCAGCCCCGTCGTAAACGCGGGGGTGACAGTACGCAATACGGGGACTAACATCGCCACACGGTTGCAGACGAATCCGACCGGCTACTATGAGGCGAACCTTTTGCTCACCGGCGCCTACGAAGTGACCGCGGAAGCGGCTGGCTTCAAGAAGTCCTTGCGGAGCGGCATCCCGTTGTCGATCGGCGCCCGGCTACAGGTTGACCTGCAATTGGAGATCGGCGCGGTGACTGATTCAGTCACAGTGAGCGGCGAGGTGCCGCTGCTTGAGACCAACACGGTTTCCTCCGGCCGGGTCATCGATGTGCGGAACGTCGCCGAACTGCCGGTGGCGCGCAGCAATCCGATGAGTTTGGCCGCCTTCACTCCGGGCGTGCAGACGCGCGGCGACTATCGCACTAATGGGCACCACGCGGCCAACATTCTGGGCGCCGTGATCTACTTGCCGAACAATGTCGGCGGCAATGAGTTCCTAATCGACGGCGTGCCCAATACCGGGCGGAACCGGCGCGTCGCCACGATGCCGCACACCGATGCCCTGCAGGAATTCAAGATTGAAACCTCGGGCTTTGAGGCTTCGATCGGCCACGGCACCGGGGTCTCTTTTTCGATGATGACCAAGGCGGGGACCAATCAATACCACGGCGCGGCCACGTGGCAGCACATGCAGCAGCGGTGGAACGCGGTACCCTTCTTCCTCAAGCAGACCTACTTTCGCAATATCGCGCAGGCCGCGGGGGCCGGGGACAATGCCCGGGCCGATGCCTTGCGCTCGCAACACCCGCTCCGCTCGGGCCGCAGCAACAACTACTCCGGTTCGATCGGCGGCCCGGTGAGCATTCCGAAGCTCATCGACGGCCGCAACAAGCTATTCTTCTTTTTCAACTTCAACGGGACCAATGAGCGGCTCACCGAATCGACCAACAACATTAACAACACGATTCCGACGCTCGCCAATCGAAATGGCGATTTCTCCCAACTCCTGCAGGTAGACCCCACCCGATACCAGATCTATGACCCCTTGACCGTGCGGCCCGATCCGGCCCGTCCAAACAATTTCATTCGTACGCCGTTTTCCGGTAACATGCTGCCGCGCGCCCGTATCATCAATCCGGCTTACGGCAAATACACCGGCTTTCTCCCGACGCCGAATAACGACCCCACAAACCTGACCCGTGAGCCGCTGCTCAACTACATCGCGACCGCGATGCCCTGGTGGTTTGACTACTACGCGCTGACGAACCGCATCGACTATCACCAATCCGAGAAGCACCGCTTCTTCGTACGGTGGGGTTGGAACTCTTTCTTGGAGGACCGTTCCGATTGGACCTACGAATCGGCCCGCGGTCTCCAACGCTCGGACCTGCTTCGGGCCAACGTCTCGGGTACCGCCGACTGGATTTACACGATGAACAGCTCCACATTCCTCGACGTGGCGTTCTCGGTGAATCAGTATAAAGACGGTAACAAGCATGCGTTCCCGAAGACGTTCAAGCCTTCCGACGTAGGCCTGCCTGCGTACCTGGATCAGCAAGCGGGAGACCGCACTCACATCCCGGTCATGAACTTTGCCGGATACCAGGCGCTCGGGCGTAACTACACCACGTTTAACCGCGGGCGGACACTGGCCCTCAAGTCGGACCTGTCGCACGTGCGGCAACGGCACAGTCTGACCGCCGGCTTCGGTACACGCCAGTTCTTCCACACCGGCGGCGGCGCCGGGAATACGGCGGGTACGTTCTCCTTTACGAACGACTTCACGCGCCGCAACGACGACCTGCTGACGCCGACAGGAAATCTCGGACATAGCTGGGCCGCTTTCATGATGGGTTTGCCCAGCACCATGGCCATCGATACCGCTGACGACTTCGCCACCACCAGCCCGGTCTATTCGGCCTACGTCCAGGACAACTTTCGCGTCACGCCCAAGCTGACGCTGACCCTGGGGTTGCGCATGGAATACGAGAGCGGCATGACGGAGCGTTACAACCGCATGCTCACCAACTTTGATTCCGGGTTGAAACTGCCGATCTCCGATGGCGCTAAGGCCGCGTACGCGCGTAGCCCGATTCCCGAACTGTCGGCGGCCAACTTCAACGTCGCCGGTGGCAGCCTGTACGCGGGGCAAGGCCCCGGCGGCCGCAAATACTGGCAGAGCGAGACGATGTGGATGCCTCGCATTGCCGCGGCGTATCAACTGTCCAAGCGAACGGTCGTGCGAGCCGGCTACGGCATGTTCTATGACACTCTGAATGCCTTGCGCGTGGGACCGAATCAGTTCGGCTTTAGCCGCACGACCTCCACTAATTTGACCAACGACTTTGGCGTCAACTGGCTGGTTGGTGATCCGGCGCGGGGCGTGTCACCGCTCATTAATCCGTTCCCGGTGCGTGGCGACGGCACCCGGTACGATACTCCAGTGCGGGACGCCCTGGGCCTGATGGCTTTTGCAGGCCGCGGCTACAACTACTACGATTACAACGTGAAGCGGGCTCGTCAGCAGCGTTGGCGCGTCGGCGTGCAGCAGCAGTTCGGCGCCAAGACCGTGGTCGAAGCGGCCTATGCCGCCGGTTATTCGGACCGGGTCCCCGTTGCGCAGCCTTTGAACTTTCTGCCGGGACAGTATTGGTCCGGAGGACAGCAACGCGATAACGCGGCGGCGTCGAATCTCGATTCCAATGTGACCAATCCTTTCCGGCTGACGAATTTTCCAGAATTGCAAAGCAACGCTGGTTTGAATCAGAATCTGAGTGCGCTCGGATTCTTCACCGGCGGCATCATCCGCAAGAATCAGTTGCTGCGGCCGTTCCCGCATATGACAGGCTTGTCGAGCGCCGAAGCGAATCTCGGCGACGCTATCAATCACTCGCTCGAATTTAGCGTCACGCGGCGCTTCGCCAACTCTTTCACGATCAACTCCGGCTATACCTGGTTGTCGGCGGAGGAGTCTGACATCTTTCTCAACGAGTACGACCCGCTGCCGGCTTCGCGGAAGACGATCGAAGGCACGCCGCATCGCTTTTTCGTCTCGTCGCTGCTGGAAATGCCGTTTGGCCGCGGCCGCCGCTGGCTGAAGAGCGGTCCGCTGAGCTACGTTCTCGGCGGTGTTCAGTTTGGCGTTACCTACGAGTATCAGACCGGACGTCTGCTCGACTTTCCGAACCTTTTCTACTACGGGAACCTGGCGGATATTGGGACGGGGACACGGACCTTCGAGCGCTGGTTCAACACCGACAACTTCGAGCGCGTGGCGGCACGAACGCCGACGGCTTACCACCAGCGGATCTTTCCCACCCGCGTGGACGGTGTGCGCGGCCAGAGCATGAACGAGTGGAATTTGAATGCGATGAAGACCATTCCCTTCAGCGAGTCAGTCCGGCTTGAGCTTCGCCTCGACGCCATCAACGCCTTCAACCGTACGATCTTCACGCCGCCGGACACCAATCCGCTGTCGTCGAATTTCGGCCGGATCACGGGCATGACGGAAACGCCGAACCGCTACATTCAGATTCAGGCGCGTTTTCAGTTCTAAGTATGAAAGCGCCGGCGGAAGCGAAGCCCTTGCTGCTTGTTATCATCGCGCCGCTCCTGTTCCCAGGAGCGGCGATGGCGGCAGAGGGCGATCTGGCACCAATCGGCCTGCAAAAGCAATTGCTGGTTGACGACCACGTCATTGCTGAGAAGCGAAACGCGATTCGCGTGTTGGGGAAACCGAGAAAAGCCGGGATCGTGATGGCCCCCAGCGTGCCGACCGATTTTGATCCTGTGAGGAAGTTTCCCGAAGGTCTTCCCAAGACGGGTGGCTACGACGAGTTCGGCCGGCGCACTTCGGTTGTTTGGAATGACCAAGACCGGAAATTCCAGATGATCTATCGGGCCGCCGGCGAGAGTTATACGGGCTACGCCGAGTCAGAAGATGGGATTCGGTGGACGAAGCCCCTTGTTTCTCCCGACGGCGGTAATAACCTGATCACACACCGCGGTGCAAATCATGGCACGTTCTACGAAGCCTCGTTCATGATCGACCCCACGGTGCCGTGGGGGCATCCGGAAAAATACAAGGCTGCTTTTAATCCTGGAAATACCCAGTGCGCCATTGGGCACTCCGCGGACGGTGTCCATTGGAGAAGTTACAACGACGGAAAGTCTGTGACCGGCAGAGCCGCGGACACGTTTAATCAGATCCTTTGGGATCCGATCGCAAAGCGATACATGTTAGTCACGCGAACGGACCTCGGCGCCAACGGGGGCCGGCAAGAATCTCGCGCAACGCGGGTCATGGCTCACGAGAAGGGAAACGATCTGCTGGCCTCTCCGGATGCTTGGAAGACGCTGGCAACCGTCAACGTCGATCATCCGGAGAATCGGAAATCGCCGCTTGGCGTGCCCTTGCTTCAGATGGAGTCCATGAACGTCTGGGTCTATGAAAACGTGTACTTCGGCTTGATGCACGTCTTGACTGCCGGGGAACTGACTGGAGCCGGAGGAAAGGTCAGCGTCAAGGACCCGGATAAGCGGGCCGAGGCGGACGTGATCGATTACTACATCGGAACGAGCCGGGACGGAGTGAATTATGACAAGAGCTGGGTCTACGCTGGTACGCCGTTTGTTGAACGCGGTCCGGACGGCAGTTTTGATAAGGGACTGCTCCAGCCGACGCCGGAGATAATCACTCGTGGCGACGAGCACTTCATTTTCTACACGGGTCAGTACAACCAGCACCATAGCCCCGCTGCGGCCAAGAGGCTGACCGGAAGGATCGGCTTAGCAAAACTGCCCTTGGATCGGTTCATTGGCCAGCGCGCAGGCGATACGATTGGCGCGGTCACCACCAAGGCGTTCAAACTGGAAGGCGATCGTTTGGAAGTCAACATCGACGCGAAGAACGGCTGGCTGCAGGTCGAAGTGCTCAATGAGTCGGGCAACGTCATCCCGGGGTACGCAGCAAGACACAATGGCGCGGACGAGCTGCGCCTGGCGCCGGCGTGGAAAGCAGGCAGTTTGTCAAAGCTGCAAGGCACAACGGTCAAGCTCAGGTTCATACTGCAGAATGCGACGCTTTATGCCTTTGGTTTCTCTTGGAAGGCACCGCTCTCGCATGCCATCCAGCAGTAAATCCTAAACGAGGTACGGGCTAAGATGTCGAAGATCCAACGCCGAGTGTTCGTGATGGGAGCCGCGACTGCTGCCGTGGGTGGCCAAGCCGCCGCCCTACCGGGAAAAAAGTATCTGCTCATAGACCCGCGCGTGATACACCGCTCCACGGGGGCGCGCAAAGCTCTCGGCCAGGTTGTCAAGGAGGGCCGCAACCCGATCTTCGCCGAAGACAAACCTTGGGAGGCGCGCTTTGACAACCTCTACGCCAATGTTCTGCGCGACGAACGGAGCGGCGAGTACCGGTGCTGGTACAGCCCGTTTCTGATCGACGAAGCGGTGACATCTACGCCGCGCGCGGAGCGCTTGAAAACGCCCTACAAGCCGCGAAAACGGGAGATGGGCGTCTGCTACGCCGTCTCCAAGGACGGGCTGCGGTGGGAAAAACCGGAGCTGGGGCTGGTGGAATTCGATGGATCCCGGCGCAACAACATCGTGTCGCGTGGCCCGCACGGCGCCGGCTTGTGGCGGGACGATTTGGAGAAAGACCCGCGCCGGCGCTACAAGATGTTTTTCAGAGGCAAGACGATGGCCGGTCTTTTCTCCGCCGACGGTCTGCGCTGGGAAGAGCCGACGGCGTTTTCCGCAATCGATGCGCCGGGCGACACGCACAACAACTGGTTCTGGTCGCCGGAACAGAATGCCTATGTGGGCATCACGCGGCTGTCGGACCGCCAAAGCCGGCAGCGGCTGGTGGGACGGACGGAGAGCCGCGATTTTGTCACCTGGACGAAGGCCGAGGAGGTTCTGCGGGCGCTGCCGTCCGACGGGAAGCGGCAGGCCTACGCCATGCCGGTTTTCCCCCACGCGGGACTCTACTTCGGGCTGCTAATGATGTTCGATTCTGATACCGATCGCGTGCACTGCGAACTCGCGTTTAGCACGGACACGGTGACCTGGGAGCGGGTCTGCCCCGGAGTCCCGCTGATCGGCAACGGCGTGGAGGGAGCCTACGATTGGGGCTGCGTGTATGCGGCGGCCCGCCCAGTCGTCCTCGATAACGGCGAGATCCGCCTCTACTACGGTGCTAGCAACGGGAGGCATACGAGTTGGCGCGACGGTTTCTTTTGCCTGGCCCGGCTGCGCCCGGATGGTTTCGCGGGTCTGGAGGCGGAGTCTGCGAAGACCGTGGCTCGCGTAGTAACCGCGCCGGTCACAGTTTCCGGCAAGCGCCTCACCGTGACGGCGGATGCCGCCAATGGCTCGATCCGCGCCGGCATCGTAGGCGACGTGGAGAAACTCGGCATCGATCGGTGTGTAGCCGTGAAGGGCGACGTCACCGGCCGGCGGGTTGAGTGGAAGGGCGCGACTCTGCAGGCTTTGGGCGGGCGGCAGGTGCAAATCGAGTTCGAACTGTCCGGCGCGGCCCGTTTGTACAGCTTTGGATTTGAGGGATGAATTTTCCCGCAAGGAATAAATAAAGAAGATCGGCGGGCGGGTGTTATGATGCCCGAAGTTAAACGAAAACAGAATTGATAAGAGAACAGTCATGCGCAATGCCATTCAAATTCGAGTCGCGGCCGGTGTAGTGTTCTGCGCCGCCATTGCAGTATCCAGTCAGGTTTCAAAGCCGGAAGCGTTAATGGAGATGACTGCCAATCGGTTCATCGACTCGCTTACACCGGCCCAGCGGGCGGGCACCGTATTCGAGATGAACAGTCCGGAGCGCAAGAAGTGGCACTATTTCCCGGAGGCCGGTTTCAAACAAGAGTATGGGCACGATCGCCGGGGCATCATGTTCAAGGAGATGGATCCCAAACAGCGGCACCTTGCCTATGCGCTGATGGCATCCGGCCTGAGCCAGGTGGGTTTCATCAAAGCGACGACCGTCATGAGCGTCGAAGAGATCGTCCGCGTGATTGAAGCCGACACAACGGGCCATCGCGATGCGGAGCGTTATCACTTCACTATCTTCGGCAAACCGGCTCCGGCCGGAGA
>SHUI01000094.1 GCA_009697455.1 Bryobacterales bacterium
GAGACGTATGCACGATCTTCATCACGTCCGGCTCGCCACCCTTCCGGGTTCCGTTATTCATGATGGCGACGCGGGGGCGGAGGGCGTGCACGATCACTTCAGAGTTCGAAGTGGCCTGTCCGTGGTGCAAGCCCAACAACACATCGACAGCGCCGATGCGATTGTTGGGACACATCAACTCGAATTCCTTATTCCTGGTCAGGTCGCCCAGGTGAATCGTTCGGAACTTTCCAAAGGCCACATGGACGCCGAGAGACTGAGGATCCTCGGCATTGTTCTCTCCGGGCTTGAAAGCGGCGCAATACGGATTGGGCTTGCCCGCGCCCGCCAGCGGCGTCTTGATCGTCTCGCCGGCTGAGGTCACGACGCGTACTTCCGCGCCCGCAAGTGGAATTCGGTCTCCGGGTTTTGCCACTGTATGCCTGGCCTTCGAATAAAGCCGAGGGTAGACTTCCCGCAAGAACGTGTCGGCGGCCTCGCCGGGCTGGACGTTGGGACCGTGGTCGATGAACTCGCCTATCGAAACCCTGGACGCGAGTTCGGCCATCCCTCCAAAATGATCGCCGTGCCAGTGTGTGGTGATCAGGCGGTCGATCTTCCGGATACCCGCGTCCGTCATAGCGTCTACAATGCGGCCCGCATCGCGGACGGCGGCGACGCCGGCGTTACCGGTATCGATCAAGAGGGACTCGCGGGAAGGTGAAACGAACAGGGTCGCATTGCCGCCTTCGACATCGATCACGTATACGTCAAGGGCGGCTCGGGGTTGGCTCTGGGCCGAGGCGAACCTGACGAGAAGCACAGGAAGCAGAAAGACAACTTTGATGGGACGCATTAGTAGCCTCACAATGTCCGTGTCTCGAAAGTCTATCGCATCGGCGGACGGTGGCATTGGACTTGCGCTGAGGGGAGGCTGAGGCAGTTGTTCTCGATCGACTCGCCCGCTGACCTTTCCGGTCGAACCCGCAACGCCCACGGCCGCGGGTGTTTCAGAAAATGGTTCGTCGCACGATTTTCATCCTGCCCCGGCCATCTTGGCCGGCCGCGACTTCACGCCCGCACAATCCGTTCCTTCGCCTTATCCCAAGCCATGTACTTCCGCCTCCGGTACGATTGCAAGCCCATCTCGCAGGCCACCAGACCATACAGCCCCAGCATCACGTCGCACTTCAGAGGCGCATTGTTCCGGATCGCGTCGTGCAGGTTCCGGTGGTGCAACTCCGTGCTCTCCGCGCCGGATTTCTCGTGCACAATCACCTTCATGTCCTTCTCGAACGCCTTCTGAGGAGTGATCGTGAAGCCGGTGCGCGTGAATTGCAGAGTCGCCTTGTGACCGCGAAGGAGGTGATCGACGGCCGTATCGTTCGCCATCGAAGAGATCAGGAGCACGTCAGGTCCGCCTGGATACTCAACAATCATGTTCAGCGTGTCCGGAATTTCGGCCGCACTTTCGGTAAATTCGAACTTGCCGCCCGTGCCCACGGCGCGCTCCGGGTACGTCAGGCCGCACGCCTTGATGATCCGCGTTACGCGGTGAATGAACAGATCGGTCGCGATGCCGCCTGAATAGTCGAAGTACCGCCGCCAACTGAAGAAACGGTCCGGATCGTAGGGGCGCTTGGGCGCGGAGCCGAGCCACGCCTTCCAGTCGAGATTCTCGCCCGGCCGGACATCGTTGTCCTGCGCGTATTCCCAAAAATCGCCGACGTGATTGCGAGAGTAGTCGATCTGCGCCACCACCACTTTTCCCAGCACGCCATCCTTCACATACTTGTATGCGGTCTCGTAGGAGTCGTCCGACATCCCCTGGACGCCGACCTGCAGCTTGATGTTGCTCGCCTTGACCTTCGCGACAACCTTCTTCGCCTGTTCGACGGTCTGCGTCATGGGCTTTTCGCAGTAGATGTGCTTCCCGGCGTCGATTGCGTCCACGGTCATCTGGTAGTGCCAATGCTCCGGCGTCGCGATGAGCACGTAGTCGATGTCCTTGTTCGCCAGCAGTTCACGGTAGTCCTTGTAAGCTTTCGCGCCGGTCAGCGCCGCGGCGGCGTCGAGCCGTTTCTTGTACACGTCGCAGACGGCGACAATCTCGATGTTGTCCTGCTCCTTGGTGCGAAGCAAGCCGCGCATGTGGCCATTGGCCATGCCTCCGCAGCCGATTACGCCGATCCGCAGCTTGCCGCCCGCTTTGGAAACTTGCGCCGCGGAACGCGCGGGGATGGACGCGGTGAGCGCGGCTCCCGCCGCTCCTGCGAATTGCCGTCTCGAGAAGGATGCCATGGATAGATTGTAAACCGGAACCAGCGCGCGGCGAGCGATACGATCGGGACCTTTTCACCGCGACAGACCGCCTAACTCACGACCACATCAATCCATGATGATCCTCGGTGGCCAGGCAGACGGCTGGAAGTTGGCTCGCACACGATAGAATCGGCTGCCACGGGCCGCAGCGCCCACGTACCGGATCTTCCAGCGTCCGTTGGTGTCACTTTCAGAATTATTTGGCGCACTTCCGTCAAAATTATTTGGCACATCGCCAGGCCAACGGTTCGCAAATGGTACGGCGGTGCGCCGCGTACCGGTTGGATAACGTCATCGCGACTTTGCGCGAGCTATCGAGTTGATGCCGTCGCCGCGATGACTTCCCTAACCGCGTCAACGACGTTTTCGGGAGCCTCCCACGGAATGCCATGAGTGCTGTTCACGGTCAACTGTTTGCCACGTGTCGAAAGAGTTGCCAACTGCGCTTGCAGGTCGTGGATCCAAATTTGCTGCTCGTCATTTGCCAACTTGGCCTCCGTCGCGTTGGAAGGATCGTACTCCGCCTTCCCCGCCGTTAGTACGACGAGCGGACGATCGCCCAGTCCACCTGCCGAGCGCGCTTGCATTCCGCTTTCGTCTTGCGTCATTCCGGTGCTTGACTCGGCTGCCAACGCCTTGGGTTGCCGCCGTAGCTCCTGGATGACTCTCCAGTCCTCTCGACTTAGTCCCTTCGGCGGCCTTGTCTTGAGTGGTGGCCGCAGGAGGCGAACGAAACCGATAAAGGTCAGCGCGGGAGTGAGACGGTCAATCGCAGGTCGCAAAGAATCCGGCGGCCCCGGCCCCTTCCGGTTCGGAATCTTCTTGATCTCATCCTCATGCCAAGCATCTACAAGCACGACGCCGGCCACATCTTTGGGGTACATTCCAGAATAAACGCGCAGGATCGTGCCACCAAATGAGTGCCCAACCATTATGAAGGGGCCGGGAAGCTTTGCGTTCGTTAGAAGGCTATGAAGATCGACGGCAATCGACGCGGCAGTCCTTGGGAAAGGGCCTGGATCACTCCAGCCGTCGCCGGCGCGATCATACCAGCAGGCGCGCGTAGTTTCGGCTATCTTCGGCTGAACTCGCAACCATGCTAGACCCGGATTGTTCGTGCCGGACTCTAGAACGACCGTCGGGCTGCCGGTTCCCGCACAATACAAATTCAGTGCCCTGCCGCCAATGTCTACGCTCTCTCCGATCCGGGTGATCCCAACAAGATCTTTTCGGCGGCCAAGCTGCTCATAGATGATACCCGCAAGGATAAGGCCGAGCAGGCCCGCGACACCCGCGAGGGCAATCCATTTTGCGGCCTTCCCGAGACGCAACACCTTCTCATTCAAACACATTGGGCCATGCGTGCTCGAATAGCGCCCGATCAACGGCGCAGGCATCCGTAGACTGGCCAGCATCCGCACCAGAGTAAGAGGTCCGATCCATGACCTGGGTCTCAGCCCCGACCCTTCCGCCTGCTGACTCCGGATATTCCCTGCCCTGCGGCAAGCTGGGATAGAATTGCCGGAAGGACCGCATGTCACAAAGGAACAGCCTGAGAGCGACAGTTACGTCCGCCGCCATCGTGGTAGCCGTCGTTCTGGCAGGTGCCTACTTCCTGCGGCTGGTGAGCAGAAACGCGCCCCTGTCGGGGCCAATAGGAAATTCGCCTGGAGAGGTTACGCTGCCTTCAACGTCCGAGAAGGTGAAGCCGACGGTGGAGCAGCCCAAGGCTCCGCGGGAGCAGGCCGCAGCGCAGCCTGTTGAGGAGCCTCCACGGCCAGACGCGCCCGCGCACAAGCTTCCCGCATCCAAACCCAGGGGCAAGCCATCACGTGCGCCCGCAGCCGCAAAACGGGAGCCGCCCGAGCCGGCCGCGGACTCCGCTATCGAAAAAGCTTTGGCCGAATTGAAGGCCGGGAAGCTCCTGTTCAATCCCCCCGCGGAGATGAGAGTTGGAACCGAAGAACGGGTGGAGGTTCGGATTGCTTCGAGCGCCGCTGAAGACCTGATGCCTGGGTTGAAAGGCCGAGGCGTCCCTGAAGTCGAGGCCATCAAGGTTGGCCGGTTCATGACCGTCAAGCTTACCGGGACGGCGTTCGACATCAAAGCGCTCAGCAAGGAGGACCAGTTCGTCGGAACGAGTGAATTCACGGAGTGGAGCTATCTTGTGAGACCGTTGTCGCCGGGCGTGCACAATCTCGACCTTGCGGTGGGAGTGAGGATCAAGCTGCCGGGCGGAGGCGAAGAGACGCGCTACTATCCGGTACTGGACCGGGCGATTCGAGTCCGCGTAAATCCGGTTTTTTCGGTCGCGCGGTTCCTGTCGGCGAACTGGCAATGGCTCGCGTCCGCTCTCGTCTTTCCATTGCTCGCCTGGTGGTGGAAACGGCGTTCGGCGGCCACGAAGCCCGCGCCGGACATCGATGTTTGATAGAAAGGGGGCCTGAGCCGGAACCACGAATCGCACGAACCCGCGAAGTCCTCCGCGGGCCCGCTCTGTTAAAATAGAAGGACACAATCATGGCAGATCAGGATAACCCTCAGGGGCCGCCCCCTCCACCTACGCCTCCACCCACTCAGTTGCCGCTTGACGGCGGGGGCGGGCATAATCACATCCCGATCAATATCGAAGATGAGATGAAGCGATCCTATCTCGATTACGCCATGAGCGTGATCGTGGGACGCGCCCTTCCGGACATCCGTGACGGCCTCAAACCCGTGCATCGCCGCATTCTCTTCGGCATGCAGGAGATGGGTCTCACGGCAGCCCGGCCCACGCGTAAGTGCGCCAAAATCGTCGGCGAAGTCATGGGAAAATTCCACCCCCATGGGGACACGCCTATCTACGATTCTCTCGTGCGCATGGCGCAGCCGTTCAATATGCGCTATCCGCTCATCGAGGGCCAGGGAAACTTCGGTTCGGTCGATGGCGATCCGCCGGCGGCCATGCGGTACACAGAAGCCCGGCTGTCGCGTATCGCGGCCGGCCTGCTTGAGGATATCGACAAGGAAACTGTCGATTTCCGCCCGAACTTCGATGAAAGCGAACTAGAACCCGAAGTCCTGCCTACGCGAGTCCCCAACCTCCTGGTTAACGGTTCGGCGGGCATCGCGGTGGGCATGGCAACGAATATTCCGCCGCACAATCTCACCGAAATCATCAACGCCACCATCGCGCTGATACAGAATCCGCAAACTCCGCTGGCGAAACTTCTCGAGATGGTTCCCGGGCCGGATTTTCCGACCGGCGGTTACATCCTCGGCCGCCAGGGGATCGTCGACGCTTTTACCAGGGGCCGCGGGAGCCTGAAAATTCGCGCCAAGGCGTCCATCGAGAAAATGGGCAAGGACCGCGAGCATATCATCGTCACCGAGATTCCGTATCAGGTGAACAAGGCGCGTCTCATCGAGGCTACGGCGGGGCTGGTGAACGAGAAGAAGATCGAAGGGATCTCCGAGATTCGCGATGAGAGCGACCGCGACGGCCTGCGTATCGTCTACGAACTGAAGCGGGGCGAACAGGCTGAAGTGGTGCTGAACAACCTCTACAAGCACACACAGCTTCAGATCAGTTTCGGCGTCATCATGCTGTCCATCGTCAACGGACAGCCGCGCGAGCTTGGCCTGCTCGACTGTTTGAAGTATTTCATCGAGCATCGGATCGATGTCGTTCGCAGGCGCACCACGTTCGAGTTGCGGAAAGCGCGCGAGCGGGAGCATCTGTTACTCGGATTCCAGAAGGCGCTCGACTTGCTCGACGCCGTGATCGCGCTCATCCGCGCGGCCCGCAACCCGCGAGAAGCGCGCGAGGGACTGGTCGCAACGTTCGAGTTTACGGAAAGACAATCGCAGGCCATCATCGAATTACAACTCCAACGCCTTACCGGCATGGAGCGCCAGAAGATCATCGACGAACTGGCTGAGATTCAGATCCGCATTACCGGTTATCTCGAAATTCTGGGTTCGGAAAAAATTGTGCGCGCGCTGATCGTCAAGGAACTGAAAGAAGTCCAGAAGGACTTCGGGGACGCGCGCCGGACCGAGATCATTGAAGACACCGGAGAGATTCGCCTCGAAGATCTGGTGCAGGTGGAAGACGTCGCGGTGACCGTAACGCGCGGCGGCTACCTGAAGCGCACCGCGGTCGATACCTATCGCCGCCAGACGCGGGGCGGCAAGGGCCGCATCGGCATGGGCACGCGAACGGAGGACTTCGTCGAACACTTGCTCATCGCTTCAACGCACAGTTATCTGCTCATCTTCACAAATAGGGGCCGGGTCTACTGGCTAAAGATCTACGAAATTCCGGACGCTTCGACAACGGGCAAGGGCAAGAATATTTCGAGTCTGATCGCGCTCCAGCCGGACGAGACGGTCAAGGCTTTCATGGCCGTGGGAGAGTTTACGGCAGGACAGTTCGTCGTGATGGTTACCAAGCACGGCGTCATCAAGAAATCCGAATTGACGGAGTTCGACAACCCTCTCTCGCGAGGTATTATCGCGGTTGGCCTGGACGAGGGCGACGAGTTGATAGCGGCCCGGCTCACCGGCGGCGGGAACTACATCTTCCTCGGTTCAAACGACGGTCAAGCGATCCGCTTCTTCGAGGAGCAAGTGCGGCCGATGGGACGCCCCGCGCGCGGCGTCCGTGGCATGGATTTGGCCGAAGGAGATTTCCTGGTCGGCATGGAGGTTGTGGAGAAAGACGGCTTGATTCTTTCTATTTCCGAGCACGGCTACGGGAAGCGGACGCCGCTCAAGGACTACCGTCTTACAGCAAGGGGCGGCAAGGGCGTCATCAACATGAAGACCACGGCGCGCAACGGATCGGTCGTGGCGATTCTTTCGGTCAAGGAGGACACCGACCTGATGATCGTCACCAAGGACGGCAAGATCATCCGTATCGAGTCAAGTCAAATTCGAGAGGTCGGACGCGCCACGCAGGGTGTGCGGCTGGTGCGCATGGAAGGGGGCGACCGCGTGGCCGCGGCCTGCGTGATTCCAGACGCCGAAGCGGAGAAGTCCGACGACGGCGACGGTGGCCAGGGGAATCTGCTCCTGCAATAGGCGCACCCCACCCGCGCTATAATCTTCGCTATGGCATCGCTAGAGGAGAAACAGCGGACGCTGCTCGCGGCGCTCGGCGGAATGGGGCGTGTAATCGTCGCTTATTCCGGCGGTACCGACTCGGCGTATCTTGCCTGGGCGGCGGGCCGTGCCTTGGGCGACGCCGCGCTTGCGGTGACCGCGGACTCGGCATCCATACCGGCCTCTCACAAGCTCGACGCCGAAGCCTTCGTGCGTCAGTTCGGATTGCGCCATGAGTATATCGCGACCTACGAGTTCGATAACCCGGACTACGTCAAGAACGACGCCGATCGCTGCTTCCATTGCAAGGACGAACTGTTCGTACGCCTTGAAGAAGTAGGCCGCGAGCGCGGCATCGAACATATCATTTACGGCGTGAACGTGGACGACTTGGGCGATTACCGCCCGGGTCAAAGCGCCGCGAAGAAGCATCAGGTGAAGGCGCCGCTTGTGGACGCGGGCCTGAGCAAGGCCGAGATACGGGAGTTGTCGCGCATTGCCGGTTTGCCTACGTGGGACCGTCCCGCCTCCGCGTGCCTCAGCTCGCGGATTCCTTACGGCACGCCTGTCACCATTCAAAACATCAAGCAGGTGGAGAACGGCGAAGAGGCCATCAAGGCGCTTGGCTTCCGGCAGTTCCGCGTGCGCTTCCATGGAGAAGTTGTTCGCGTCGAGATTGCGCCGGAAGAGATGGAGCGCGCGCTCACGCTCGACATGTCGCGAAAGTTCACCACCATTTTCAAGAAACTCGGCTTCAAATACGTTACGCTGGATCTCGAAGGTTACCGTCAGGGCTCGATGAACGAAGTGCTGAACCTCGCGACTATCGCGGAACATTCGCTCACCCGCGCCTGAGTCAGGGGAGGATCGATTATGGATCGTCGAACGTTTCTGGCCGCCGCGCCGGCTCTAATGAACACAGCGCCTCTTATGCACTCCACCTCGGCGCTCCTGAAGGGCGCAACTGAAAAGCACGGTTACACTTGGGCCGAGATCGACAAGATGCTCGCCAAGGGCGATGTAAAAGGTAAGCTCACGCGCGCCGACTTGCCCACGCCCGCGCTGATACTCGATCTGGACGCGTTCGAGTCGAACGTGGACAAGATGACGAAGCATGCGAGAGCGAACAACCGCGCCCTCCGTCCGCACGGCAAGACGCACAAGACTCCCGAGATCGCGAAGGCGCTGATTCGCGCGGGCGCGGTGGGAGCTTGCGCCGCCAAGATCAGCGAGGCGGAAGTGTTCGCGAACAACGGGGTGAGCGGGCTGCTGGTGACGACGGCCGTGATCGGCAAGTACAAGATCGAGCGCGCCGTCACGCTTGCCTCGGCGCATCGCGACACGATTTTTTCAGTAGACAACGCCCAGAATGTGCGCGATCTGAATGACGCGGCGGGCGCCGCGAAAATCAAGATGAACGTTGCGATCGATCTGCTCGTGGGCGGAAGAACCGGCATCAAGCCGGGCGAACCGGCTCTCGGACTGGCGCAATTGATCGCCTCGCAGCCGAACCTCCGGCTGGCGGGAATTCAGGCTTACGCCGGTGGCGCGTCTCACACCATGGGCTTCGAGGCAAGGAAACAGGCTTCGCTCGCGGCGATGCTGCCCGCCGTCGAGACAAGACGAATGCTGGAAAGGGCCGGCATCGAGTGCAAATGGTTGAGCGGCGGTTCCACCGGAACGTACAACATCGATTCAGAAATCGACGGCATCACCGAGTTGCAGCCCGGCAGTTTCATGTTCATGGACGTGGATTACAACCGTATTGGCGGGCAGGACGGGCCGGTTTATCGCGACTTCAAGAACTCGCTATCGGTGTTGACTACCGTCGTCAGCAAGCCAAGCGATGAGACCGCGATCGTGGACGGCGGCCTCAAGGCGTTTTCGACGGACAAGCCATTCACGCCGGTCGCGAAGAGTATCGAGGGCATCGGATTTTCCTGGGGCGGCGACGAGCACGGGCGGCTGAATCTGGCCAAGGCGTCCGCGGCCGTGAACCTCGGGGATCGACTGGAATTCATTATTCCGCATTGCGATCCGTCCGTGAACCTCTACGACCGCATGTACTGCGTGCGGGGAGAGCAGGTTGAAGCGGTCTGGAAGGTTGCGGCGCGCGGCATGAGCCAGTAATCGCAAGCCGTGCAACCATACACCATCTTCCTGATTTGTTCCGGCTTCGTTTTCGCCGGCGCCGAGCGGCTATGGCCCCGGCGGAAGCAGGCGGTGATGCGGCGTTCCTTCGGACTCGACCTGGTCTATCTCCTTTTCAACGCCGAAGTGGTTGGCGCTCTCGTCGCGATCTGGCTCACCGGACTAGTTCCGCCGGCAGGAATCGTGGCGCTGCGGCAGCCGCTGCATCTCGACGTGATCGGCCGGTGGCCCGAGTGGGCGCAATTGACGGTCCTCCTCTTCGCAAAAGACTTTTTTCAGTGGTGAGTGCACAACGTGCTGCACCGGGTCCCGGCGCTTTGGGAGTTTCACAAAGTGCATCACAGCACAGTGGAAATGGACTGGCTCAGCAACTGGCGTTTCCACTGGATTGAAATCGTGGTTTACCAGACCGTTCTGTATTTGCCGGCCACGCTGCTCGGCTTCAGTCCGGCCGCGACGTTCGGCTGCGCGGTGATCAGCACGACGCTCGGGCACTTCGCTCACGCCAATCTGCGCTGGCACGTCGGACCGCTCCGGTATTTCATCAACAGCCCTGAGATGCATGTCTGGCATCACGTGCATCCGGAATGCGGCCCTCAGAACCGGAACTTCGGGATCAGTCTAAGCCTGTGGGATTGGATATTTCGAACGGCCTATTTGCCGGACCGCGATCCCGAGCGCCTGGGGACTACGTGAGTCTCACGCAAGCTTCCTGCCGATGATGGCGTAATCGAGCCCGCCGAAAAAAGCCTCCCGGAAATCTTCTGGTAACGAGGCGAGCGCTGGCATGGACTCCATCGCGGGCGACAGCTTGTGTACTTCCACGCCGCCCAGCCCGAATTCCTCCATGTAGAACGAAAGCAGCGCCTGTGGGATCGGCTTGTGATGCGTCGGATCGAGATAGAAATGCGTCGCGAAGATCGCGAGACACGCAGGGTTCGGCGTTTCGAGCGCCAGAACGCCGCCGCGCGCCAGCTTCGCCGCGGCCAGACGGATCATCTCCGGCAGCCGTTCCGGTTCGATGTGCTCAACCACTTGAGAACTGAAGATTCCGTCAAGACTGGCGTCAGGAAGGCTCTCGAGATACGGAAACAGATCTTCCTGCGCGGCTGCGAGTCCCTTGCCAACGCATACAGTAACCGACTCGCCGCTCAAGTCAATACCTCGCGCGTGCACGCCTGCTTCGCGCATCAGCTCCAGAAACTCCCCGCGCCCGCAGCCAATATCGAGAACCTCTCCGCACGCCGCGAAGTACGGAACGTAGAATCTCTGCCGCTCGCGAACGTACTCTTCCCCACCTCGAAATCTTTCGGCGAAACGGCCATAATCGAAGGCTTCCCGAGTGGCGATTGCAGGCGCCGCGGAGGAAACGGGGGGCACGGGAGCTTCGTGGGCCGCGGCACTGCGTTGCCTTATCAGCCGCAGCTCAAGGTGTATGAGTTTCTCGAATTCGACGCGCGATTTCGCAGCCTCGCCCCACAACAGTTTCTGTAACGCGTCGCCTGAACGGTCGAGCGCGCCCAGATAATCGGCATGCTGTGACTTCACGATGTCCCGGAAGTTCGCCTCCATCAGAGTCGCCCTGTGCTGAAAAGCGCCTTGAAGGTCCGCGACGCTCCGCAAGAACTGTATTTCGTTCAATTCGAGTTTCCGTTCCCATCCCTGGCGCCATTCCACCCAATGCGCGCGCATGTCCTTCAGTTCTTCGATCTGGCTGCGAAGGGGATCGATGGCACGCTCGAATTGATCGAGCCGCACCGCGAATTCCCGCCGCAACTCGGCGAGAATCGCCGCCGAGTTGACCCGCTCCTGTTCGCGCTCGATCCTCACGGTCTCCATCTCGGCGTTCATCCGCTCCGCGAGCAGAGCGAGTGTGTGGTTCATGGCGCCTAGCGCTTCGAGCGTCGCCTGGACGCATAGGATGGTGTTGCGGTTGAAATCCACCTGTTCGCGCACGTGCCAGTCAAGGGCGCGAGCAACGGTTTTCTTCACGAACTGGATGAGTGCATTGAGGGCGCCGCCCGCGCGGGGGTTCACGCTTCCGATTGCCGCTACTTTCGCTTCCGCCGCATCCCTGGCATGCAGCAGCGGCATCAGGTCGGGCAGGGGAATCTGATACGGCGCGATCGAAGTCCCCGGATACCGCGCGCGAACGCGGCCCCGGATCTCCTGAATCACGGCCGCCAGTTCTTCGGCGCGGATGTCCCCGCCGTCCTCAGCGCCCACGTTTTTCACTCCCCTTGCGCGCCGCGTAGGACGCCGTCACTTTCGAATGCAGCCCGCCGCGCGGCGTAAACTCTCCGGTAACGGTTGCGCTCCCGGGCTTCACGGCTGCGACCACGTCCCGCAAAAAACGGTTCACCACGTTCTCGTAGAAAATGCCGAGATCGCGGTAGGCCAGTACATAGAGCTTCAGCGATTTCAGTTCGAGACAGAGCTTATCTGGAACATAGCGCAGCGTGATGCGGCCAAAATCCGGCAACGTGGTCTTGGGACACACAGAGGTAAACTCCGGTATCACAATCTCGATCTCATATCCGGGAAACTGATTTGGCCACGTTTCGATTTCCGGCAGCGGCGCCGCGATCCCGGCCTCCGCGTGAGCATCCGAATACGCCCGCTTCACTTCTTCACCAGTATTCGCGAGAGCATGTCGAGAAACAGGCCGACATCGGTGACGACGCCCACGCATTGACCCGTTCCGCGGTCGCTTACTTTGGTGGCCACCGCCGGATTGATATCGACGCAGACGATCTTCACCCAGCTCGGCAGCATGTTCCCCGTCGCGATGGCGTGCAGCATCGATCCCAGGCACAGCACCACGCCCGCTCCCTTCAGATGCTCCGCGTAGGCGTCCTGCGCCTGATTCATATCGGTAATCGTGTCGGGCAGCGGACCGTCGTCGCGAAGACTGCCCGCAAGCACGAATGGCACGTTGTTCTGAACGCATTCGTACAGCACCCCCGATTGCAGACGTCCGCTTTCGACGGCTCCCTGTACACTGCCCGCGTGATGGATCGCATTGATCGCGCGCATGTGGTTGCGATGCCCGTGCTCTTCCTGCCGTCCGTCGGACGCCCGCACGCCGAGCGAGGTTCCGAACAGCGCCGCCTCGATATCGTGCACGCCCAGCGCATTACCGCTCAGCAAGGCATGTACGTAGCCGTTGCGGATGAGGTCGGCAAGTCCGCGCGCGCCGCCCGTATGTACCACGACCGGCCCCGCGACGACGATTACTTTCTGCCCCTGTTCGATTGCCTGCTCGACCAGTGCGGCGGTCTGCCGCACTGCCGTTTCCACCTGCCGTTCCGACGAGATTCCGTTCGACATGAAGGCGAACGAGTGCCTGTCGCGTTCCTTGGCTTCGGGAACCACGCGGATTCCACGCAGACCCACTACGATCTGGTCACCACTCTTGAGATCGCGCAAACGGCGGCAGAACGCGTGGCCGTCGCGCACCACCACCATCGCATCCATGCGTTGATCTTCCACGTCGAGCCATTGCTGGTTAAAGCGCACTTGCGTGCGGTGATTGGTGGTGGAATAAAAATCCTCGGGCGCGCAGCGGTCCCGTTCCACTTCTTTCATTTGCGCGTCCCTGGAATCGACCGGCGCGCAGCCGAGTCCCAGCAACTGCTGCAAAAGGTGCTCCATCGACTCGGCGGTTGGCGCTTCAACCTTGAGACGCAGGTAGGACGAATCGGTGTTGGTGCGGCCGATTCGGAATTGCTCCACTTCGAATCGCCCGTTGTATTCGACAACTTTGTCGAAGATCCCCTCCATGACGTGCGAATCGATGAGGTGTCCGGCCGCTTCCACGACCTCCTGGAACGGCAGGGCAGTTTGAGAAGTCATAAACTACCATTTTAGCTGGTAGGGGCAGGCTGGTGGCCGGCCAGCCAAGCAAAAATGTCGCGAAACGTGACCAAGCTAAGCCGGGAGGCGTGTTCCTCTACTGGATCGGTATGCGCGATGTATTCGCGAAAATCGCGCTGCCGTCCGCCTGTATGAGGGCGAGCGCCAGCGGTCTTTCGGGACCCGGCGTGGTGTCTTCCGGAATCTTGAAATCCACGTAATAGAGCCCGATATTACGCGGTGCGTATTCCGCGTTCACGAGCGTAACGCCCTCATCGTTGACGCCCACGATGAGCTGGACGGTCACCTTCTGGTCTGGCGTGCCGGGTCGGTTCGTTCCCGTCGGAGGCGAAACCTGGCCGAGTCCGGTGGCTTGGAAGCGAATCGTTTCCCCGCGCCGGGCGGGATTTTCGGAAGTAACGGCGGAGCCGTCGGATCGAAACAGAGTAGCGTAGCGTTTTCCGTCCGCGGCCGCGGTTTCGAAAATTCCGGGTTGATACGGCAGAACGGCGGCGTTCACCGTCGTTGAGAAGCCGCTGACGTCAATCGTCACTGGCGTCACGCCCGGCTGCAACTCGAATGGCGCCTGGACCGTGATGGACTCCTGCCCATTCACGTTGGAGATCGAGAGGATGGGCGCGAAGATGAACCCGAAGCGGACTGTAACACCGGCGAGAATCGTCGGCAGCGCCGTTGCGGAGTTGGTCCGGACAACGCCGTCGATTCCGCTGGCGATGTCGGTCCCCTGTATGGTGATGATTGCCCCCGGCGCGATACCGGGCTGTAGACTCGCCGCGTTCACGATGCCGCTCGATGCCACTACCGGCCCGCGGACACGCACCGTCAGCGTGAAAGCGGTAGTGAGGTTCTGGGCGAACACAGCGATGGTAACGGTGCCGGAAGCATCTCCCGCGCGGACCGTGGTAGACGCGCTGCCGTCGGCGTCCGTTGTGGCCAAGGTGGCTCCAAGAGTCGCGCGGCCTGTGGCGACCACAAAGGCGACCGGCACGCCCGCGACCGGACGCCCGGCCCCGTCGATCACGCGGACTTGCAGCGGTTGCGCGAAGGCTTGGTTTTGCGACGCGGTCTGACCGTCGCCTGACACCTTCGCCAGACGGGCGGATGTCGTGGTGACGGTTAGGCTGAAGACCGCCACTGCGTTTCCCGCGCTAACCTTGACCTGATACGTGCCCGCGAACGGACCCATGGTCGGCAGGGCGGAGACTTGGCCCTGGAGGTTGGAGGTGCTGACAACCTGAGTCAGCGTCACGGAGTTCGGAGTGACGACCTCCCATTCCACCCGCGTCCCCGGGAGCGGGTTCCCGAACTGGTCGGTGACCGTGGCCAGTAGCGCCGACGACAGGGTCTGACCCGTCTGTCCGGACTGATTGTTTCCGCGCTGGATGCGCATCAGCGCCGGCGCCCCGGCCGTTACGGCGAGGCTTACCGTGCCAGTGGAGAAACTTCCCACGACAAGCGTGAGATTACTTTCGCCGACCGCGGCCCCCAGCCGAAGGTCGCACGACGCGAGCCCGGTACTATCGGAGAGCGCGGTTCCACCCTCGTTCACGCAACCGGCGGAGAGTTGTGTTGTCGCGTCAAACGCCGCGGCCGCGCGGAGACCTACTTTCGGCATTCCCTGGCCGAGGGGGCTCGTGATGCGCACCTGAAGCCCTCCCGTCAAAGTCTCGCCGGCCGCTCCGGTAATCTTTCGAGGATTGTTGTTCGGATTTACGATCGTGATATTCGGTATCGCCGAGATCGTCGTGACGGAGAGATCGACGGAGATGCCGGCAACGGTCGCCTTCACCGGCGACGTGACAAAGAACTGCGCACCGAGACTATCCGGCGCCGCGAAGGTCACCGCCGCTTGTCCGTTGGCATCGGTGCGGACGGACTCCGCGCTCAACAGACCAGGACCGGTCAGTCTCCATTGAACTTCGGCGTCCTTCACCGGGTTGTCAAACGCGTCGCGCACGCCAACGCGTAGCGCCTCTGGCGCGCCCCCGCCTATACCAGCCACCTGACCGTTTCCGGAAACCACTTCAATGACGGAAGGGCTGCCCTCGGTGGGATTCCCGATATTAACAGTGAATCGCGTCGTCAATCCCGTTCCGAA
>SHUI01000095.1 GCA_009697455.1 Bryobacterales bacterium
ACAACGGCGCCGCGAATTGGATCAAACTTTCCGCCAGACAGGACGGCTCCTTTACCGTGAGCAACTCGCGGAATGGATTCAGCAAGAGGTACAAGTAATTCTCTATTCCAGCGGGGCGATATGGCGAGGTTCTGGCAACTCGCGTTGCCGGTCATGTGGCAGGCTCGCGATTTGGTGAACTCGCCCACCGGCAGCTTATTCAACCGTTTCACCATCGTGTGGTTGAGAAACGCCGGGCGAATGTCACCGAATGTCACCTGAGGGCCACCTAATTCAAATATTGGAGGCGACGTTGCATCAATTGCCGCTGCGGATCCGGGTTGAGGTGGTGTACCCCATGCCGGCCGACGCGCCCCAATCGGTACCTGGGGCGTTTGCGTGTGCACTCCGTGCACCTTTATTCGGCGATGCCTGCAATGCTCCGCCGACTGCCGGAAATTGTGGATGTGCGACGGCGTGAGCGTCACCAGCCGCTCGAACTTCGCGTCCTAAATACCGTCCAGCCCGAGTAGGGGCGATATTGGCAGCCGTGTAGCGCGAGCGGAACCTCGCCGATAGGCCGCCTTGGCGTCTCAGGCCCCTCTTTGCCCGCTGGCCCGCTCGCCGTACTCTGGGCGGCGTCATTCCTCCGCGGCATCCTGACCTTTGGTGCCCGGTCCATTCCGCGCTGGAAACGACTGCTCTTTTAGGCTTCATTCCGAATCGGGCATTCTGCCATTTGATCGCTTCCTCGGCAGTTGATACCATGGAGTCAGCTTCACGGTGGGTGTAGCTCAGCTTGGTAGAGCGCCGGATTGTGGTTCCGGTGGCCGAGGGTTCGAATCCCTCCACCCACCCCAAATCGATTCCGCTTCCTCTCCCTTCAACCCAGTTTGAACTCGGCCAGCTTCGTGTAGACAGACGCTCCCGCCTCGGAGCGGCTCCGGTACAAGAAGAACCGGTCTGCCGTCAGGCTTCCGAAGTCGAACGGCGCAATGCTCGCTACGGCGGCATGCAATGCGTCGAGTGATACCGTTTCTTTCCCGATGCGGGCGAGAGTGAGGTGGGGCGAGTAGGGCCGCGTTTCCGGCTTCACGCCCAATCGCGCAAGGGATTCGTCCGTTTCGCGGGCGAGTCGCGCCAGATCGGCGCCCGCTTCAACACCCGCCCAAAAGGTGCGCGGCGCACGAGGGTTCGGATAGAAACCGGTCGCGCGAATGGCAATGGAGAAGGGTTCACGCCTCGAAATCGATCCCAGCCTCATTTTCAACTCGTCCATCCTGGATTCAGGCCATTCGCCGATAAACTTCGTCGTGATATGGAAGTTCGCCACTGGGCTCCACTTGATACGCGCGAGTGGCTTTAGTCGTGCGAGCAACTTCTCCAGATTGGCGGCCACTTCGGCCGGCACGTCGATTCCGGTGAATAACCTCACATTGACAGACTAATCCAGTCCATGATGGAAAGGAAAGACATGCGAACGATCGGCCGCACCTTTTTTGAACGCCCAACCGTGGATGTGGCGCGCGGGCTGTTGGGGAAGATACTTGTTCACGGACGGTGCAGCGGAACAATCGTAGAGACGGAAGCCTATCTCGGGCTGGCCGATGGAGCGGCGCATGCCTCGCGCGGCATTACGGAACGGACCCGAGTCATCTTCGGTCCGCCAGGCCATGCGTATGTGTACCTGATCTACGGAATGCACGAATGTCTGAATCTGGTGGCCGAGCCAGACGGAGTGCCCGGCTGTGTGCTGATCCGCGCGCTCGAACCCTTGTCGGGAGTTGGCGAGATGCATAACCGGCGGCCGGGCGCACGACTGGACAAAAACCTGTGCTCGGGGCCCGGTAAGCTTACGCGGGCGATGGGGATCACTCGTGCTCAGAACGGCGTCGACATCACGCGGGGAGACTTGGTAGTGAGGGACCCGCTCTGCAACGCGCGCATCGAGATCGAGGTAACGCCGCGCATCGGCATCCGCCACTGCGCGGATTGGCCGCTGCGGTTCCTGATCAAGGGAAATCCGTGTGTGAGCGTCTCCCGGGCGGCTCGGTAGCCTCGGTCTTGTTGCGTCCAGTGGGCAAAAAGTGTTGACCGTTGGCGCGGATTGTTTATAACGTTTCGCGTTCTCGAAGCAGATACCTATGGACGCGGCAACTGGCGGACCCGAACCCGGCATTTGGCCGTTCGGACGTTAGCTTCCAGTCCCAGGATCCAACACAACCTTAAAGGAGAAACGAAAAGTGAACGACAACAGAAAGAAAGATACGGCCGGGCGGATTCCCGCAGGCGCCATCGGCTGGAGCAGCCAATTCGCCCGCAAGTACATCGCCGCCCTACTCGCGCTCACGATATCCAGTGTGGCTTCGCAGGCATTCGCGGGCGACTTCGTAAACACAAAGTTGCTTGAACGGGGTTCCCCGCTGTCCCTGGGCGTTCTGCCGGCAAGCCCACTCAGGACTTCGTTTGGCGGCATGGCGGGCGGTCTCGCGTTCGCCATGCCGCAGCCAGGCCAGGGATCAGAGCAGCCAGCGCAGGCTGTCAAGCAGGCGAAGGCGGACTCGCCGAAGCGGGCAACGTCCGGCGGCAAGAAATGGGAGGGGCGGCACTAATGATTCTGGGCGGCGCGATGATTGCTCGTGGCGCGGCACTCTCCGATCCCTGCAACGGGTATAGCGGGCGGAACGTCATTTCCACAAGCAATTACCAGACGGTTCGCACATCCAGTTTCGGCGTCGGCGCCGGCTCATTCGTGTCCGGGGCCGCACTCTTCGCGCTCCGTAACCGTTAGAAAGGAACGCTGGCCGGGTGGGGGTTCCGGCCAGCCACCTCCCGCGCCCTTGCCGCCCGGGCAGACGTGGTTCCGCCTCCTCTGCCGCCTTGGCGCGGGCGGCTTGCGCAGCGCTCCTTTCCTTGACGATTCCAGATCCTTCGGCCATTCTGGAATCGTCATTCGATGGAGGAGCTTATCGGTCCATCGCGCGAGGGCCGGGAACGTCAGTCATCCTCCCGGCAGATGACGTGGTGGCCGGCTTATCCAGTGAAGCAGCTGCGGATGGGCCGGCTCCTACCCTTTCTTCTCGTAGGCGGTAAGCAGCCAAGTCTTCCGGTTACCATCCCAGTCCAGGCGAACCAGTGCCCGGTGATCTCTGTCTTCGAGCCGGACGCGGTTTTCACCGCTAAGCTAAGCTAAGAACGCGATCCACGCTGAGCTTCCCGAGAATGCCTTGGAGATCGGAGACCACTTCGCGGGAGAAGAACGACGGCGTCGACTCTCACACTCGCAGCCGCAGCTTCGCCTCGCAGCCCGGTCCGTCGCTCCGATTCTCAAGCGTAAGCGTGCCGCCGTGCGCTTCGGCAATCTGCCTGCTTAGGACCAATCCAATCCCCGAGCCTCCCTGTTTCGTCGTAAAGAACGGCACAAACAGGTTCGCGGTGTTCGCGAGGCCTGGACCACGATCGGCTATCCTCACCTCGATAAACGCTCCAACCTTTCGCCAGCCCGCCTCCACGCCACCGTTTGTTTCGAGCGCGGCGTCGACGGCGTTTCGAAGCAGATTGATGAGCAGTTGTTCGAGTTGGTCGCGGTCGCCCGGGATCGCGGCTGGCGGCCCCGGCGTCAAAACGACGGACATCCGCGGCTCCAATCGCACCACGTGGCGGACCAGATCGCCGCAGTCGAGCGGCTCAAAGCGCGGATGAGGCAGCCGGGCCAGTTGCGCGTAGGCGGCCGTGAAGCGCCCAAGCGCTTCCGCGCGTGACCCGATGACACCCAAGCCTCGGTGCATGTCCTCGCGCCAATCTTCGGGCCGCGGTTCGCGCGTAAGCAGACGATCCAGGCTGCCGGCGATCGAGCGGATTGGCGTCAGGGAATTGTTGATCTCGTGCCCCAGCACTCGCACCAGACGCTGCCACGCCTGGAATTCCTCCTCGCGCAACGCGCGGGTAAGGTCGGAAACGACAAGGAGCTGATGTTGCAGTCCCTTTTCGCGAAAGGCCGTCCGCCGCAGTCCCCAGCGTCCGGCCGCGCCTGAGAACGTCCGCTCCAGCGTGCGCGCGGGCTCACCCCGGAGGCATTCGTCGAGGCCGAGTTCGTCCGCGCTCCGTCCGATGATCCGCTCGGCCGGCCTGGCCAAAAGGCGCTCGCCCGTTCGATTCACGAGCCGCAGACGGCTCTCGCCGTCAAACGCGAAAACCGCCACGTCGATTTCCGCCATCACGGTCCGCAACAGCGTGGTCGCTTCGAGGGCCCCCAGCCGCTGCTCCCGAAGCGTATCTCCGAGCGAGTTGACTTCGAGCATCACCTCTCCCAGCGCATCATCCGGCTTGGCGCGGTATCCCCGAATGGAGTAATCCCCCTCGCGGAGCGCCGCCAGCAGATTCGAAAGCGTTTTCAGGGGAAAGGTCACCTTTTCCCTCAAAGAAAACGCAAAGGCGCAGGAGAGCGCCACGATAATCGCCGTCACCGTCCACTGGGTTGTGGCGGAATAATCGCCGGTCCACAGGAGCGCGAGCGCGACCGACGACCCGGGCACACCCGCCAAAAATGCCGTGAGCAGGATGCGACCGTCGTAGCCCAGTCTCGCGGCTCGGAGTGGATTTTTTTGCGTCACGACAGTCCGAATCGCTGCAAGCGGCGGTAGAGAGCGCTACGGCTCAATCCGAGAAGTTTCGCTGCCTGGCTCACGTTGCCGTCGTAACGGGCGAGCGTCTTCTTGATCAGAAAGGCCTCCACGTCTTCGAGGCTCATGTCCTCGAGGCGGGCCGGGCCCACCGATGTCCGCCGAAGCGCCAGATCCGCGGCGCGCACGAGCGTGCCCTGCGCCATCAGCACGGCGCGCTCAAGAGCGTGATTCAGCTCGCGCACATTGCCCGGCCAGGAATGGTCGAACATCGCCTGCGTCGCGGAGGCATCGAAACCCGCCACGTTCTTCCGATACCGCCTGGCGTGAACCGCCAGGAAGTGGTTCGCCAAAAGCGGAATATCTTCGCGGCGGTCGCGAAGCGGAGGCAGGTGGATCTCTACGGTGTTGAGCCGGAACATCAGATCCTGGCGGAAGCGGCCTTCCGCAACCTCCTGCGCGATATTGGAATTGCTAGCCGAAAGCACCCGCACGTCCACGCGAGTAGTGCGGGAAGATCCCACGCGCTGCATCTCGCCGCTTTCGAGCACGCGTAGCAGACGCGCCTGCTGGTTGAGCGGCACGTTCGCAATCTCATCGAGAAAGAGCGTGCCGCCGTCGGCCAGTTCGAAGCGCCCCACGCGGTCCGCGCGCGCGTCCGTGAACGCGCCCTTGATGTGTCCGAAAAGTTCACTCTCGAATACGCCTTCGCCGAGTCCGCCCGTGTTTACGGCCACCAGCGGCCGCGACGCGCGCGGCGAAACCGTGTGCAGGGTCTGCGCGACAACTTCCTTTCCGGTGCCAGGCTCGCCGGTAATCAGAACATTCGCGTCCGACGGCCCCACATTCGCCACGATCTCCAGCACCGGCTTCATGACCGCCGATTCGGCGATCAGATGGGGACGCCCTTCGGCCCGCAGCAGCCGGTTCTCCGCTTCGAGGCGCCGGCCCTTCCTCAGCGCATGGCGAAGCTCCATTTGCGTCCTTAGGATGGCGAGAAGTCGCTCGTTCTCCCAGGGCTTCTGCACAAAGTCGCGCGCCCCCCGCCGCATCGCCTCGACCGCCAGATTCACGGAGCCCCACGCGGTCATCACAACCACGGGCAGATCTCCCTCACTGGCCTGGACCTTTGTGAGCAGGTCGAGTCCCTCTTGCCCGGACGTCGTGTCGCGCGCGTAGTTCAGATCCATCAGGAGAATATCGAACTCGCGCGACTCGATGGCCGAAAGAACGCCAGCCGGCGAGTTCGTGGACTCGATCTGATAACCCTCGGCCTTCAGGAGCAGGCGCAGGGCTTCGACTACATCCGCCTGATCGTCAGCGACTAAGATCCGGGGTCCGCTTGCGTTTGCGTTTCGCATTTGAGTGCAGGATTAATGGTAACTCCGGCAAAGCCGCATCATCGCGCTCACCGTTATGTGCATACAATGAACATTATCCGCCATGCCCATCGCCGCCGCCGTCATCGTGCTCGCGCTGCTGGTTCTGTGGGGTCTCATCCTGCAACGCAGGTAGGCGAACGCCGCCCTCGAAACACCGGTTTTGAAAATCATGGACTTTGAAAACGCTTTTCTGAACGTCTCTTTGCTGTGGATTCTGACCACGCCGCACGAATTCGCGCACGCCTGGGTTGCGACGAAACTCGGCGATGATACGCCGCAACGCGAAGGCCGTGTGACGCTCCACCCCATGGCGCACGTCGATTGGGTGGGAACCTTGATTCTCCCGGCGATCACCTCGCTCATGGGCATGGGCTTCCTCGGATGGGGAAAGCCCGTGAACACGAACATCAACCGGCTTCGCGGCGGGCTGCAAGGATTGGCTTTGGTCGCGCTCGCCGGGCCGGCCAGCAATGTGATCTTCGCCGCGATTCTAGCCGCGGTTTCGGTGATGACCGCAAATCTGATCCCCGTCTTTTCCGAGTATTGCTCGAAGGGCGTTACGCTGAGCCTTTATCTCGCCATCTTCAACATGCTTCCAGTGCCGCCGCTCGACGGATCGAAGCTGTTACTCGCGGCGCGCGTGCCGATGGCGGTTTATAACGAACTGGCGAATTTCGGATTCCTGCTACTGATCATTGCCCTGTCCTCAACGGGACTCGGGAGTCTAATGTCGCTGTGGAGCTGGAAAGGCACTCAGGCGCTGTTCCACCTCTTTGGATGAGGTTGCTTTGGAGGGAACGGGAGGCTCCGCCGAGCCTCCCGTGGTTTATGAAATCTAGTGACCGAAGTACACTGCGTTCCTGGGAGTGAAATCCGTCCACTTTTCCGGGAGATCGTCAAGCGCGAAGATCGCCGAAACCGGGCAAACCGGCACGCAAGCTCCGCAATCGATGCATTCCACCGGATCGATGTACAGCATCTCTTCGGTGGCATACGCCGCTTCGTCTTTCTTCGGGTGGATGCAATCTACCGGGCAGGCGTCCACGCACGCTGTGTCTTTGGTCCCGATACAGGGTTCGGCAATGATGTAGGCCATATGATTTATACCTAAGTTGCTATCTATAGCACACCGGTCTGGAAAACACAAATATTTTCAAAGGACGTCCGCGAACCCCCGCTTCATGTGGCGGAAGAACAGGCCCCCCAAGACGAAGGCCCCCACGGCGTATGCGGCGACGACGCCGAAATCGTGCGGAGTAGGCAGGCGCGTCGTGAAAAGCATCAAGCGGTAGGCGCGGACGATATACGCTAGCGGATTTCCAATGATCAGGAACCTGAGCCCCTCCGGAATCTGCTCCTCAGTGATGAAGATCGGTGTGATCCAGAACCAGAGCGTCAGCACCACCGTTAAGACTTGGGCCGTATCTCGCAGGTAGACATGCAAGGCCGCCGCCATCCAGCCGATCCCGACGGCCAACAAGCCGAGCAGAACCGTATACACCGGCAGGAGCAAGAGCAGAGGGCTCAGTTGACGAAGCCAGATTCCCGTCGCAGCTATGAGCAGCGAGAACGCCATCGCGTGGCCCACCAAAGTCGAAAGGAAAATCGAGACGGGAACGACTTCGGCCGGGAACATGGTCTTGGTAATCAGCCCCTGGTGCTCGATCAGACAGGCGCCGCACCGCGACACCGTTTCGCTGAACAGCAGCCAGGGCAGCATTCCGGCCAGCAGGTAAAGCGGGTAATTTTGAGTTTCCGCTTCAGGACCAAGCTCCTGCTTGAGGCACACGCTGAAGACGAAAGTGTAGACTCCCATCAGCACCAGAGGATGGATGAGGCCCCACAGCCAGCCCATGGCCGAACCGACGAACCGCTGCTGGAAATCGCGCCGCACCAAATGAAAGAGCAGTCCGCGGCGGTATACCAGGTTCTTCGCGAACAGCGCTCCGGGAATTGCAGGCATTAAACGAATGCTACCAGAACTTTGCGCCATCTCGCCCGGAGTAGATAGTCCGTTACGACGCCGACATGGGAATCAGCCCGAGCAGGTCCAGGATCGGCGTGTCAGGGCCGTGAATCGGAATCGGCTTCCATGTTGAAGTCCGCGGTGCGATTTCGGCATGCGGCCGAATGCGCCAGTGTGTTGGAGGACCGTGCCCTTTCGACCACGGTCCCGTTACATGCCGCGAACCTGCCTACTGCACGTTGATATTAACCGCCGCTGCGGAAGCCGTTCCAATCCGCAGCACAAGGGGAGCAGTTCCCGGCGCAACCCCAGACGGCATCGTCACCGCTACCTGATAAAGTCCGGCGGCAAACGGCGTTGCGATCGAGTAGAACACGCGCGCTTCCATGCCGCCGACCGTAACGCTCACCGGCGCCGTCTCCGACAGGGGCGGGAACGGCACCAGAGTGCCCGTGGTCAACGGTGGAGTCGTCTGGCCCAGACCCGTCGCGAAGAGAATCAGCACCTCGCCCGCCTTGGCCGGACTCTGAGGCGTCACGAGGGAGAAATCCTGATGCGCGACGACTCCGCCACCGGCAACCGCCGGGTTTGCGAATATGGCCGGCGCGACCGGTGCGGCAACTGTGACGTTCACCGCCGCGCCCACTCCGTTGGTATTCGTCACTATCACCGGTTGCGGGCCCGCCGGCACGTCCAGCGGAACCTGGGCATTGATCTGCGTGGGCGAAACGTAAGCCAACGGAGCGTTTTTGCCGCCGATCGTCACCTTCGTGCCGTTGTAGGAAATCGGAAGCGCCTTACCGAACCACCCTGTGAGCCCCGGAGTGAAGTAAAGGCGCGAATCGAACGGATCGCTGATGACCTTCGAAAGGTTCGTCCCGTAAAGGCTGATGAGGCCGCCGGGCGCGGGAGCGGTTCCGTTCGCCGAATTGGCGGCGGCGGTCACTACCGGAAGCGCCGTAATCGCCGGACCCAGTTGCGCGCGCACCGCCACGGCGGCGCTCGCTCCGCTACGGATCTCGATGTAGTACCGTTCCGGATTTTGCGTAATCGAGTTCACCGCAGCCACGCCAGCGGCATCGCTGATCGTCGTAAAGTAGAACATGTTTCCGAATCCCGTCTCAGTGGGATAAGGCTGCGTCAAGCTTACGGTGCTGACCAGCCTGCGCGGTCCCGTCACGCCTGCGGCGCCCTCGTAAATATCGAGCCCGGTGAAGTCCGTCTTACCCGGAAAGCGGAAATTGCAGATCCACATGATCGAGCCCACAGTCGTCGTGCCGTCTTCGGTGCGAAGGGTTCGCAGCAGCAGCAGCGTTGGCGCCGACGACACTGGCGGTGTGACAGCCGCTCCGGGCGGCGTCATCGTCACCCGCAGGCGGATCAAGTCGCTACCCTGTACCTGATCCCGCGCGAGACCGGCCGGGAATTCGGTGGTGTGGATATCCATGTAGTAGTCTTTCGGATGGGTGATCAAGGCGTCCACCGTCGCCACGGCGTCCGGATTACTCATATCAACCTCCGCAAATTGGCGGAAATTCCCGGAACCCGTTGCGTCCGTCGTCACAGTGGGAAAGAACCCTTGTCCCAACCCCGAGTCTATCGTTACCGGCCCGCTTACTCCGGCCGCGCCGCGATGCAGATGGAGGCCCGTGATCGTCGTCTTCTGGCCCAGGTTGTAGTTCACGTCGAAGATCAGTTGCGTTGAGGTCACCCTCCCGGCGCTGTCGAGCGCGGTGAGTACAACCAACTGCGAGGCCGCGTTCGCCGTGTTTCCGGAAATCGCCGGAACCATCTTAACCGGGCGTCATGAGTAGGATCGGCACCACGAAGGTCGCGCGGTTAAGCTGGGCGCGCACAACGCCGCCAGGAAAGGTGGTTGTGTGAAGGTTCACATAATACTGACTCGGATTCTCCAGCATACCGGTTAGAGCGTCCAAGCCGGTCTGGTCCGTCGGCAGCACCTGCCCTTGCAGGTTGATCAGTCCGAACCCGCTTGGATCGGAGGGCACGGGCGCGGGGCTTCCCAACGACGTCCGTATGACGATCGGACCGTTCACCCCAGCCGCGCCGGCATGAACGTGCAGACCACTGAATTGCTGCGGTCCCGGAAAGCCGTAACCGACCACGAAGTCCATCGACGCCGAAATGATTTTTCCGCCCGCAACATCCCTGACAATGTGGCAAATCAGCGTGGTTGGCGCGCCCGCCTGCAGATTAACCGCAGGAACTTCATTCAGCGGAGACATGATGCCGCGGAAAAAAACGATTTCCGGATACTGGGCGAGCGCCGCGCTCGCGAATAAGCAGATAGAAACGAGAAGTTTTTTCATATGTGCAATGCGATAGTACCCCTGATTCGAGTGTTTACGCAACATCAAAACATGGAGACGTGGAGACTGTCGTAAAATCCGCGCCCACGCGGTCGTGGAGGGCCAGAGGGCGTAAATGTTAAGCCGTAAGTTGCGGAATCAGTTCCCCGTAAACATCCGTCAGCCGCATGTTCCTGCCGTTGAACAGGTATGTCAGCCGGGTGTGATCCATGCCCAACAGGTTCAAAATTGTCGCGTGAAGATCGTGAATCGGAATCGGCTGCTGTTCGGCCTTGTATCCGAACTCGTCGCTTGCGCCGATCGCCTGTCCTCCCTTGATCTTCGCGCCCGCCATCCAGATCGACATCGCGCCGGGATTGTGATCCCGTCCCAGTCCACGCTGCGAGATCGGCATGCGCCCGAATTCGCCTTGCCAGATCACGAGCGTCGTGTCGAGCAGCCCGCGCGCCTTCAAATCGGTCAGAAGTCCGGAGATGGGTCCGTCCGTCGCCGCCGCGTTCCGGGTGTGATTCGTCTTCACGTTCTCATGCGCATCCCACGTGTCCACGTTCTGCATGCCCAAGCCGCCGTGATAAAGCTGGACGAAGCGCACGCCGCGTTCCACCAGACGCCGCGCCATCAGGCACTGGCGGCCGAAGGGCTGCGTCGCCTCCTCGTCCAAACCGTAGAGCTTCTTCGTCGCGGGGCTTTCCGAGTTCACGTCCACCGCTTCGGGCGCGCAACCCTGCATCCGGTACGCCAGTTCATAGGACGAAATCCGCGCGGCCAACTCCGAAGACCCGGGATACTTCTTCAGATCCATCTCGTTCAACTTCCCTAGCAGGTCCAGACGGGCGCGCTGCTGCTCAGGGGTGGTTCCCGCAGGCGGCTTCAGATCGACGATGGGATTGTCCGACGCCCGGAATACCGTTCCCTGGTAGGCCGCCGGCATGAAACCGGCGCTCCAGTTGGCGGGGCCGCCGAAGGGGCCGCCGCGCGCGTCGTAGATCACAACGAAGGCGGGCAGGCTCTGGTTCTCGGAACCAAGGCCGTAAGTGACCCAGGAACCGAGCGACGGATAGCCCATGCGGATCACGCCGCTTGCGAGTTCATAATGAGCCTGGACGTGGTCGTTCGACTTCCCGTAGACCGACCGCAGCACCGCGATGTCGTCGATGTGGCTTGCGATCTTCGGGAAAATTTCCGAAACCGGAAGCCCGCTCTGTCCATAGTTTTTGAACTTGAACACGGACGGCATCAACGGCCCTGGATGCCCCTGCCGCACGACGACCTCGCCTTTGCCTTCGAGCGGCCTGCCTGCGTACTTTTCGAGCGCCGGTTTCGGGTCGAACGTTTCCATGTGGCTCACGCCGCCGCTCATGAACAGCGAGATCACGCTGGTGGCGCGCGGCCTGAAGTGCGGCTTCTTCGGAGTGTTCGCCGAATCCGGCATGGGCCGGGCGTCGCAACCCGTTCCCGCCGTGGCGGCGCCGAGGAGGCCCTGCTGGCTCATCAGCCACGCGAGAGCCACGCCGCTAATGCCGCCCCCTGCTTCAAAGAGAAAATCGCGTCTGGACTTGAAGTTGATCACGGCTTTATCTCATGTAAAGAAACTCATTCAGATTGACAAGGACGTGCGTGAAATCGGCGAGCGGCTGCTTGCTCAGAAAACTCTCCGCGAGCGCACGCTCTTCGGCGTTAGGCCCGCGCGCGAGCGCCAATTCGTAGGCCAGATCAATCTGCTTCGCGCGGTCCGTCCCCGCTGCCTCAACCACGCGATCCGCGAAAAGCTTCGCCTGTCTCAGAACAAACTCGTTGTTGAGCAACGTGAGCGCCTGCGTGGGAACGGTGGAAACGTTTCTCCGTCCGCAACTGACGTTCTGATCGGGAAGGTCGAACACCTCGAACATGGGGAACGGCAGCCCCCGTTTCCGGTAAACGTAAACGCTGCGCCTCCAGACCTTCGGTCCATCCTGTTCCACTTCCCAGATGCCCAGCTTCATCGAAGCCAGCACTTCACTCTGGATCTTCGGGAAGACCGCAGGGCCGCCCATGGTACGGTTGAGGCCACCGCTCACGGCGAGCACGGCATCGCGCACAATCTCGGCCTCGAGGCGTTGGATGCGGAAACGCCACAAGTATTTGTTGTCTGGATCCTTCGCCAGATTTTCTCCGGCCGCGGTCTGTGACGATTGCTTGTAGGCGTTCGACGTCATCAGCAGCCGATGTATCTGTTTCACGCTCCAGCCTCGGTTCATGAACTCCGTCGCCAGCCAGTCGAGCAGTTCCGGATGGGTCGGCAATTCGCCCATCTTCCCGAAGTTGTCGAGAGTCGAGACGATGCCGCGCCCGAAATGATGATGCCAGATGCGGTTGACGAAAACGCGCGCGGTAAGCGGATTCTCGGGCGACCCTAGCCACTCCGCGAGCGCCCGCCGCCGTCCGGAGGTCCTTCCGTGGGAGGGCGGAAGTTCCACGGGCGGATTTCCGTAGGTCGCGACCGTCACAAACCCCGGCTGCATTTTCGATCCGCGGCTCTCAAGGTCGCCCCGGTAGAGGAAGTAGTTCGGCTGCGGCTCGTAACGGCCCGGGCCCTTGAACAGGAACGAACCGCCCGTCTGGCGTTTGATACCCTTCCCTGGGGCGGGTTCGTCACCGGGGCCGTCGGGCGTGAAGCGGAAATCGCCGTCAGTCACCCCCATAGCAACTGGAATCGGCGCGGGACGCATCTTTTCGATGGCCGCAATTTCGGCGTTGATCCGCTTCTTCCGCACAAGATCCTCCGGCTTCATGATGCGTTCGATCTCGGCCGGGGTCACGTTCACGGTACGGATAATCTGATTCGCCAGCAGCACTTGACCGGGGGTGCGTTTCTCCTCGGGTGTGTTGATGGCTTCCAAAATATTCGCGGGAAATTTCTTGTATTTTTCGGGCAGCAGGATCGCGCGGTATTGCTGCTCGATCTCTTTCACGTCCGCCTTCAGCGGCCTCAACTTCGCCTCCACTTCCTCGACGGCGTTGCTGTAGGCGGCTGCCTCTTCGGGCGAAGTCAGCGGATGATCCACTTCGACGTACCCGTATAAGGCCGCCTGCATCTTGTAATAGTCCTTCTGCGCGATCGGGTCGAACTTGTGGTTGTGACATCTGGCGCACTGTACGGTAAGGCCGATCACTCCGCGTCCGACGGTTGCGATCATGTCGTCCAGGTATTCGAAGCGGTACTGCGGATTGTCGGCTTCGCGGAAACCGACCTTGGCGTAAGAGCGAAGGAATCCGGTGGCGATGAGAGAGTCTTCCGTGACCCAGTCCATCTCGTCGCCCGCGATCTGCTCCTGAAGGAAAACGTTGTAGGGCGTGTCCTTGTTAAAAGAGCGGATGACGTAGTCGCGGTAACGCCAGGCATTGGGACGATTGAAGTCGTGCTCGTAGCCGTTCGAATCCGCGTATCGCGCGACGTCCAGCCAGTGGCGTCCCCAGCGTTCGCCGTAAGAGGGTGAAGCGAGCAGACGGTCGATCAGATTCTCCCAACTCCTGAGCGACTTGTCGTTCACGAATTCGAGGACCTCGGCGGGCGTCGGAGGAAGGCCTGTCAAATCCAGATACGCGCGGCGAACCAGAGTGCGCCTGTCGGCCTGTGGAGACGGCTTCAGGCCGCGTTCGGTCAAAGCCTTTAGCAGAAAGGCATCCACAGGATTCCGCTCGCCGTTTGCGGGAACGGACGGACGAGCAGGTTTCTGAAACGCCCAGTACTTCCGCATTTCGTCGGTGATTTTCAGTTCCTCGAGAGCGGCGAGTTGCGATGCGGCGTCTTTCGATTCAGCAACGACAGATCCTTCCCACTTCGCGCCATCCGTGATCCACTGCTTGAATGCCGCGACCTGTGCGGGCGTCAGTTTTCCGTCCATGGGCATCGCGGGCTTTTCGAGGCCGGCCACGAGCCGGTAAAGCTTGCTTTCCTCGGGCTTGCCGGGAACGATCGCCGGTCCTTTCTCACCGCCCTTCATGGCCGATTCGCGCGTGCGCAGATCGAATTTCGAAAGTTGGATCGCGGCGCCGTGGCACTTCAGGCAGCTGTTTTCGAGGATGGGCTGGATGTCCTTCGCGAATGAGACGGGCTTCTCGGCCGCCTGCATCGGCGCCAATAAGAACAGTAGTGCAACGAGGACATTGGGTGCCGTGTTGCGTGACGATGGCGTCTGATCTCTCACGGTAGCCTCCCTTATGGCTTGGCTAGATTATAGAACAAATCGACGGGTCTGGGCGCGGAGGCCAAGACCGTTGCGACAACCCCGTGATTGCGTGGCAGCCTGTTTGCCAGTGGCCTGGCCGTTCGGGGTGTTTACCAGGTAATGCGGGACCCAGCTAACGCGAGCGGAAACCGCCTCAGCGTCAGCCTAGCCCGGAACGTGGTGAGGCGGGCGCGATTCGCGAGATGATCCGCGGTGTGTCGACAATTGACGCCCTTCTAAATACCTGCCGAGGAGATCAACGCCCGCCTGTCGTTCACCGCAGCGCAGCGGCAAAGGGAGTGGGAATTCTCTCTTGCCCAGCCGTATTCAAACCTTCCGCACGAACAGAAGACTTCACGGCGGCGCAAGACGCAACTGCTCCCATTTCGCCGCATCGTTACAACGGAACATGCCGGTCCGATGCGGATGGACAAGGGTCTGGCGCGGTCTGTGATAACTGACGCCCCGGCGGCGGCCGGGAAGGATCAAAAAAGCGCGGTGCCGGATGGTTTCGGCCTCCCTCGGGGCGGGACTTCGTGGAGTTTGGGTTCTCAAGGGCACCGGCGGGGTGTCCAGAAATGAGATTAGCGTCGTTTCGCATTTTTTGTTCGCGCTGAACCGGACGGCTGGGCGGAGCGGGCGCGGGGATCACTGTGGCGTCTCGTAAGTCGTTATTGCTTAGCTTGTTACCGCTTTCATTGGGAGGTGGAGAGGCAGATGCGAGCGGCTCGGGGGAGGGCTCGGAACAGGGGTTGCGCGGCACAGGGACGTCCCGTGGCGGATGGCTTTCTTCGGCGGAAGCTTCTTCGAGGCGGGCGTCCTCGCGCAGAAGCAGGAGATTGTCCATGGCGCGCTGGAAATTCCGCTGGAGCCGGGCTTCGTAGCGGTGGACCAGGTTGAGCCCGGGCGAAAGGGAGAGGTAGGCGAAGGCTTTGGCGGTGCGGGAAACGACGTTCGGGTCGCGCTCACTGAAGAGCTCGGACTGAATGAGTTCTCGCTCGATCGACCAGGCACGGCGCAT
>SHUI01000096.1 GCA_009697455.1 Bryobacterales bacterium
GATGGGGCTGGTGGTGTTCATGCTTGGGGCGCTGGGCTCGGCATTGGCGCCGGATCTGCCTTCGCTGGTGGCGATGCGGGTGCTGTGCGGGTTGGGGGGCGCGTCCAATTGGAGGCGACGGCGTGTGTCCACTGGTTCTTCGTGCTGTAGCCATAGGCTCCAGGAACGGCTCCGCTGAACCGCGACGCCTGGTCGAGGTGCGCGATCGTGGTGCGCGCGAAGAACCGGTCACGGGCGCTGATGTTATAGTCGAAACGAGCGTCGAACTTGTCGGAGTTGTCGAACTGCGGTTTGAAGAAGATGGCGTTGAAATCAGTGAGCCGCGCGGGCGCGGACGCATTCGGGATCAGCTTGAGCAGTTCGGTTGCGACCGGGCTTAGACGGCTTGCGGGAATCAGGTTGTTCGGGAAAACCTGGCCGCTGAGCGGGTCATTCAGGCGGATGGGGGCCGGAACACCACGCGCGTCGGTCCGTTGCAGCAGACCGCTCAAGTCGCCGCCGCGCTCGGCTGCGGTGGGATAACGCGCATTGAGCACGGCTCCCGAAGAGTGGCGGAATTCGTCGACGCCGCCAAAGAAGAACATCTTGTCCTTCCGGATTGGGCCGCCCACGACGCCGCCGAACTGGTGGCGCACGAACGACTCGCGGTTCGGCGCCTCCCAACGGCGCGCGCCCATTCCGCCAGACCGGTAGGATTCGAACAAGCTGCCGTGGAGTTCGTTACTGCCGGACTTCGACGCCACGATGACCTGCGTGGGCTGCGAGAACTCAGCGCTGCCACCGTTGGTGACCCAGCGAACTTCGGCGATGGAATCCACGCTCGGCAAGGTGAGATCGGCGCGGCGGCCGATGCCGTCGATCGAGGGCCACGACGTGGTCTGAAACGGATTGAGTTGCGCGCCGTCTGCCATCACCTGCATGGCGCTGCGGCCGCCCTGCTGGACGTTGCCGCCGATCGTGTCTGTGCTGCCATACGGTACTCCGGCGGTCTGCCCAACCAGCGCCTGGACTTCGCGAACGATGATCGGCAGATTCTTGAGCTGCACTTGATAGCGCGAGTTGCCGATGGCTTGACTCTCGGTCTCGATGGTGGCGGCTGTAGCTTCCACGGTAATGCGCTCGCTGATGCTGCCTACCTCAAGGCGGAGGTCCACGGTGAGCGCCGCATTAACGTCGATCCGCAATCCCGTTCGCGTGACGGCCTTGAATCCTTCGCGGCGCACTTCGAGTTTGTAGTCGCCCACGGCGAGTGGAGAGAGCACGTAGACGCCGGAAGCGTTGGTTGTAACGGTGCGTCGATCGCCCGTACCCGCGCGCGTGGCTTCGACAGCGACGCCTGGGATAGGCGACCCCGTCGGGTCGGTGACGACGCCGGTGATTCTTCCGGACTGTTGAGCGGGAGCGGGCGGCGTCAACATGGCTACGCCCGCCAAGACCGCGAGTGATATCAGGTGTTTTCGAGTCATGACCATGCATCACTATAACAGTGTCAATAGCTTCCGGGTAAAGGATGATGTGTACATGCCGTCCGGTCCAGGCGTCGTAATAGGCCTCTCATTGCCTCCTAGATTTTTTCAATTTGCCAAGCGGACCGGCCCCTGCTCTTTTGAGTTTGTAGACTCAATGTCGGGTTTACAACGATAGCAGCGGCTGCTATTCATCCCCGGGACCGAGGCGTCCTTCCATTTCACGCAAGTTTTTGCGAAAGGAAGACGCTATTCTTTGTCGCCTTCGATGCCCATCCCTGAAGCCCGATTCTCACCCTTTCCCCCCTGTGCGCGAACCCGAAAGGGCGCCGAAGAGGAATAGCGCGACCTCCCTGTAAAGAAATTCAGCGCGGTGCTGTTGCACAGGGTGCAGCAACCAGCGAACCCCGGAAACCACCCAAGTTGGCCATTTCTGGCGAATCTCCCGGCCCATACTCCGGTTTGGTACCAGAACTACTACCTCCATTCGAGGAGCACAGGACCGTCCTTAATTCGCCTTATGTTCGCCATCTATTCCCATATGTTGTAGTAGATGGGACTCAAATACATCTGCTTGTATCCAACTAACTTCTAAAAAATCAACACTTTCGCTCAAAATAAGGCTTGCTAAGGGGAAAAATCTATGCCACAATCGGTTGTGTGGCCAATAGGTGGCCAAAAAGTGCCAGATCAGCCGGTCCAGACTACCCAAGAGCCGATCGAACCGCCAAACGGGCTGTACAACGCCCGTGTCGACGATAAAGGTCGACTGAAGCTCCCCTCCGGTTTCCAGGAGTTCTTCGGCGCTTTGGCTGAGAAGAAGTTATACATAACGACCGTGGACGAAGAAGTAGGTCAGATCTATCCTATAGCAGTTTGGCGATTAAATCGCAAGCTATTTAATGATCTGCCGGATCCCGCGCGGGCGGCGCGCGTGTCCTTTCTGGCGGATGAGTACGGCGCCGACTCCGAAATGGACGCGCAAGGGCGCATATTACTGCCGGTTGAATTGAGGCGCTTACTTGAGATCGAAAACCAAAACGTGAAGCTCCGGGCTTTCAAGGGTCACATCGAGATCCTGAACGAAAGAGTGTACCAAGGCCGCAAGAACGATCCCGCGAGGAACGCGAAAGAGGACGCCGATGCTCTGTTCAGAGCCGGAATGCAGTAGCCATGACGGAACCAGTCAGGCACGTGCCCGTAATGACCGCGGAAGTGCTGGAGTACCTTGCCATCCGTCCCGGCGGGCTCTACGTGGACGCGACGGCGGGGATGGGGGGCCACTCGGGCGAGATAGCGCGGAGGCTCCAGACGGGGGAGTTGATATCGAACGACCGGGACCGGGAGTCCCTGGCGCTGACCGAGGCGAACACATCGGAGTGGGCGTCACATATAAGGTACACACAGTACGAGTTTTCAAGACTCGCGAAAGCGCTCGAACCCGGCGAGAGAGCAGACGGATTGCTTGCGGATCTGGGAGTGAGCCGTTATCAGTTGACGGAGCCTTCGCGAGGCTTCTCGATCTTGGCCGATGGACCCGTTGATATGAGGATGGACCAAACCACCGGAACGACGGCGGGCGAATTGGTCAATTTTAGCGATGAAAAGGACCTTGCCAACCTGATCTACAGGCTCGGTGAGGAAAGGAGGGCGCGCAGAATAGCCAGAGCAATCGTGCGGGCACGGCCCATCCGGAGCACACTGCACCTTGCCGGTGTAGTGGCGATGACCGTGCCCCGTACGGGCCGCCTGCACCCTGCCACCAGGACCTTCATGGCGCTCAGGATGGCGGTCAATCGGGAACAGGAAGAGTTGGATAGCTTGCTCGAAAGCGGACCGGGGATGTTGAAGCCGGGCGGGCGGATGGTTGTGATCAGCTTCATGTCTCTCGAAGACAGGAAGGTGAAGGAGCGGTTCAGGGAGCTTGAACGGCAGGGAAAAGGGACGATTCTGACGAAGCGTCCGCTGCAGCCGTCCGAAGCGGAGATCAATTTGAATGCGGCTTCGAGAAGCGCGAAGCTGCGTGCATTGGAAGCGGCGTAAACGGAAAAGGAACAGAACATGGCAACGATATCGGGAATCAGGGGATGGGGGTTCCTGCAGGCGCAGTCCGGGGAAGCTCCGCGAGAGGTGGTGGCCAAGAGGCAGAATCCGAACCGGTTGCGGGCGATGCCGAATGAAGATCTGTACCTGTTCAGGAAGCGAATCGACAACAGCCGCATCGTGCGGCAGGCCGATCCTGAAGCCAGGGGCCGTTGCTGGTCCGCGATCGGAGCGGCGTGCGTTCTCACGGTGGCACTCGTGAGCATGCTCGCGCCTAGCGTGGCCACGATTTTGTCTGGGTATCAGATACAGTCGCTCAAGGGGGAGCAGCAAAGATTGCTCGACGAGCGGCGGCGTTTGGAAGTGGAAGAGGCCACGTTGGTCAGTCCGGCGCGCCTCGAAGGATTGGCGCGGCAGCGCTCGATGCAGCAGCCCTCCGCTGGCCAAATCGTTCACATGGACGGCGCGCCCAACACTTCGGTCGCCCTGAACACGGTGAAGTAAAAGGAGACAGCCGGCGTGGATCGTCCGACTCGCACATACGCGATCCCAGCGAGAGCCGATGCGATCCGCCGGCTGACTTGGCTTGCCGTTGTACTGCTCATCTGGGCCGGGGTGATCTTCGCCAAGATCATTAAGCTTCAGGTGCTTTCTCACGAAAAGTACGCCGCGCTTGCCGCGCACCAGCAAAGGCATCTTGTGGCTCTTCCCGCGCCGAGAGGATCGCTCTGGGACAGGAACGGCCAGCCGCTCGCGATGAGCGCGCCCGTGGACTCTGTCTTCGTCAACCCCCTCCGGCTCCCGGACCTTCAGATCGCATCCGATATTCTTGCGCCAATCCTGAGTCTCGATAGGGCCGAAACTTTTCAGAAGCTTCAAAACGCACTCGACAACGAGCGCGGCTTTCTCTGGATCAAACGCAAGATCAGCCGCGCCGAATCGGAACGGCTGCGCAGCCTGCGTCTGGAATGGATCGAGTTTCAGGCCGAATCTCACCGTTACTACCCAAAAGGTACGCTCGCGGCGCACCTGCTCGGCGCGGTCGATCACGAAGAAAAAGGCAACGCCGGCATCGAACTGTCTCTTGAAAAGGACCTCCACGGAAGAGCAGGCAAGGCGCGGCTGTTGACGGACGTGCAGAGGCGCGGCATCGAATCCGAAACCTCGTCGGAGCCAGTCGCGGGACAAGACTTAACGCTCACGATCGACGAGAGAATTCAGTTTGCGGCCGAAAGGGACTTGAAGGAAGCCGTCGAAACCCATCGTTGTACGTCTGGAAGTGTCGTTGTCATGGACCCGCTGACGGGCGATCTGCTGGCGATGGCCAGTTATCCCACGTTCGACCCGTCGAAGCCGCCCGAGCCTTGGATGGATGGCTCGGAACGCTTTAATCATGCGGTGTCGGTTCCGTTTGAGCCAGGCTCGGTGTTCAAGGTGATTACGCTCGCCGCCGCCCTTGAAACCACGGCACTGAGGCCGGAGTCGCCGATCAATTGCGGGGGCGGAATCCTGCGGTTGCCGGGGCGAGTGATTCATGAGGCGAAGAACGGTTACGGTTTGCTGACGATGGCGCAGGTGCTCGAAAAGTCGAGCAACATCGGCGCGGTCCAGATCGGCATGAAGGTGGGCCGCGAGAATCTGATTGACTACGTGAAACGCTTCGGATTCGGGAGGCAGGCCGGGTTGCCGCTCCCGGCCGAATCCGGCGGAGTTGTGAGGCCCGTGGAGCGGTGGGGTACGACGTCGCTCGCCTCGATCGCGATGGGGCATGAAGTGAGCACCACAACCGTGCAACTGGCACAAGCAGTGTCGGTAGTCGCGAACGGCGGATTGCTGGTCAAACCTCGATTGGTGCTGCGGCGCGCCCGGGGCGCAGTTCCCGTGCCGGAGCGTTCCGCCGGCACGCCGAAGCGGGTGCTGAAAGCAGAAACCGCCATCACCATGCGGCAGATGATGGAAGGCGTTGTCCTGCACGGAACCGGCACGAAGGCGCGGTTGAGCGGTTGGACCAGCGGCGGCAAGACGGGATCGGCGCAAATTTTCGACTTGGCGGCAAAGCGATACACGCACAAGTACAACGCGTCGTTTATGGGTTTCGCGCCAGTGACGAATCCGGCGATAGTGGTCGTGGTTACCTTAAACGGTGCGGCCGAGTTCGGCGGCAAACTGGCGGCGCCGGTTTTTCGCTCCGTGGCAACGGAGGCGCTTCGCGTGCTCGATACGCCGAAGGACCTGCCGGAGCAACCGGAGAAAACGCCGTCGCTGGGGAAGAGTAAGGCCGAGCCGCCGGTTGAAGATACCGTCGAGGACGATTTGGCGATCGCCGATCTCGACGCCAGCACATCGGTTCTCCAAGAGCGTGAGGACGATGGTCCACGTGTTCCGAATTTCCGGGGTAAGTCCATGCGTGCGGTCGGCGAAGAAGCCGCGGCGCTCGGGTTGCCGGTCGTATTCGATGGGAGCGGTACGGCGTCCGCGCAGGCACCCACACCGGGGAGCATTCTCCATCCGGGAGAGCGAGTCCGGGTGGAGTTCAAGCGATAAGAGATGACCACGAGCCAGATCTTCGCCGGGTGTTCACTCAAAGCCCCTTTACCGCCTGGCATCGCGGAGATGCATGTCGCAGGTCTTGAATACGATTCACGCCGGGTCGAGCCCGGGTATCTGTTCTTCGCTTTCCCGGGACAACACGCCGACGGACGGCGGTTCGCGTCGGACGCATTATCGCGCGGCGCTCTGGCCGTGGTGAGCGAGTCGGCACGTCCGGAGAGTTTTGCCGGTCCTTGGGTGGAGGTCGAACACGGCCGCCGAAGCTTGGCCCTCGCCGCGCGGCGCTTCCACGGCGCGCCCGACGAGCGCGTGGCGATCACGGGCATCACCGGAACGAACGGTAAGACGACCGCGGCATTTATTCTCGACTCGATTTTTCGGGCGGCGGGCAAGACGACGCTGGTGATAGGAACCATTGAATATCAGCTTGCCGGGCGCACCTTGCCCGCGGCGAACACGACACCCGAATCCCTGGATATCTTCCGCCTGCTCGAACGGCTTGAAGCCGAAGGCGGCACGCACGCGACGATGGAAGTCTCCTCGCATGCGTTGTCCTTAGGGCGCGCGTCCGGAATACAGTTCCATGCCGCCGTGTTCACGAATCTGACTCGCGACCATCTCGATTTTCACGGCGGGATGCAGGAATACTTCCATGCCAAGGAATCGCTTTTTCGCGCCGCTCCCGCACCGCGGTTCGCGGTCGTTAACCGCGACGACGAATGGGGGCGGAAGCTTGAGACACACCCCGAAACCGAAACCATCACCTACGGCCTGTCGCAGGACGCCGCCCTACGTGCGTCTCACGTATCGAGTTCGGCCCGGCGCTTGCACTTCGAGGTGCGCTACAAGAAAGACCGCTTCGAAGTGGAGTCGCGCCTGATCGGCCGCATCAATGTGTACAACATTCTGGCCGCCTGCGGAGCCGCTATCGCGAACGGCGTCGATCCTCAAACGATCGCGGAAGGGATTGCGCGCTGCGCGGCTGTCCCAGGGCGTTTCGAACGCGTCGATGCCGGCCAGCCTTTCCTGGTAGTTGTCGACTACGCCCATACAGACGACGCCTTGCGGAATACGATTGCCGTGGCTCGCGGACTCTCGCCGAAGCGCGTGATTACGCTGTTCGGCTGCGGCGGCGACCGCGACCGGACCAAGCGCCCGCTGATGGCGCAAGCCGCCGCGGAGTTGAGCGATTTCGTCGTGTTGACAAGCGACAATCCGCGATCGGAAGACCCGATCGGCATCATGAACGACGCGCTTGTCGGGTTGCGCCGCAGCGACGTGCCCCACGCGATTGAACCGGATCGCGCCAAGGCCATTCGTCGCGCGATCGAAGAAGCGCGTCCCGGCGATCTGGTTCTCCTCGCGGGCAAGGGCCACGAAACGTACCAGGTCTTGAAAGACCGGACGATTCATTTTGATGACCGTGAAACCGCGCGCGAAGCCCTCCAGGAATTCGGCTATTCCCGGAGGGCGTCTTGAAGCTCACTCTTCGCGAGGCCGCGGAAGCAATGGGCGTCACGAGTGAAACCTCCGGCACCGCCGTATCGGGCTGGAGCGTCGACACGCGCACGCTCGCTCCGGGCGACTTATACTTCGCACTTCGCGGGCCTAATCACGATGGACATAAATTCGCCGCGCAAGCAATGTCGCAGGGAGCGGCGGGCGTGGTGACGGAACGTCCGATGGACGGAGCTCTGGTCGTGAGCGATACACTGCGCGCCCTGCAACGGCTCGCGGGAAAGGCCAGAACCCACTGGGGCGGAACAGTGGTTGGCGTAACCGGGAGCGCCGGCAAGACTTCGACCAAGGACGCGATTGCGCATCTGCTGGGCACGATTTTCCCGACCGGAAAGACCGTGGGCAACTTCAACAATCACATCGGCGTGCCGCTCTCTATCCTGCGTTTGCCGGACGAAGCCCAGGTTGCCGTGCTTGAAATGGGGATGAACCATTCGGGTGAAATCCGTGAGTTGTGCGCGATCGCGAAACCGGATGTGGGCGTCGTGACGAACGTGGGATGGGCGCACGCGGAGAACTTCACCTCCATCGAGGACGTGGCGCTCGCGAAGCGGGAACTGATCGAGTCCCTGCCCTCCGGTGGTACGGCGATTCTAAACGCCGATGACGAGCGCGTGGCGCGCTTCGCGGAAGTTCACGCCGGGCCGAAGGTGACGTTCGGGATTGCAAGCCCCGCCGAAGTTCGCGGCGAGGAGATCGAGCTGATCGCTTCAGGCACGAAGTTCAAGGCGTGCGGAACCGAATTTGAAAGCCAACTGGCCGGAAGGCATGGCGTGATGAATATTCTAGCGGGGATTGCGGCCGCGCGCGTTTTCGGCGTGCCCGCGTCCCGGCTTGTCGACGCCGTGCGGACCTTCACGCCCGGAAAGATGCGCGGTGAACAGTTTGTTCGCGCGGGCGTACGGATTTTGAACGATTGCTACAACTCCAACCCGGAGGCGGCGCGCGCCATGGTGGACGTGCTCAAGGCCACGCCCGCCCGGCGCAGAATCGCCGTTCTGGGGGAGATGCTCGAACTCGGCCGCTTGGCCGAGCCCTTACACCGCGAGGTGGGAAACTACGTCGCGGGGCGCGGGATTGATGTGCTCATTGGGATACGCGGCGCCGCACGCCACATGGTCGATGAGGCCATGCTGGCGGGATTGCCGGGCGGCGCCGCGTACTTTTTCGATGACCCCGCGGAGGCTGGAAACTTCGTCAGCGAACTGGCGGAACCCGGTGATGCGGTGCTGTTCAAGGGCTCGCGCGGCGTACAGGTGGAAAAGGCGATGGAACGGCTTTTGGAGAGGACGCCGCCCGCACCAGGTAAATTCTAAGATGCTCTATTACTTGCTCTTCGAGAAGCTCTACTCGGTCTGGAGCCCGTTGCGCGTGTTTCGCTACGTCACGTTCCGCACCGCGTTCGCGAGTCTCACGGCGTTATTCTTGTGCATCTTGCTCGGACCCTGGCTGATCGCGAAGCTGCGTGAATTTCAAATCGGACAACACATCCGCGAAGAAGGTCCGAAGTCGCATCAGAAGAAGGCCGGCACGCCCACGATGGGCGGGGTCCTCATAATCATTTCGGTTGTCATACCGACCCTGCTATGGGCGGATCTAAGCAATATTAACGTGTGGATCGCGATAATTTCGCTGATCAGCTTCGGCGCCATCGGGTTCGTGGACGATCTTTCGAAAGTGCGCAAGAAGCAGAATCTAGGTCTCACGGCAAGGTGGAAGTTTGCATGGCAGGTGTCGCTTGCGGGGCTGCTCGGCGCGTGCCTGTTTGCAATGCGCGCAAGCGGCAGCTACTCGACGGAACTCAACGTGCCGTTTTTCAAGCAATTTAAGCCCGACCTCATCATCACTTCGCTTCAGAGCAGTCCCTGGACCTACCCGCTCGCCTTCCTGCCGTTCCTGTTGTTTCTGATCCTGGTGCTGGTCGGGTCGACGAATGCGGTGAACCTGACCGACGGCCTGGACGGCCTCGCGATTGGGCTGATGGTTATCGCCTCCGGGGCGCTAACGGTACTGACTTACACCGGCGGGCACGCGGAACTGGCCAGCTACCTTCAGCTCGCGCGGAATCCCCGCACTTCCGAGCTGACCATCTTCTGCGGCTCCATCACCGGCGCAAGCCTCGGATTCCTCTGGTACAACGCGCACCCGGCCGAGGTTTTCATGGGCGACGTGGGGTCGCTCTCGCTTGGCGCGAGCATGGGCGTGATCGCAATTCTCATCAAACAGGAAGTGCTCCTGTTGTTCATTGGCGGAGTATACGTGATCGAAACGATGTCGGTGATCCTGCAAGTGGGCAGCTTCAAGCTGCGGGGGAAGCGCGTCTTCAAGATGGCGCCGTTGCATCATCATTTCGAGGCGCTCGGCTGGCAGGAGTCGAAAATAATAGCGAGGTTCTGGATCGCGGGTTTGGTGATGGCCCTGTTCGCCCTCACGACGCTCAAGTTGAGGTAGGGCATCAAGATTAGGCGGTAAGGGGGCGGTCCCTTTGGACCGCGCCGCGGCAAGCGGGGGACCGGCTCACGGCGGGTCTCAGAGGTTGAGAGAGTACGGCATGCATTTGCGCGGAGTGAGGACGCTGGTGGTCGGCATGGCGAGGTCGGGCCTCGCCTGCGTGGAACTGTTGCGTTCCCACGGCGCGCAGGTTCGCGCGACAGACTCGAGGCCTGAAGCCGGAGCGCCGCTTGAATGGATGGGCGTCCCCTTCGCGGTGCAGAGCCCAGCCGTCTTCAACGATTGCGAATTGATTGTGGTCTCTCCCGGCGTGCCGTGCGACATGCCGGAGCTTCAGGCGGCGCGCGGACGCGGCGTTCGAGTTATTGGCGAGGTGGAATTCGCCGGCGCGTTTCTTAAGGGGCCGGTAATCGGCGTCACGGGATCGAACGGGAAGACCACCACCACCGCGCTCACCGGACACATACTTCGCGAAGCCGGGATTCCCGTGCAGGTTGGAGGCAACATTGGCGTCGCGGTTTCGGCCATGGTGGCGTCGTCTCGCGACGATCAGTGGAACGTCCTGGAACTGTCGAGCTTTCAACTTGAGACCATCACGGAATTTAACGCTGTCATCGCCTTGGCGCTAAACGTAACGCCCGACCACCTCGACCGGCATAAGACCATGGCAGCCTACTCGGCCGCAAAGGCGCGGCTCTTCGAAACGCAACGCGCCGGCGGCTTCGCGGTGCTGAACGCGGATGACGCCGAATGCGTCGGTTATGCCGCGCGGACAGCCGCCTCCCCCGTCTGGTTCAGCGCCTCTCGCGCCATTACCCCGGGCGTTTGGATCGAAAATGGCGCGCTGTGGTTCGATGGCGAGCCCCTGATGCCCCTCGCCGGGATCCCTCTTAGGGGAATCCACAACGTGGAGAATACCATGGCTGCTGCCGCGGCGGCGAGGCTCGCGGGGGCAAGTATGCCCGTCATCGCATCCGCCGTTCGAAGCTTTCAGGGCGTGGAGCACCGCCTCGAATTCGTGCGCAAGCTGGGCGGCGTGAGCTACTACAACGATTCGAAGGCCACGAATGTGGACGCAACCATGAAAGCGCTCGACGCCTTCGAAGGCCGCTTGTTCGTGATTCTCGGAGGCAAGGACAAGGGCAGCGACTACACGGCACTGCGCGCTTCGCTTGAAAGCAAAGCGCGCGCCGTGCTTCTGATCGGAGCGGCCGCGTCCAAGATTCGGGAGCAATTGCTCGCGGCGCTAGGCCCGCGGTTGAGAGACTGTGGAACGCTTGCCGGCGCGGTTTCGGAGGCGTATCGGGAGGCCTCCGAAGGCGACACCATTTTGCTCGCCCCCGCCTGCGCGAGCTTCGATCAGTTCGACAATTTCGAGCATCGCGGCCGGGCCTTCAAGGAACTTGTGAACCGCCTGGAGGCGAGGGGTTAGCATGGCGCAACGTCTCAAGACCGACTGGATACTCTTCTTCGCCATCCTCGCCATGGTCTTCTTCGGACTCCTGATGATGTATAGCGCCTCATCCGTCATGGCCGAGTTGAAGTTCAAGTCGACCTACCATTTCGCGTTTCGGCAGCTCGCCTGGATTCTGGTTTCGATTAGCCTGATGATGCTCCTGAAGAAGACGCACTACAGGAGGCTCGCCGAATCGCAGGTCGCGTTCACGGGCATCGGACTGGTCTTGGTCCTGCTCCTCGCGGTCTACTTCATCGACAGCCAGCATCATCGCTGGCTGCGCCTGGGAGGCCTGGGATTCCAGCCTTCGGAACTGGCGAAACCAGCACTCATCGTTTTCCTGGCGTTCTTCGTCTCCATGCGCCAGCGGGCAATTAATGATCGCCATACGCTCCTGCCCGCCGCAATTACCGTCGGCCTTGTGACCTTTGGCGTCGTCGTGGCGGATTTGGGCACGGCGGTTGTTCTCGCCGCGACTGCGACCGTCGTGTTCTTCGTCGCGGGGCTTGAATGGCGCTACTGTTTCGTCGCGCTGGCCGTGGCGCTCCTCGGTGTGGTGTTTTTCGTCGTTTCGAAACCGTACCGGCTGGCGCGGATCGTCGGCTTCGTTGACCCGCAGTACAAGATCATCAGCAAGTTCGATCCGCAGGGAAAAATAAAAGAACACGTTCAGAAATCCCTGGTCTCGCGCGACACCAAGTATCAGGCGCAACAGAGCAAGATCGCGGTGGGCGCGGGCGGACCCGCGGGGCTTGGACTGATGCAGGGCAAGCAGAAGTTGTTCTACCTGCCCGAGGCCCATACCGATTTTGTCTACGCCGTGGTCTGCGAGGAACTCGGACTGCTGGGTTCCCTTGGCGTTCTAGGCGGGTTTATTGTGATCCTGTGCCGGGGGATTCGAACCACTGTCATCGCGCAGGACGATTTCGGGCGCTATCTGGCGCTTGGAGTTACTACGGCGCTGGCAGTTCAGGCGTTCATGAACATGAGCGTTGTGCTTGACCTGATGCCCACGAAGGGCATTCCGCTGCCGATGATCAGTTCCGGCGGCAGTTCCATGCTGAGCACGTTGATGTCGCTCGGCCTCCTTCTCAACGTGAGCGAGCATGCCGGTTGAAGGACATTTTGTGATGGCGGCGGGCGGGACGGGAGGACACGTGATTCCGGCGCTTGCCGTGGCGCGGGAACTTCGCGAGCGCGGCCGTGAAGTGATTTTCTGGGGAACGCGCGCGGGTGTCGAGGCGCGGATGGCGCCGGCCGAAGGCTTTCCTATCGAATGGATCGAGATCGGCGGTCTGAAGAACTTAGGAGTGGCGCGGCAGATGCAGTCGCTGTTGCAGTTGGGACGCGCGACGTGGCGGTTGCGCCGGGCGATCAAAAGGTGGAGGCCGGCGGCGGTTTTCAGCATGGGAGGATATGTGGCGGGACCATCGGTGATCGCGGCGATATTGTCGAACGTTCCCGTGGTTGCCATGGAACCGAACGCGGTGCCGGGTCTGACCAACCGCGCCGTAGGGCGGTGGATAGTGCGCGCGCTTACGGCTTTCGAGGAGACCGCGCGGTATTTTCCGGGAAGGGCCGAGCGGACCGGCGTGCCGGTACGCGCCGAGTTCTTCGCTATCGCGCCCAAGCCGCCCTCGGACGTGTTTCATGTTCTGGTGACCGGGGGGAGCCAGGGCTCGCGCACGCTCAATCGGGCAGCGCGCGACAGTTGGCCCCTGTTCCGGCGCGAAGGGCTGCCGGTGCGCATGACCCTGCAATGTGGGCGTAACGATTCCGCCGAGGACCTTTCCTCGTTTTTGAAGAACGCGGGAATGGAAGGCGACGTGATGGAATTTATCGACGGGATGCCGGCGGCTTTTGCGGCGGCGGACTTGATCTTCTGCCGGTCCGGCGCCGGATGCTGCGCCGAACTGGCCGCGGCTGGAAAGCCTGCGGTGCTAGTGCCCTTTCCGTTCGCGGCGGATCAGCATCAACTGCGGAACGCGGAAGCCATGGAACGAGCCGGCGCCGCGCGCGTCGTTCGCGATTCCGAAATGACGGGCCGGAAGCTATTTGAGATGGTAGCGTCGTTTGCAGCGGACCAGGGCGGTCTTCGCCGCATGGGCGAGGCGGCGCGATCGCTCGGGATGCCAGGCGCCGCGAAGAGAGCGGCCGATGCTCTTGAAGAGGCGGCGCGTTAAATGTTTTTCAAGCCACAACACTTGCACTTCACCGGCATCGGCGGCATCGGCATGAGCGGTATCGCCGAGGTGCTCGTGAACCTCGGATACACGATAAGCGGATCCGACCTCAAGCTTTCACTCGTGACCGATCGCCTGGCCGGCCTTGGCGCCCGCGTCTTCGAAGGACACGCCGCCGCGAACATCGCCGGCGCGAAGGCCGTGGTGGTGAGTTCGGCCGTCGATCCAGCGAACCCGGAGTTGGTGGAAGCCCGGCGAATGCAGATCCCCGTGATTCCGCGGGGCGAACTACTCGCCGAGCTCATGCGGCTCAAGTACGGAGTGGCCGTGGCCGGCAGTCATGGAAAAACGACCACCACCTCGATGACGGCAACGATTCTCAACGGCGTCGGTCTCGATCCAACCGTGGTGGTGGGCGGGCGCGTCGGCTCAATGGGCGGGTCGAACGCGCGCCTTGGACACAGCGACTTCTTGGTAGTGGAGGCCGACGAAAGCGACCGATCGTTCCTGAAGCTGGCGCCGATTCTCGCCGTCGTCACGAACATCGATCGCGAGCATCTGGATTGCTACGCGAATCTCGAGGACATCCGAGCCGCGTTCATCGAGTTCGTGAACAAGGTGCCGTTTTACGGGGCCGCGATTTTATCGCTTGACGATCTGAACGTCAAGAGCATTTTGCCCGAGGTGAGGCGGCGCACCATCACCTACGGCACAAGCGCTCAGGCCGACATTCAGGCGACGGAAATTGAGTGCGCGCATTTTTCCTCCGATTTTCAATTGAGATTCCGCAAGGACAGTCTCGGCAGATTTCACCTGCGGATTCCTGGTGAGCACAACGTGCACAACGCCATGGCTGCCGTCGCGGTCGCGCTCGAACTTGACGTGAAGCCTTCGGCGATATCGGAGGCTCTCGCGTCGTTCAGCGGCGTGGACCGCCGATTCCAGCTTCGCGGCGAGGCTCGCGGCATCGCGGTGATCGACGACTACGGCCACCATCCGACGGAGGTCGCGGCGACGCTCGCGGCGGCTCGGAATTGCAGCTACAAGCGCGTACTCGTGCTGTTTCAGCCGCATCGATACACGCGTACGCAATACCTTATGGACGATTTCGCCCGCGCGTTCCATCACGCCGACCGCGTGTTCCTGCTTGACATCTACGCGGCCTCCGAGAAGCCCATTGAAGGCGTCACATCGCAAGCCTTGTGTGAAAGGCTGCGCGCCTTTGGACATCGCGGCGCGGAGTGGGTGGGAACGATCGGGCGAGGCGTCGAAGCGATTCTCGATGAGGTCAAAGACGGGGACATGGTCCTCACTCTTGGGGCGGGTAACGTATGGCAGGCCGGAGATCGAATACTCGAAGCATTGAAAGCGGGGGGAGCCGGAGCATGAAGTACGGGGCCGGATGGCGGTTTTGGACCGGCGTTCTGGCGTGGACGCTTGCGTTTGGCTCGACGGCCGTGGCTGCCTTCCAACTGCATCAGTATGTCCGGACGGACGCGCGCTTCCTTGTTCCGGGCGCTCCTGCGCCGGGTGAGGCGCCTCCGGCGTTTTCGATCGCTGGAGCCGTCTACGTCTCGCGAGCGCGTGTTGAAAGGCTGTTCGAGAACGATTTCGGACGCAGCCTGATGCTGCTGCCTTTGGACGCGCGGCGAAAGCAACTCATGGCGATCGACTGGGTGGAGGACGCCTC
>SHUI01000097.1 GCA_009697455.1 Bryobacterales bacterium
GTATTCGAGACCCGACCAACTGCCCTTCGTGTGGTAACGTTCAAGCCTATCCCGATGTTTGGTCCAGTCCTCGCCGTTCTTCATCCCGATTTCGGGGTGGCTTAGTTGGAGGATGATGTAGCTAAAGTAGTTAGCGAATGTTTTGCGCGTGAGTCCCTTCACGTTCTCGACCAGAATCGCTCGTGGCCTCAATTCGCGAACGCCGCGGACGACTTGCTGGAACATGTCGCGTTTGTCGTTATAAGCGTGGTGTTTGCCGCCAATCGAGAACGGCTGGCATGGTGGTCCGCCCGCAAGGAGGTCGATATCGCCTTCGATGGTCGAGTAGTCGAACTGCCGGACATCGCCGGGAAAGAGGCGCCAACCTTCGAGTGCGCCGAACCCACGTTTCTGGTTCTCCCGAATGGTGTCGCAGCAGTGCTTGTCACGCTCGATAACGGTATCGTGTCTGAACTGCGCCGCCTCGATCCCCAAGGCCAGACCACCCGCTCCCGAGAACAACTCGACTGATCTCAGTGGACGGCTTCGAGGAAGTTTCGTATCCTTCGGCTCAGCCGTGGCAGATTTTCCAACTGACACTCCCATACGATCAGGACTCTCCAACCCAGCTTCCGTAGCGCCTTCCGGGTCGCTACGTCGCGTTCGTGGTTCCGCTCCAACTTCGGCCGCCAGAAATCGAGCTTCGACTTGGGCCACCTCGTATTCTTGCATATTCCGTGCCTGTGCCAAAAACATCCGTGAACGAAAACCACGCTTCGCCTCCCTGCAAACACGAGGTCGGGCTTTCCAGGCAAGCTCCGTCCGTGCAGGCGGTAACGAAAGCCCATGCCATGCACAAGGCGCCTCACCAGCATTTCCGGTTTCGTATCCTTCGACCGGACGAGGCTCATCCGCGCGCTACGCTCGGCTGGTGTCAGGGTGTCCATCGCATGGCACCTACTGAACCAATCTATCTCATCGGCTTCGCGCACGGCTTTCTTGCGCGTGTCACGAAGAAACGTTGCAAGACCGTTTGCGATTTGCAATTCCGAGAGAAGAGACGGGATCCTTCTTAGCTTTCCAGTTACCGTGGAGTGCGTTCGTTCGAATGTTGCCGTGCCGATTCACTATCCTCTTCGGAATGAAGTCAGCGAGGGTGCCAATCCATGGGGCCGTTTCACATCGCCCCACAGGGAGTGACGTCAAGCGGTGGGAGACCAGCAGGCTCGCGGCTCGCCGCGCTGGACCGATCGCTACCCGGGCTCCGCCGAAGTCGTGAACATGACGCCACCCGATGCGCTCATCAAGCGCGGTTTCCGGATGCTACCGTGCATGGGAGACGGAAGGCAGAGCGGGACGTCGGACAGTCCGTCGATCCTCAACGCCTCGCCCGAAGCTGCGGCCGGCGGCAATCTGGCGATCCTTGAAACCGGCGACCTGGTGAAGGTGGATCTTCGGAATCGACGGGTCGATCTTCAAGTGACCGAGGAAGAAATCGAGCGCCGCCGCGCGAATTTCACGCCGGTGCCGTTGAAGCACGATTCACCGTGGCAGGAATTCTACCGCGCGAACGTGGGGCAACTCGAAACCGGGGCCTGTTTGGAATTTGCTGTGAAGTACCGGGACCTGCGGAGGACGGTACCGCGGCACTCGCATTAAAGGCGGGCGAACTCCTACACCGCCGCACGCTCGCGGGTAGCGGGACCTACACGCCCCAGCAATAGTCTTCAACAGCCTTCTCGACGGAATCATCTCCGGCGGTCAGCCGCATGAGTTCGAGCCGCAACGCGTCCACCAGCGCGCTCCAACTCGCTTCGATTACGTTGTCCGAGACGCCCACGGTTGACCAGCTCTTGCGGTGGTCGCTCCATTCCACGAGCACACGTACCCTCGCCGCGCTCCCCTTGCGGGAGTCGAGAACCCGGACTTTGTAGTCCGTCAGCCGTACGTCGCCGATACTCGGATACAGCGAGGACAAGCACTTGCGGAGGCAAAGGTCGAGCGCGTGGACCGGACCGTGACCCGTCGCCGTCGCGGAATGTACGCCATCTTGCGCCCGGAGATTCACCGTCGCAGTGGAACGTGAACTGCCGCCAGCCGACTTCGTGGACACTTCGTAGCTCTCCACTTCGAAGAACGTCCGCCCAGGGTTGAGGACCTCGCGCACGAGCAGTTCGAAGGTTCCCTCGGCCGCTTCGAGCTCATAACCCGCATACTCCATCTGCTTGATACGATCAAGCAATTCGCGGCGCGCCTCTTCGGTCAGGCGGTCTTCAAGACCATGCTGCTTCAGTTTGTACAACACGTTGCCGCGTCCGGAAAGATCGCTGACCAGCACCCGCTGGCGGTTGCCGACGGCCTCGGGCGCGACGTGTTCGTAGGTCTGCGAATCCTTCAAGACCGCGCTCACATGGACGCCGCCCTTATGCGCGAAGGCGCTTCGACCTACGTACGGCTGGTCCGCGCGCGGAGTCAGATTCGCCAACTCGGCGACGAATCGCGCGACGTGGGTGAGCGAGCCGAGCTTTTCCGCGCCCACAGTCGTGTGCCCAAGTTTGAGTTCCAGATTCGCAATGACCGAGCAAAGATTGCAGTTGCCGCAGCGCTCGCCGTAACCGTTGATCGTGCCCTGAACGTGTGTGAAGCCCTGCTCGACCGCGGCGATCGCGTTCGCCACCGCCACGTCGGAATCGTTATGCGTGTGGATGCCGAGCACGCCATCGAAGCGCTTGCGGACTTCGGCGCAGACCTCGACCAGGCGGCCGGGCAGAGTCCCCCCATTGGTATCGCAGAGTGTGAGGACGCTCGCGCCCGCACGTTGGGCGGCGTCGAGAGTGCGCAGGGCGAAATCGGAATTAGCGAAGTAGCCGTCAAAAAAATGTTCCGCGTCGTAGATCACCTCGCGCCCGTGGTCCCTCAAGTGGCGGACCGTGTCCGAAATCATGGCGATATTCTGCTCTTCAGTGATGCCGAGCGCGCGCGTGGTGTGCAGATCCCAACTCTTGCCGAAGATACAGACCGTGGGAGTCCCAGACTCAAGCAAAGCCTGCGTGTTACGGTCGTCTTCAACGGCGTTCTTCGCAAGGCGAGTGGATCCGAACGCCGTCAGCCGGGCGTGCGAAAGCTTCAGCGTCTTGGCCCGTTCGAAAAACTCCTTGTCCTTCGGGTTCGAGCCTGGCCAGCCGCCTTCAATGTAGTCAATGCCAAGCTCGTCGAGCTTCTGAGCAATGATGAGTTTGTCGTCGACGGAAAAATTGACGGCTTCGCCTTGAGTGCCGTCGCGCAGAGTCGTATCAAAGGTGGAGATTTTCATTTTAGTGCCTGTTAGTGGTGGGGCAGGCCATAGCCCTTTGTGGCATGCCGTATGCACGGAAGAAGGCAGGCGACGCAAAACGATCGCCGGCCCCACGCGCCGCCGCCCATTGCAGCAATTGTTTCATCATGGCCCTTAGGTATTGGTTGTGGCGGCCTGATCTTCCGGGACGCCCGCTTCCTTCTTCTTCTTGAGGAACGTCATCATTTCGCGCAGACTCGCGCCGACGGTTTCAATCTGCTGCTCCCGCGCGGCTTCGCGCATGGCAAGAAAGTTCTTGCGTCCCGTGCGGTTCTCGTTCATCCACTGACGGGCGAACTCGCCAGACTGCACCTCGGCCAGAATCTTCTTCATCTCAGCTCGAGTCTGTGCGTTTACGACGCGCGGCCCACGCGTGTAGTCGCCATACTCGGCCGTGTCGGAAACGGAGAAACGCATGTAACTCAGCCCGCCTTCCTGAATGAGGTCGACAATCAGCTTGAGCTCGTGCAGGCATTCGAAGTACGCAATCTCCGGATCGTAGCCGGCTTCGACCAGCGTCTCGAAGCCCGCGCGGATCAGTTCGCTCGCGCCGCCGCAGAGCACCGCTTGTTCACCGAACAGATCGCTCTCGGTTTCTTCCTTGAAGTGAGTCTCGATCACGCCCGCTTTGAGGCAGCCGAGCGCCATGGCATAAGCGAGTGCGCGTTGCAGGCCCTGCCCGGAGGCGTTCTGGTGCACTGCCACGAGCGCGGGAACGCCGACGCCTTCGGTGAACAATTCGCGCACGCGATGGCCTGGCGCTTTGGGAGCCACCATGGAGACGTCGATATCGGCCGGCGGGGTGATGAAGCCGAAGTGAATGTTGAAGCCGTGCGCGAACATCAGCGTCTTGCCAGCCGTCATGTGCGGCGCAATCTCACTGTTATAGAGGTCCGCTTGTATGTGGTCGGAGACCAGGATCATAACATCCGTGGCAGCCTTCGCGGCGTCGCCCGTGGTCATGACCTTGAGCCCCGCGGCCTGGGCCTTGGCCCAGGATTTGCTGCCGGCGTACAGGCCGACGACGACATCGACCCCGGAATCGCGCAGGTTCAGCGCGTGTGCATGGCCCTGGCTTCCGTAGCCGATAATCGCCACGGTGCGGCCTTTGAGAAAGGAGAGGTCTCCGTCTTTTTCGTAAAATCGTTTAGCCATTCAAGACTCCATTTCCCGCAAGACTGCCGGCGGCCCTTGTGGGCACCGGCGGCTGCAGGCGTAGTTTTTTAGATTCGAGAGAAATGGCGACCGCGCCGGAACGGGCGACTTCGATTTCGCCGTAGCTGCGCATGAGGCCGATGAATTCGTCGAGCTTTTCAGGATCGCCCGTGGCTTCAATCGCGAAGCCATCGGTGGAAGAATCGACCACGCGAGCGCCGAAGATCTCAACTTCCTTAAGAAGGGCGGTCCGCGATTCCTGGCGCGTGCGCGCCTTGATGAGAACCATTTCGCGGCAGATGGAGCGCCCGTCGGTCATGTCCGTAGCCTGCAGGACGTTGATTAGCTTATTCATCTGCTTGATGACCTGAGCGCGGAGGCGTTCTTCGACGTCCACTCCGATGGTCATGCGGGAAAGTTCCGGATCGAGCGTGCGTGCGACGGTCAGGCTTTCGATGTTGTAACCGCGGGCGCTGAGAATGCCGGTCACGCGCAGAAGCGCGCCGGGTTTGTTTTCGACTAAGAGTGAAATGACTTGCATCATGAGTTGCCTTCTATTTCACGACGGCCGGCTGCGGCGGTCCCATCACCATCTCGTTGATCGCCCCGCCGGAGGGAACCATCGGATAGACGTTCTCGAACGGCGAAACTTTCACGTTCAGAAGGTAGGGGCCGGGTTCGGCGATGCACGCATCGACGGCGGCCGCCAGTTCGTGCGGCTGCGTGACGGTTCGGCCCTTGAACCCGTAGGCGCCGGCGAGCTTTTCGGCGTCCGGAAAGCAGTCAAGCGTAACCGAACTGAGCCGGTTGTTGTAGAACAAGTCCTGCCACTGGCGGACCATGCCGAGATACCCGTTGTTCATCACGATAATCTTGACGGGAAGTCCGTAGGAAGCGATTGTTGCAAGCTCGGGGATGGCCATCTGAAAGCCACCGTCTCCGACCAACGAGATCACCAGGCTTTCTGGCCGGGCGAATTGCGCGCCAATGGCGGAGGGCAGGCCGAAGCCCATGGAACCCAGGCCGCCGGAGTTGATCCAGAGCCGCGGCAGGTCGAAGCGGACAAGTTGCGCCGCCCACATCTGGTGCTGTCCCACGTCTGAGGTGACGATGGCCTTTCCGCCGGAGACACGGTCGATTTCCGCCATCAGGTGCTGCGGCTTGATTTCCGTATCGGAGGTGACGGGCGCGAGCGGGAACTCCTGTTTCCAGGAGCGGAGCTTGTGCATCCAGGCGCGGCGGGCCGTCTCGGTGCGCGGCGCTTCGGCCGGCTTCAGTTCCTCTATGACCTTGTTCAGTTTTTGAAGCACGCGTTTCACATCGCCCACGATAGGCACATCCGGGGTTCGATTCTTGCCGATCTCGGCGGGATCGATATCGACGTGAATGATCTTCGCGTGCGGAGCGAATGCGGCGAGGCGCCCGGTGACACGGTCGTCGAAGCGGACGCCGAGCGCAACGATCAGATCGGACTGCGTCAGCCCCATGTTCGCCGCGTAGCTGCCGTGCATTCCTGGCATGCTGATGAAATTGGGATGCCCGGAAGGCATGGCGCCAAGCCCCATCAGCGTCGTTACGGCCGGACCGTCAACGAGTTCCGTCAACTCCTGCAATTCACGGGAAGCGTCCGCGGCGATAATTCCACCACCGGCGTAAAACATCGGACGCTCGGCTTCCCAGATCATCTGGGCAGCGCGGCGGATCTGTCCGGCGTGGCCTTCCGTGAAGACCTTGTAGCCGGGCAGGTGGATGGAATGGACCGGCGTGTAGTGACCCATGGCCTGGAACACGTCCTTCGGGATATCGACGAGAACCGGCCCCGGACGGCCGCTCGCCGCCACGTAGAAGGCTTCATGTACGATCCGCGGAAGCTCGGCGATGTTCCTCACCATGTAGTTGTGCTTGGTGCAGGAGCGCGTGATGCCGAAAGTATCGGCTTCCTGGAAGGCATCAGTCCCGATGAGCGAGCTGCTCACTTGGCCGGTGAGCGCGACGATCGGTATGGAATCCATCATCGAATCGACCAGGCCGGTGATCAGGTTGGTTGCGCCCGGGCCCGAAGTGGCGCAGCACACGCCAACTTTCCCGGTAGCGCGCGCGTAGCCCTCGGCGGCGAAGCAGGCATTCTCCTCGTGGCGGACCAGAACATGGCGGATGGGATGATCGTAGAGGGCGTCGTAGAAAGGAAGGGTTACGCCGCCGGGGTATCCGAAAAAGCAATCGACGCCCTCTTGAACCAGGCACTCGAGCAGCATTTGAGCGCCGCTCATGAGAGTTCCGGAGGAGGATTTGGTGCCACTAATCGGGGTTGACGTTGCCATAAAGTTTTCTCAAAAGGGACGGCATAAACAAAAAAGGCCACCAGGGGGATCGGTTAACCCCGCTGGTGGCCTTCGGATTCGGTTCCGATCGACCTCAGACGGGGCCCGGTACAAGGACGGTAATAATAGGGGTTCCTACAGAAAGGACAGACTGAGGGCGGGTGAACTGTAAACCGCGAGATGGAGTCAGGTGCGACATCAAATCATATTCAGTTTAGCCGATAAGCGACGTGCATGCAATAGGAGAGTGGCATTTATTATTTTAATGGGTGTATGGGATTGCGGTGGTTGGAACAATTGCGGTCACGATCCAAAACGACGAGGAGCCGGTCACTGACGAAGACCGTTGCCACTTCACGACGGGCAAGCTTTGTTTCGGCGAGCGCGAAGGCGAGGGCATCCCTATGGAAGACGTCCTGGCTGGATTTGGCCTCAAGACGGGCAATTTCCCGCTGAAGAAGTAATGCCGATGTCGCCCCGAGGGGCTTGACGAAGCCGAGGGATGGGCGAGGCTGGGCCGCACTGCGAATCGCGAACCGTGAACTTAAGTAGCTTATTATCATACATGTGGAAGTGGGTGACGCAGAGAGTTAATTTCACTATCTTCCTGTCAGAGTCCCGGTCAGTGGCGGCGCGCTGGATTCGGCAACGCCGAATTGCTAACGGCGGCCTTAATTCGGATTGTAAGCCGAGAGGGCTGGCGGGAGGGGTCGACATTGCGTTAAGGCCCGTGAAATCAACGTGAAAAATAGTTTCGGGGCTGTGAACGCAAGTGTCGACCACTACGCCTCCAGGCGGAAGCGGCAATAATTGACACTCTCTGCCACGTCGGTGTAAGGCGCGGCTATGACCTCATGAACGTATCCTTACCGGAAGAACTCAAGGAATATGTGGAAGCCCAAACCAAGAGCGGCTACTGCACCCCGAGCGAGTATGTTCGCGACTTGATCCGGGGCGACCGGAAGCTGCGAGCCAAGGAAAAGCCTGACGCCTTGCTGCTCGCGGGGCTCAACTCCGGCACCCCTATTCCAGTGGACGCGAAATTCTGGAGTGATCTCAAACAAGAGGCTCTCGCCAAGCTGGATCTGGCCGAACGCTATATCGCCGCCGTCGATGCGACTAGCCTGCAATTGGCCGATCATCCCCATAGTGGCCTTGCGTATGACTCTCGATGTCCCAAGATTCGCGGAGGGCGGCCGTGCATTGCCGGAACCGTCGCGGCCGCGATCTAGCGCGCTCAGGAGCGTTTCTTCTCGTCGTACGACACGACCTCTTGCTCAAGTGCCGTGCCGTGCAGTTGCACCGGGGCGCTCTTCCGCATGCGCAAATTCAACATCTCGACGAACACCGAGAACGCCATCGCGAAGTAAATGTAGCCCTTCGGGATGTGGCTATCGAAGCTCTCCGCAATGAGCGTGACGCCGATCAACAACAGGAAACTCAAAGCGAGCATCTTCACCGTCGGGTGCCGATCCACAAACGCGCTGACCGCTCCCGAGGTGAACATCATGAAGCCCACGGCAATCACGATGGCCGCGATCATCACGGACACATCGTTCGCCATTCCCACGGCCGTGATCACCGAGTCGAGCGAGAAGACGATGTCGAGGAGTGCGATCTGAAAGAGCACACCGGCCATCGTGACCGTGGGGCGGCCGGTACGGGCCGCTTCCGCCTCGCCCTCAAGGCGTTCGTGAATTTCGCGAGTGCTCTTCCAGATGAGGAACAGACCGCCGATGCCGAGAATGAGATCACGGCCGGAGAAGGCGTGGCTGAGAATCGAGAACAGCGGCGTTGTCAGCCGCATGATCCAGGAGATCGCGAGCAGCAGCGCGATGCGCATCACCATTGCCAGCGCGAGGCCCACGGTTCGAGCCCGGCCCCGCTTGTTCCGGGGAAGTTTCCCGGCGAGAATGCTGATGAAGACGATGTTATCGATGCCGAGAACGATTTCGAGCACCGTCAGCGTGAGGAGCGCGGCCAACGACTCCGGATTCAAGAGCCAGTCCATATAGGCTCGCTGTCAGCTCGCCGCGTTCAGAAAACGGTCGATATCGGCCATCGTGTGATAGACCGAGACCGACACCCGCATCTGATTCCACTGGATCTTCACGTCAATGTTGGCGCGATTCATCTTCTCCGCGAGTTTCTTCGTATCCTGCACCACGAACGACGAGATTGGCGTCGGCGTGCCGTCCGGAGTCATGGACGGGTATCCGAGCCCCGGCAGTTCCTTGCGGACCTTCTCCACCATCGGCTTGACGCGCGCCTGAATCCGGTCAACGCCCAGATCGTTGATGAAACGCAGATTGTCGGCGTGCCCCGCCGCCACGACGTTTGCGATGTTGCCCACTTCAAAATGCCCACCCGCGCCTGACCGCTGTTCCCATGAGCACGGCCGCGGACCAGGGGGATCGTGCGGGAACATGTGGTACTTGATGTTCGCGAATTGCCGGTCCCCATATTGGAAGCGTTTCGCGACCTTGCCCTGGAGATCCTCGCGCACGTAGAGGAAGCCAAGCCCGCGGTCGCCCATCAGGAACTTGTAGCCGGAGCAGGCGCAGAAGTCGATGCCCAACGCCTTTACGTCGATCGGCACGGCACCCGCCGCCTGAATGACGTCCGTGTAGAGATAACCGCCATGCGCGTGCACCAGGTCTGAGATCGCTTTGGCATCGGCGCGAACGCCATTGAGAAAAGACACAAGCGAGCAGGCCACGAGACGCGTCTTCTTGTCTACTACCTTCTCGATGTCCTTGACGTCGACGCGCCAATCCTTCATCTTTACGACCCGCAGATCGAGCCCCTGCTTCTCCATGGTGCGGTACATATAGATTGCCGATTCATAGTGGAACTCGTCCGTCACCACGTTCCAGGGGCCGCCCGGCACGATGCCCAGGGCGAGATTCGCGATGTTCTCACCCATGAGCGTGCTCTGCACGAACGCGACCTCGGAAGGCTTGGCATTAATCAGTTTCGCAAAGCCTTGCCGCGCTTCATCCTGATGCCCATTGGCGTGCTGTCCGCGCCCCTCGCCGGGACCGAGCAGCTTGAACTCCAGATACTTGTGCATCGCCGCGATCGCGCTCTTTCGCATCGGGTGCCAGCCTGCCGGATTCATGAACAGTTGTTTCTCCGTCCACGGATATTCGGCACGAATCTTGCTCCAGTCGAGTTCCCCTGGAGCCGCTGGGGCGGCGGGAGCGAGAGCCGAGGCCGCGGCCGAGGCGATGAAAGATCTTCTGTTTGCCTGCATAACGTTCACATCATATACAATTCTTGTTCAGGGAGAAACCCATGAACCGGGAATGGATGAAAAGCGACTGGATGAAAAGCGCGATTGGAAAGCTGACGCGGCGGCAATTGTTCCAGGCCGGCGCGGCGGCGGGAATGGCCAGCCAACTGCAAGCGCGAAAGGCTCTCTACGAGGACAGCATCTATGAGCGTCTGCTCGGCGTCAAACCTATCCTCACCTGCCGCGGCCACACGACGGCATTCGGAGGGTCGCTGATGCCGGAACCCGTGATGCGCGCCATGCAGGAGGCGAACGATGTGTTCGTCGACATGCAGGAATTGCAGGCCGCATGCGGCAAGAGGATCGCGGCTATCATGAAGACCGAATCGGCCATGGTCAGCGCGGGATCCTTCTCCGCGATGCTGCTTGGTTGCGCCGCGTGCCTGACGGGCAAGGACCAGGCCCGGATTGAAGCACTTCCCCATCCCACATGGCCCAAGCGGGAGGTCCTTGTGCAGAAGGCTCACCGCGTTGGTTACGACCGGGCCTATCGAGCCGCCGGCGCTACCCTCCGCGAATTTGAGACCAAGGCGCAGCTTGAGCGCGCTATCGGCGAGAAGACCGTCATGCTTGCCGCTCTCGCAAGCACGGAGCAGAATCGGAGCCCGGCTGTCATGACGATTCAGGAGTACATCGACCTTGGCAAGAGGCACGGGGTGCCGGTGCTGGTTGACTGCGCCTCCGAGCTTCCGCCGGCTTCCAATCTGAACCGCTGGATTGGAGCGGACCTTGTGGTTTTCAGCGGCGGGAAAGGGATCCTCGGACCGCAGTCCTCCGGGATCCTCGCCGGCCGGAAAGATCTCATCGACGCGGCTGTACTCAACGCGACGCCGAACGCCAACATCGGCCGCGGCATGAAGGTGGGCAAAGAGGAGATGGTAGGCCTCGTGGTCGCGCTCGAGCTTTACGCGGCGCGCGATCACGTCACCATTCAGGAAAGCTGGAACAAGAAGGCTCAGTACATGGCCGCCCAACTTCAGGGCATCCGCGGCTTCAAGGCCGCGTACCGGCTCAACAAACAGGAGTTCGGCGAGGTTCGAATCGATTGGGACCGCGCCTTCATTCCGATCACAGGCAAGGAAGCCGCGCGCAAGCTGTTCGCAGGCGAACCGCGCCTGATGTATTACGACGATGACGAAGGCGGCATCCTGCAAACGCGCTCGATGAAGGACGGCGATGAAATACTGGCCGCGCGGCGGCTCCGCGACTTCTTCACCGCCGAGGGCCGCAAGGCTTGAGGCTCGCGCTCGTTCTCATCGGCATTCTCAACGGCGCGCTTTCTCTCGAGGCGCAGGGCCAGCGAAGGGTTTTCTCGCGCATCATGACGGGCGAACCGTATACGCTTGAATGCTACCTGCCGCAGATTACCAACGGTCCGAACTTCCCTTCCTGGTCGCCCGACGGCAAAGAGTTGGCATTCGCGATGAAGGGCTCCATCTGGCGGATGAAGCCCGGCGAAGCTGCGTACGAACTAACCACCGATCAGGGGTACGCGTCGATGCCTTCCTGGTCGCCTGACGGCAATTGGATCGCTTACACTTCGGATCTCAACGAGACGATCCACATAAAGCTGCTCAACTTGCGCGACGGGACCACGCGGCAGATCACTACAGGCAACTCCATCAATGTCGAGCCTGAGTGGTCGCCTGACGGCACGAAGCTCGCCTACGTCTCCACGCATCCGAATGGAAACTACAACATTTACGTGATGCCGTTCGCGTCCGGAATCCCAGGCACGGCGGCGATGATCACGAGCGATTTTGAACTCAAGCCGCCTACGGTCTACTACGGCAAGTGGGCGCTGCACATCCACCCGACCTGGACGCAAGACGGCAAGGAACTGATCCTCATCTCGAATCGCGACAACAAACATGGATCGGGCGGTTTCTATCGCATGCGCGCCGAGCCGGGCGCACCGCTCGTGCGATTCCATTACGAAGAGACCACCTGGAAAGCGCGTCCGACGCTCTCGCCGGACGGCGCGAAACTCGTCTACAGTTCTTACCTCGGCGGCCAGTGGCAGCAACTCTGGGCCATGCCCCCGAAAGGCGGCGATGCGTTCCCGCTTACGTATGGCAATTTCGACCGCACCACGCCGCGCTGGTCTCCCGATGGCGGCCGGATCGCGTTCATCTCGAATCAGACCGGCGAAACGAGCCTCTGGCTTTGGCACTGGTTCGGCGGAAAGATGGAACAGGTCAAAGCGGAAAAGCTGGTCTACAAGCGTCCCATGGGCAAGCTGCACGTGCGCGTGCTCGACGGCGCCACCGCGAAGCCGCTCCGCGCGCGCGTATATCTGAACGCCGCCGACGGCCGCGCATACGCTCCCACCGAGAGCTGGTTTCGCGCCGACTGGCTGATGTTCGATCACATGGACAAAGACGAGTATCACTACTTCCACACGGCCGGCGATTTCGAAATCGACCTGCCGCCTGGAAGGGCGAAGCTCGCCGTCTCGCGCGGCTTCGAGTACACGCCCGTCGAGGTGGAAGCCGACGTGACGCGGAATGCGCGTACCGAGATCACAGTCCGTCTCAAGCGGCTCGACAACTTCGCCGCGCGCGGCTGGTGGGATGGCGACAATCACTTCCACATGAACTACGCCGGCGTTTACTTCAACACGCCGCGCCGTTTGATGGAGCAAGCCGAGGCCGAGGATATCCACGTCCTGAACAATCTGATCTGCAACAAGGAGCAACGCATTCCAGACGTCGCGCACTTCACGGGGAAGCCGGACCCGGTGTCGACGGCAACTCGGATTCTGTTTCACAGCCAGGAATACCACCCGCCCTTCTGGGGCCACGCCACGCTGCTGAACCTCAAGCAGCATCTGGTGATGCCGGATTACGTCGGCTACCAGAACACCGTGGTCGACAGCATCTATCCGTCGAACTCCACCGCGTTCCGGGTCGCCCGCGATCAGGGCGGTCTCGCCGGCTACGCTCACGGGGCGGGTCCGCATTTCCCCGTGGATCTTGCGATGGACAATGTCGACTTCGCCGAGGTTAACGCTATCAGCGGCATGGAGCCGCTCTATCGAGCCTGGAACTGCGGCTATCGCGTGGTAGCCTCGGCGGGCGAGGACGCCTTCCCCAACTTCTACCGCAGCTACATCCTGGGATCGAATCGCGTCTACGTCCGCTCCGGAGCGAAGCTCGATTACGACAAGTGGACCGCCGATTTCCGCGCGGGGCGATCCTTCGTCACCTCCGGCCCGCTGGTTTTGCTGAAGGTCAACGGGCGCGAACCGGGTGACGAGATCAAGCTGCCGGCGGGCAATCACACGATTAAGGTCGGCGTGGAAGTTGCTTCGATCAATCCCATCGAGACGATTGAGATCATGCACAACGGCAAGCCGGTCTACGCGCACAAGGGCACCAGGAGCCGGGAGACGGTGACCCGCGAAATCGAGGTTTCGAAGAGCGGCTGGATTTCCGTGCAGGTTCGCGCGAAGTACGGCCGCGACCCCATTCGCCGCCCCTTTCCGTTCGCCGCCACAATGCCGGTCTGGATCACGGTTGACGGAAAGGCCGTGCGCTCACGCGAGGATGCTGAATATTTCGTGAAGTGGATGGACGGTACGCTTGCGCGCGCCATGTCGACCGAGCCGTTCAACAACGAGCAGGAGCGCGCGGAAACGCGCAAGCTCTATCAGGAGGCGAGAGCGAAGATGATCGAACGCGCAGCTGAGGCCGGGCAATGAGACCGGCGATTCCGTTTCTTTTCGCCGCCGTCTGTCTGGCGCAACAGCCCACGCCGGAGGAGATGCCGCAGGAAATGGTATGGGTCGATCGCGCGGGCAAGATTCTCGGACGCGTAGGTGCGACGCAGATGGCGATGTACTTCCCGGAGATTTCGCCGGACGGAAAGTCCATCGCGGTCTCGGCGCGCGACGGCGAAGTGAACGACCGCGACATCTGGATTCACGACGTGGCGGCAGGCGCAAAGCGCGTCATCGCGCCCGCGAAAGGTAACGATAATTTCCCTATTTGGTCGCCTACCGGCAAACAGATCATTTTCACATCGAGCCGGTTGCGCGACTACGAGCTTTACCGCAAGGATCTCGTCCCCGACGCGCCCGAGGTGTTGATCTACAAGGCGCCGGACGCGCAGTATCCACGTTCCTGGTCGCTAACGGGCCGCTGGCTGCTGTTTACTCACGCCGAAAAGAAGCGCGACGTTTTTCTCTGGCAGATTGGCGAGGGGGAGCCGATCGATATCTTCGGCTACCAGAACGCCTGGACGGAGGGCGCGCGTTTCTCTCCGAACGGTTTGTTCATCGCGTACGTCTCGAATGCCGAAGGCCCGTTCGAGGTGTATGTCTCTCCCACGCGCGAACCTCGCAAGAAGTGGAAAGTGTCGCGGGCGTTGTCGAACGGTTGGGCGGGCGGCGGCGGACAGGTCCGTTGGCGTGCGGACGGCAAAGAACTGTTTTACATGATGGGCAACGACACGCTGCTGTCGGTCGAGGTAAACACGGAAGGTGAATTCACATACGGCCAGCCGAAGCGGCTGTTTTCGGCGCCGGGGATGAAGGGGAATTTCCCGGATGAATCGCCTTGGATCGCGAAGTATGATGCGAGCGCCGACGGACAGCGCTTTGTGTTCGTGCGCAAGGCGGCGCGCTGAACACAGGCACTATCCGCACATAGCTGGTCCGCAGGTTCCGCTCAAGGCCGTCGATTAGATTAGAGCTTACTGTTCCAATTCCACACACGGAACCGTTGTGGCGGTGGGGCAGGCCATGGTTGTTTGTGGCCTGTCATTTCCACGGACGGCAGGCGGGAAGAAACGATCCCTGCCCCACCTCAGAACGCCACCTTCAATCCGAACTGAATAACCCTGGGGTCTCTGGCGCTGGTGATCCGCCCGAGGGCCGAGTTGCCTAACAGCTTGCCCGGCGGATTCCAGTTCGCGTGATTGACCGCATTGAAAAACTCCGAGCGGAACTGCACTTTCACTCTCTCGTTGTTGAAGGCGAAGTTCTTGCGCGCGGCGAGATCGATTCCGATCGTCCCAGGGCTTGTGATTACCGACCGTCCTGAAGTTCCGTACCGTAAGGGGGTCTGCTAGACGAGGCAAGCCGTGTCGAAGAACCGGACGATCGTCTGCTCGCCACGCGGCAGGTTCGGATTGCAAACCAGGTCCGGCCGCAGAGCCTGATTGGTTCCCATCTGAGCGATGTCCCCGGAGAATTGGGGG